>CAKNHF010000005.1 GCA_930972465.1 uncultured Lachnospiraceae bacterium
TGTTGCAAAGAAGGAATTAAGAGAATTTTTAAATAGTAAATACTACAAATCCTAATTTAACAATTTCCTATTCCGACACAAAGCGGTTACTCCTTTGGAGATCAACCGCTTTTTCTATACTCAAATTTCAGATTGGAGTGATTTTATGAAAAAATAAAAGATAGCCATACTATGAATTTCATTGAATGACTGATTTTCAACTGATATAATATGAATATGGAGATTAACAAATTAGAATTTGCGGAGAGCAAAATGGGAGATTTATTATATGACGATAGAAGAAATGTTTGGAGATTTATACTCTATTGATATTATGGCAGAAAAGAAAACAGGGGAGATTGTACTTTTCTTGATTTGCTATGGTTTTATTGATGGAGAAGAAAAAACTCAAAGAGCATTGTTGACTAAAATTGAAGCATATTTGAAGTATACTAAGAGTGCAGAATTTCAAAATGAATATTTGAAATGTCCAATTATTTTACGAGTTACTTTTAAAGAAAAACCAGACCAGCTTATATTGAATTTATTAAAAACCAGTCAGTCATGGATTATGGAATATGGTGTAACATTGGAAGTGGAAATTAACAATAAGACAATAGAGCTTTTGCCGTAAAGGCACTAACAAATCCTAAGTTATCGAGCTGGAAGATGTATGTGATAACATATTTGGCTGATCAAGGAGCGAATAAAATGGCTTTTGACTACAAGAAAGAATACAAGGAATTTTATATGCCGAAGAACAAGCCCGGAATTATAGAGATTCCTCAAATGAATTACATAGCAGTCCGGGGAAAAGGCAATCCCAATGAGGAAAACGGAGAATACAAAAACTCCATCGGCTTGTTATATGGCATTGCCTTTACCATAAAGATGAGCTACAAGGGGACGCATAAGATTGAAGGTTTCTTTGAGTATGTCGTGCCGCCCCTTGAAGGGCTCTGGTGGCAGGAAAACACACAGGGGCTTGATTATGCAAGAAAAGAAGATATGCACTTTATTTCTATGATCCGGCTGCCGGACTTCGTAACGAAGGAAGATTTTGAGTGGGCAGTTCAGGAAGCAACGAAAAAGAAGAAACAGGATTTCTCCAAAGTAGAGTTCTTCCCTTATGATGAGGGGCTGTGCGTTCAGTGTATGCACATCGGCTCTTACGATGATGAGCCTACCACCGTTGATCTCATGCACGACTATATGAAAGCAAACGGATATGAGCTGGATATTACGGATACAAGATACCATCACGAAATTTATCTGAGCGATCCGAGAAAATGCGATGTAAGCCGGCTGAAAACAGTCGTGCGCCATCCAATCCGGAAAGCGGAGTAAGCGGAGGTCAGTATGCCAAAAGAAATTGATCCCAAAGATACGACAAGGGCTGCGGCCTATGAACTTTGGATGAAAGCACCCAATCCAATGGTAACTTTTTTCAAAACCTTTGATGTGACCAATCTGATCAGGGTCAGCAGGAAAAGAAAGCTGAAGTTTAATATGTTGCTCGATTACTGTATCGGCAGAGCAGCCGTAAAGGTAAAGGAATTTTACATTCTTCCAGTGGGCGATAAACTCATACAGTATGACACCATAGCAGTCAATACCATCGTGAAAAACAAAGAGGGCGAAGTCAGCTCCTGCGACCTTTCCTATAAAGCCGAGTTAAATCAATTCAACAAGGAGTATCTGAAGTATACGACGCAGGTTGCCGCAAGCTGTCAGGACAGGGATTTATCCGAAAACAGTATGGTCATCGGCACGTCCGCTATCATAGATACGGAAATCGACGGAGCTGTTGGTATGAACAGCGGTATTTTCAATAATCCCTTTATTATCTGGGGCAGGTACAAAAAGAAATGGTTCCGGTATTACCTGCCGCTCTCGTTCCAGTTCCATCACACGCAGATGGATGGCGCACACGCAGGAACATTTTTGAAAAACTTGCAGAATGAGATTAACCTGTTGAAATAACGGCGGGATGAAAGGAGCACACTTATGGAGGATAACTATTATGGATAAAGTAGTTATTTATATACATGGTAAAGGTGGTAATGCAGAAGAATCAGTACATTACAAGTCTTTATTTAGTGATTGTGATGTAGTCGGACTTAATTATACCGCACAATATCCATGGGAAGCCAAAAAAGAATTTCCACCGCTTTTCGATCTAATTTGCAAGAATTACAAATCATTTCAAATAGTTGCGAATAGCATAGGTGCTTATTTTGCTATGAACGCCTTATCGGGGAAGCAAATAGAGAAAGCATATTTTATTTCTCCTATTGTAAATATGGAACAACTGATTGTAGATATGATGTTTTGGGCGAATGTTACAGAAGATGAACTCCAGGATAGAAAAGAGATTGAAACAACTTTTGGAGAAACCCTTTCATGGGAATATCTCTGTTATGTAAGAAAAAATCCGATTACATGGGAAATACCCACAGATGTTTTATTTGGCGAGAAAGATAACTTAACCTCTTATGCGACTATATCTGAATTTGCAAAACAAACTAAATCAACACTTACTGTGATGAGAAACGGGGAACATTGGTTTCATACGGAAGAACAAATGAAATTTCTTGATGAATGGATAAACAAGAGCAGACAATTGGAAGTTGGAAGGATGTGTGACGATGAAAATAGAAATCGGGAAGGATTTCCCCCAGTATTTTAAGCCGGCTTATCCGGAAGAATTTGATTTGTTCTCCCACTTTGAAGTAACGGCGGGAGTACCGACTGTTCTCTTTGCTGTCACGACCTGGAAAGAAAACGGGAAACCGAATGTGTGCTTTCATTCCTGGAGTTGTTTCCACGGAGACAAGACCGCTTTCTTTGCCGTGATGGGCAACCTGTATCAGCATACCCACACCTATGCCAATATCCAAAGGGAAAAATACTTTTGTATTAACTTTCTCCCGATAAGCTGCTATGATAAGCTGGTAAATACCATTCATCAGAATGAATGGGACGATGACGAATTTGCCGCAGGAGGTTTTACTGTTTCCAAAGGCAAAACCATTCACGCACCAGCGATCAGCGAAGCGTTTCTCACGATGGAATGTACCCTGAAAGAAATACAGGATTTAAGTGGTGCGGGGATTACGGCTATGGTAATCGGACAGGTACAACATATTTCTGTTGATAAGGAATACGCACAAGGCTATGAAAGACGGTATGGAAAAGATGGTTTTATGATGTTAGTACCTGCACCGCAAGACCTTGTTACTGGTGAACCAAATCAATCAGCTATTGCTACTATAAATATCGAAAAATATGATTGATAAATCCTAATTTGTCGGGATAAAAGTGAAAAATACAGCAGATGTAAAAGGATTTTGACACACATGATAATTGATGTCAAAGGCATTTGGTAGACGATACTGGGGATTTTCTCTACAATAAAAATGCAAGGAGGTACAGTAGCATGGCGCATGATATTGGAAGCAAAATTAAGGCAGCCCGGATTGAAAAAAATCTGACACAAGAACAGGTTGCTGAATTATTGGGAGTGAGTCGCCAGACCATTTCAAATTGGGAAAATGAAAAATCCTATCCGGATATCATCAGTGTCATAAAAATGAGCGAATGCTACGATGTCTCTCTTGACTATTTATTGAAGGGAGAACAGAAAATGAAAACCTATTATGATTATCTCGAAGAAAGTACAAATGTTGTGAAAAGCAACGCCAACAGAAACAAAATTATTACAATTCTCGCTTATCTGTTGATTTGGGCATTTGCAATGATTGTGTTCTGGTTCTTTACAAGCGGAAGCGACGCTATGGGTTACAGTTTGATGTTCCTTTGGATTATTCTTCCTGTAACAACATTTATTGTGTCCGTTGTTATTGGTAAAAATAACTTCTGGGGAAAGGGAAAATGGGCGTTTACCCTTTTCTTTGGCATTATGTATATGATTGCCGAATACGGCACATTCAAAATGGCAAACAACATTACTTTTAACAAACTGAATGCCCCAGATTTGGGAATGATTATAGCCGGAGCGATAATCTCTATAATCGGCATGATGGTAGGTTCGCTTTGTAATAAGAAACGCCCCAATCAAAATAAGGAGGAATGAAGTCCCGTAGCAAGTAGCAAAAATAGAGTAAGCGAAAAATCGGAAGTTGTGGAGGTGCTCGCTTATGAAATGGTATAATGATATGACTGAACAAGAAAAACGAAGTTTTCAAAAAGTAATTGTTGTATGTGTGGTAGGTGCAATTTTAATTCTCATTGTTCCTATAGTTTTTCATACTATTTTCTAACTAAGAGATAACTTCCCATTTATTGGACTATTCATCATCGGGCCACCCTGACCCGAACTTTCAAAACTGAATATAACCGTCCACCGGCACACCGCGTAACAGGAAATCTTTGTGAAGTTTATAGGAGGATAAATGAATGGAATGGTTACCATTTGTTGTAATAGGCATATTGATTATTATATTGGGTTTGTATTTTATTGTTAAATGGGCTGTAAAAGATGCATTGAAAGAGTATTTTAACGATAAAAAATAATAGATCCTAACTATGGGTCATATAAAGATGTGCCCGATTCCGTTTGCGTGAGGAAGGAACTATAACTTGCCATGTTGCTGAAAAAATAAAGCTGAATCAGAGCTCTTTGGAGGTTTCTTAATGAAAAGGGAAATAGGAATAACAAAAGTAATCGGCTGCTTATCAACTGTACTATTAGTGTTTTTATTTATCGGCTATCTTATAGTACCTCATGATATGAATACTACTGTAAATTACTGCTTTTCTGATAAATCAGAATTAATAGAATTTGGATCGAAATTAAATGAGAGGAATATCTCCTTTTCTCAAATATCGGATACAACCGTAAGAATATCAAAAAGCAATGAAAATCAGGCTGACAATATATTTAATCAGGTGATAAAATAGGTTTGGAAATATGATAAGTGAGGTGCAGTGACGGTGAAGCGTTGCATTGTAATTACCGATATAGTCGCATAATACGGATAATTCAAGGAGGATTTTGAAATGGCTATATCGGAGAAGAAAATATATCCCCGTACGGGAGACAAAGAAACAGTTTATCTAAAAAACGTTGTGACAGATCCAAGCATTATTATTGGCGATTTTACAATGTATAATGATTTTGTTAATGATCCACAGGAATTTGAAAAGAATAATGTATTATATCACTATCCAATCAACCATGATAAATTGAAGATTGGCAAGTTTTGTTCCATTGCCTGTGGTGCCAAATTTTTGTTCAATAGTGCGAACCATACAGTAAAATCTTTAACCACCTATCCGTTCCCTATTTTTTTTGAGGAATGGGGATTAGATGTCAGGGATATCACCACAGCATGGGATAATAAGGGCGATATTGTTATTGGTAATGACGTCTGGATCGGATATGAAGCAGTTATAATGTCAGGAGTTACCATTGGAGATGGAGCAATTATCGGTACTCGCGCCGTAGTAACAAAAGATGTACCGCCATATACGATTGTCGGAGGCGTACCAGCAAAACAAATACGGAAACGTTTTTCAGAAGAAACTATTTCTGAACTCTTAGAATTGAAATGGTGGGATTGGACGTTTGAGAAGATTTCACAGAATATTGAATTTATTAAAAATGGTGATTTGAAACACCTAAAGTAATTAATCAATCAGAATAATAAAAGTCCAATCTCATTTTGAACTCATTTGAAGAAGTCTTATAAAGCAGGCGCAGGTTCCTTGGCGTCTGCTTTTCGTTTACTGCTAGGTGACAACTTGCTTTAAAAGGGTTTATGTGAATTTTCTATGTAAGTGATGGTGTTTAATGTACATTTTTGATAAAATATAGACATCGTTGAATAAGATATCAGCAGGTGGTGATCTAGTGATTAAATATCGTTTGGATTTAAGTGATGAAAAGAAAGAAGCTGCAATTCAAATTGCTTTGGAAAGTGAAGGGAATGTCCGTAAACGTAAGAGAGCTGTTCCCGCTTTGTTGATTTTGGGTACACTGCTTATTTTTGACAGCCTGTTCCAGTTTATAAACTCCTCTGCTTTTTTAGGGGTTATATTTATGGCAGTCGGAATAGTCAGCCTACTTGTGGGATTAAAGGCAAAATCTTTCCAGAAATTTATATTGAAAAAAGCGGAATTACTTTTAGATAAATCGTTCCGTGCCGGGATTATAGACTATGTTTTTGATGATGAAGGGATAAAAATTGCTTCGCAAATCGGCTATGCTAAATACTACTGGCCTGCCTTTAAGGAATATGGCACAATGGGGCAGTATATATACGTCAAAAGGAAAGATAATAAACTGATTCTAGTGGATAAAAATGACTTATCAAAAGATGAGATGGAAGAATTGATGCGTTTATTAACAGAGAACAATATTAAACACAAAGCCTAATTTTTATCATGGTGAAAAACATAGAATGATATAAATTGTACACAAGAGCCGAGGATGGAGAACACTCTATTCTCGGCTTTGGCGTACTATTCATTACTTTTGGTTTGTTTCTGCAGTTGTTTTACGATCTCTTCAAATCCCAGCAGATCTGGCGCGGATGAATCAATCGATTCAGTACTACTGGAATTTTTACGAAAATACAGCTCATAGCGATGTCCTTCCAGCAGCTTTATGCTTTTCTCAAATGTGAAATGATATTCTTTCCCCTCATCTGACTTAAATGTAATCTGCTGACTCTTCTTAAAAAGAGAAGGCTCTCTTTTTACACATATTCCGGAGAGGACATAATAAGATTCGGATCTGATATCTCTTAACAGGAGCAAGAAGCGGATCAGACTGCAGGCACCAATGAGGATACTCAGCATCAGAAGGATACGATCTCCGGTGCATATGCTGTATTCGTTGTTCGTTATCATTGCGACAATAATCAGAAGGAAAGAATTTACCAACAATATCAAATCCACGATATGAAACTCGATTAGCAAAGCCCGCCGGAACAGTCAACGGTCAAGAATTTATTTAATAAATCTTGGGGAAAGAATTAAATAAATCCTAATTTGATGGAGAAAATTTATGAATAGCAAAAAGAGAATTTCAATTATTCTGTCCTTTTTAGTGCTTTCTCTATGTGGATGTGGGCAAAAGGCAGACCCCTTAGATGTGCCAGAAGGCGAAAACATAACCTCTATCGAGGTAAAGAGTGAAGAACAGACAAGTACTTATAATGATCCGGCTTTTATAGATGAATTTGTTAATACTTTGTTGGACACTGAACCGACCGCAAAAAAAAGTGTAAATGACAGTCCAAATGCGGAAAATGCAATTTTTGTTTCTTTAGTCTGCGACAATGTAGATGATAATATGGGATTTTTTGTTTATACGTCCGGCAACAAAACCTATATAGAGATGCCTTATCAGGGAATTTGGGAAGCACCGCCTGCTTTGTATTTTGGCGCGACTACAGGAATGTTTGAAGATTAAACTACATGAATCCTAATTTGAAACACATGAAGGAATAAATCAATCTGGATAACTTATAGGGCAGGCACCGAGTATCCGCTGCCTGCTCTGCCCTTACTGTTCTACCATTTCTACAGAATTGTCAGGACTTGTGCACCAGACGAGTGAATACTCATCGTCATGCCCAGTTGAATCACAGGCTGTACAGGTCCAGTTTTTCGTAGTTTTTAATGTGCAATAGCTGGGATGCACTTCTCCATGAATAAGGATTGTTTCAGAGGTCTCATCGTATGCAATATTCTTATGAGTTCCTGTTGAGCAGCCAGACGTTTCCATATCAGTTGTTTGATTCTCATAAGTAACTAATCCATATTCAGACACTTTGCCGTTTTCTGATTCTTCTTTAACAATTTCGTGATCTGCAAGCACTTCCGTGGCTTTAAAATTACTTGCATAAGCTGACAAAGGAACAATACCAACTACTACAACCGCCAACATTGAAATTAGTATCTTTTTTTTCATATGTTTCCACCTCCTTTTTCTATTTATATAACATACTAGGATTTCCCCCTTCTACCATATTTGTGTTAAATATTATTTTTTATAAATAAAGCATCGAAGCCTAATGCTTGATCCACTGTATAATCATTTTAATTATCAGAACTTTGATAAAGTATGTCATTTACATAGCTTCTTACTGTTTTCTCATCCTTCCTGACTGAGAGTTTACAGCTTTTGTAGCATATTCCATAATCTCTTCAAACCCAAGCAGATCTGGCATGGGTGAATCAATCGCTTCAGTGCTATTAGATTTTTTACGAAAATACAGCTTATAGCGATGTCCTTCCAGCAGCTTTATGCTTTTCTCAAATGTGAAATGATATTCTTTCCCCTCATCTGACTTAAATGTAATCTGCTGACTCTTCTTAAAAAGAGAAGGCTCTCTTTTTACACATATTCCGGAGAGGACATAATAAGATTCGGATCTGATATCTCTTAACAGGAGCAAGAAGCGGATCAGACTGCAGGCACCAATGAGGATACTCAGCATCAGAAGGATATGATCTCCGGTGCTTAAGCCATAGACGCTTCCGCCCAGTAAACAAAGAAAGCCGATTGCAGCAATTGCAACCAGCTTTGAAAATAATGGTTTTGGCATAGTAACTCCTTATTTTTGAAAAATAATCTGTTTCTTCAGGTATAAATTCGCGATCCCTTCAAGAACCGGATACTGAACATGCTCCAGTACAGTCTGTTCGACATCTTCCGGCCTTACCGGATTTGCCAGACGCTGAGTATCCGGCGCATCCGGTAATCCTATCAGATCAGGCGCCTCCGGCAAAGCAGAAGGATCTACAAATCCAATCAGCTCGGCTACTGAGAAGGAAAGATGCTGTGCCAGTTTCAGGATCAGGGCTTCCATCGGTGTATTCTCAGGCCGCTTTAAATAATGTGGTATTCCGTAAAGCGGTAGACGACCACTCAGCCAGAGCTTGATGCAGGCAAAGAGCCGAACGTGGAAAGCCTCATTTACTGGAGCAATATAAAGCTGCCCGAGGAGATGATAAAGAGCATCTACAGCAGTGCAGCCCGTTCCATTTACAACAAGCCCCCGGATGAGCAGTCTCCGCAGAATATAGTCGAAGTCCGGATCTCCGGACAAATTCTGGTGTTTGATTCCTGCCTGATAGAACCGGAGCAGCTCTTCTTTGGTGAGGATCTGGAAAGCCAGTCCGGACCAGAGAATGAGTTCCCGGGGCGCAACGGCATACTCTTTTTTGTTGACTCGAACAATGGGGAGTCGCTTTCCATATTCTGTTTTCTGCATCGCCAGATGGCCTACGGCTGTAAATAGTGTCAGCATAGATTTTTCTCCTTCCTTACGCTAAAAGCTGATTTAATTCTGTGTCTTCCCGCAGATATTTTGCAGCCAGGCTCATCCAGGCCCGGACAGAATTCGGGGATACACCGAAATCCTTGGAAATATCAACGCTGTTGTATCCCTCTGATTTTTTCATAAGGGAGTAGATCCCTTTTTGAACAACCCCTTTGCTGTCTCGCTGCCTTTGCTGGAGGATTTCTGCAATCTGTGTTCCGTGGATTACGGTGAAGGGTTCAACCGATATGGTGTCCTGTGGCTCCAGGGTATCGTCCAGAGGACATAGAAGTTTGTGATACTGGACTGTGCTCCTGCAGTAGTCGTGCAGTGCATTCCGGATCGCTTTGGACGCATAGGGCGGAAAGGGGAATTCCGGATTATAGCAGTGTGCTGCGTTACAGAGGGCAAGACAGCCGGTCTGATACAAGTCATCCCATTCAATCCCCGGAGTTCGTCCAAATGCGTGTACATATTGTTTTACAGCAATCTCTACTAAATATAAGTGTTCTTCTACCAGTTTCTGCTGATCCGGCATCAGGGAATATTTAGCCATGATGTTCACCGCCTTTCATGCAGCCGATATAGTCTGTCGGTTGTTGATAAGCACTTTCCGGGATTCCCGGATTACCTGCTCACAGCGATAGTCACCAAACTGGGCAATGTGTGTATGCGCCGGATCAGTTCCCAGCTTGTCTGACAGCCAGTAATATGCCTGCTTGCGTGACATAATCCGCCGTTTCCAAATCTGGTCAAATGCCTGGTGAGCAAGAATCCGTTTCTTCCGGAGAGCGGCATTAGCCAGACTTCCCATAGGGGTTTTTGTTCCGGGATGTACACTCACATAAGCATCACAGGCAGGATAATGGCTGCATACATAGACATATCCCTTCTGTTTTGGATCATGGAAGATCTCAGAGGCGGATTTTAAGATTGCAGGGCTGCCGCAATAATTGCATCGGATTTCATGTTTTCGTTTCATAGGGATTCACCTCTCTTTGTTCTTATTGTAAAAAGACAGGTGATGAGATACGAGGGGGAAACCGCCAAAACTGGTTCGGATTATTCAAATTCTGGTGATTTCCCCCAGAAAATGTTATTCAGAGTAGAAAAGCGCTTTTATAAGGGGAAAGTATCCCTCATCCGTAAACCGGTTGTAATTGACCGGAGTGAAAATGAACTGCGCAAGGAAACAGCGTACTAAAAAGATCAGGATCAGTACGACGCAGAGCTTATGGATGCTGCGGATACGAGGCCGCTCTTTTTTGAATACCCGGAAGTGGTACAGAAGTAAAAAAAGGACCGGCAGAAAGATTAAAGTCTGGAAAATCTGGTCAATCTGTTTTACGATCTGAATCATCATTACTATGCAGCTCCTTTCCTTTTTCTTAAATATACGTTCCTTATGCCAAAAGCGCAAAACTACCAATTATACAAAGTATCCGTGAGCGTTTTGACGGACCACTGAACCGGACACATTCCTTCCGGAAGCTGTTCAAAATACGCTTTATACATATTCCGGAACTGACGAATGGTAAGAGAAAAAAGGCACTCTGACGCTTCCGGCCGTTCCGGGAAGATGACCAATGCATCTTCAGCGCGGAGACATACGGGGGTTCCCTTTTTATCAGGAAGAAACAAAAAGTCGCTCTGCCTGCAGGGATTATCATAGAGACAATTTCCGCAGGTAACATATATCGTGTTATGCCAGTTCCCGCCGCAAAGGGAGAGAAAGCGGCATAACAGCTTGGGATCTGAATAAAGCATCATGATTTCACCACCTGAGAAAAGAACCCGGCTTACGAAACCGGGCCCTTGCGATTATGAGTTCTTGTTGTTGTGTCTGCGCTTATAGAGCAGATATCCGCCGGTTCCGGCTAATACGAGAATAGCAACGCCGCCGATGATCAAATAGAGCATCAAGTTGGTTTCATCGCCTGTTTTTACCGGGGCAGATACATCCGGAGTATCCTCTTCAGGCACTTCGGGCGGATTCTCGGAAAGCAGAACAGACTGCTCCGTACTTTCCAGATCTTCGTGTGAAGCAACCGGGATTTCCGAGTCGCCGGATATGAGATAAAGTTTCTCGAATACGACAAGAGTTTTCCCGGCCAGATTGCTTCCGTTGAAGGTAAAAGATACCTCAACTGTGCCGGAACTTTCTTCCGGGGTAAATTCCACCTCAGATGTAACCGGCTGGCCATCGATCAAAAGCTGTTCTCCGGTTTCTTTATCCATCAACACCCCTTCGGCACGGAAGGTAAGTCCTGGAACCAGATTTTTATAGGCGATTTCATCTAAGATCGTTACTTCCTCATCAGCAAGTGCCTCCTGATCTCCGTCATCTGCATCCGATGCAGTTGTTCCGATTTCAGGATAGTAGATGGACTGGGAGGTAGAATCAATCTGCCGGTGTGAAGCGACAACCTGATCTTTATAGAGGATCTCTTCATAGACAACTAATGTCTTCCCTGAAAGTGCGGAAGCATCAAAGTGGAAGGAAAGCTCCACAGATCCGGAAGATTCTTCCGGCGTGAATTCAGCTTCTGCAGTGACCGGCTGCTCATCGATAAGAAATTCTTCTTCTGTCTCCTGATCCATTAATACTCCGCGGATCGTGAATGTTTCCCCGGGAATCAAGTTCGTGTATTCTGCAACATCCTGTATAGAGGCTTCTTCCTGAGTAAGTCCGATCTGGCTGCCGGTATCCAGATTTGTGGCCGTAGTATTAACAGAAGGAAGCACCAGCGTCTGCTCAGGTGAGTCGAGATTCTTGTGCTGGGCGATTTCTTCACCTTTATATAACAGTGACTCGAAGACAACCAATGTTTTTCCGGATACTTCTGATGCATTAAACGTGAATTCGACATCTACGGTGCCTGCTGATTCTTCCGGTGTAAATGTAGTTTCTGCCGTAACCGGTTCGCCATTAATCAGGAGTTCCTCACCGGTTTCTTTATCCATTAATACTCCCTGAAGCGTCAGTTCTTCTCCGGGCTGCACATTTGCATAGGATACTGTATCGATCAAAGTGACTTCTTCATCCGCATGTGCAATCTGCGCTCCGGTTTCAGAATCTTTCACCTGTGTACCGACAGATGGAAAATAGATTGACTGATCCTGATCTGAAATATCAGCGTGAACAGCAAGTTTTAAGTCTTCCTGCCACAGTTCCTCGAAGCAGACCACTGTGGTTCCCTCCAGACCCGTCGCATCAAACGTAAATTCTACTTCTACACTGCCGGTTGATTTTTTCGCTGTAAATGTGGTTTCGGAAGTAACCGGCTCCCCGTTAATCTCCAGAGCTTCCCCGGTTTCCTTATTCATCAGAGTACCGATAACCTTGTACTCCACACCTTTCTTGAGCCCCTCGAATTCAACGGTATCTACAATCGTAACTTTGTCATCCGGTTTTGCCATCTGTGAGCCGCTTTCCTGGTCCAGTGCGGTTGTAGCAATCTCGACTTTATCATTCGTCAATGTGCCAAGATCGATGGTTACGGAGTCTCTGTATACTTCTACATCAAAGGACAGAAGATTCCGGCCCTCATTGGCTTCGCAGCGCTGTTCTTCGACCGTGTATGTATCATAGATCAGCGCTCCTTTGGAATCATCCGGATCAGAGGAACCGAACCATATGCCATCCTCCGCTGTTTCCCCGCAGTTGGTGTTGGAGGTATGCTTATTCCATTCTGCAGAAGTGCTGGCATAACCATTCCGGTCGGTTACGATCGTATGGCTTTCACCTGTTGTTTTGGAAGTAATGGTGAAAGGAACACCAGCCAGACGGCTTAAATCCCCATCACTTACCTTTACAAGCTCCAGATCTCCGCGGATCACCTGATTAGAGATGGACTGATCTTCTGCGGTCAGTTCAACGATTTTTCCATCTTCCGTGATATCAAATTCAAGGGAAATACGGCCTTCATTCAGATATCCTTCAGGAGCTTTTGTTTCGTCAACACGGTAATGACCATAAGGAAGAGTATCCGCACCTGTGGAAGCAAGTCCGTCTTCATCCGTAGTCAGTGTCAAAACAACTTCCCCATTTTCGTATGTTTCCCCATTTACGATCACCGGATTTTCATTCAGCGTAATAATGGTAAATTCTGCACCTTCCAGGGTGGCATTCCCCTGTGCAGCAGCTTCCCCGGTTTCCAGATCCCGTTTCTGGATCTGTACGCCGCCGCGATAGATCTGCTCGGGTACTTCGGACGACTGATAAACATTTATAGTTTCCGATTCGCTTGTACCGGATATTTTCTGTACAAAGATGGTGTCATTTACAAAATATCCTGCAGGTGCTTTCGTCTCCTGTACAGTCACTGTGCCAAAAGGGAGACAGATGGTACTGCCGTCGCTTGTATAGTAAAAGTCATCACCGGATACAACGGCATCCTCAGAAAATTTCAATGTTCCGTCAGAGCCGGTCTTTAGTACCCATGTTCTTACAGGTTCAGCGCCGTCCGCAGCAGGATCAGTGTCGGACTGCTGGGTATAGAACTTAACCGTGAATTCAGCTCCGGCAAGAGAAGCAGCGCCCTGGGGCGTGGAAGCCTCCAGTTCTTTATCCAGCTTCTGCAGCACAAGGTCAATGGGATTGTTAATGGGAATCTCAGTTACCGCTGCAGTGCTTGTAGCATCTGAAGAAACTGTAACGTCGTGAGCCTGTGTATCTACGATATATCCCTTGGAAGCGGAGATTTCTTTTACTGTGTAATTTCCTTCCTCCAGCTCACCAGATTTTGCATAACCGTTGTCATCTGTCACTAGCGTTTCAATAAGTGATTCGCCCTGATAGATCCCGTACTGCGCTCCTTCCAGGCTGTAATTTCCATTGCCGTTAGTGACGCCCGCGTTTGCTGAAGACTTCTGAATCTCAATCCATCCATAAGGTTTTTCATACCAGCTTCCTGCAACGGTCTGACTGCTGGATGATGGAATGATAAATGCGCGGAAGGAAGACGGGGGATTTGGAAGATTCCGTATTGCATTTGCAATCTCCACTGCTTTATCAATATAGTTCTGGGGCGCGCCATAGAAGGCTCCACTTCCGGCATCATAGTCCGCATATACATAGGATGCAGTCAGATGACCGATGACATAACAGTTGGTTTCAGACCATCCGCTTAAATACTGACTCTGAATATTTTCTTTTTCATAGCCATATCCGCCCGGCAGATAGTAAAGTGCTTTGCGCAGCGCAGAGCCGCTGGGAAGCAGATCATATGAGTAGGTTCCGGACGCAGGTGTCTTCATCATCGGCTGTACGCAGTAAGCGGTATTGCTCCCGTCAACCGTCATCCGTGAGGTATAGTAATCTCCATAGGAGATTAAATCACCTGCCTGGAAATTCAGTGTTCCGTCTGCCGCATGAACCGGAAGCTGATTTGCAGCAAGTGTTCCGACTGTAATTACAGCAGTCAGGATAAAAGCAAACAGCCGTTTTGCGGTAGTTGTTATCTTTTTTCGCATAATTCTCCTCCTTAAAAATAAATCCATAAAAGGCGGCAGAAATGTATGACTGCCGCCTGTAACCTATGGGAACTTTTTAACCGGCTTTCTGTTTTTGACGCTCCAGAAGTTCCAGAAGCTCCTGCCGGTCCGTCGTAATCAGTTCCTTTTCCAAATTTGATGCCTTGAACTCCACTGTGATGTTATTATTATTCGTGGATATCAGGCCGTTCCCGCGCTGGAAGTGGGTAATGTTCATCACCTCCGTTTCAGACAGCCGGAGAATGCTCTTCACACGCTGCGCCTCCTCATCCTCCATGTTGAGGACGATTTTGGTTTTGCAGTTATTTATGATTCCCTTCCCGTACTTCCCGTCATCCAACGCAAAAAAATCATTGAGATCCTGAGTTGCAAATATGCCCGCGCCAGAGTAGGCACGGATGACTTTTGCAATCTCCAGTACAAATTCCGCCGCCAGGCGGTTGCTGGCAGCGCCGATTAACTGCCAGACTTCATCGACAAATACCGCTTTTTCTTCTGTCCGGTTTTCTTTTGCCTTATCCCAGACATAATCAAGAGCTACAAACATGCCGACCGTCAAAAGATCCCCGGTCAGCTCCGAAATATCCAGGACAGTATACTTGTTTGTCAGGTCCACATTCGTATGCTGATTAAATGAGGAAGCAGATCCGTGAACCAGACGATTCAGAATATGGGCAAGGCGTTTGGTATCCTCGCTTTTTACCAGGATGTTATAGACATCTTCCAGAACCGGCATCTCCTTATAGCGGTCCGGGTGTTCCGGATCGATCAGGGATTCGTTTTTATGAGTGATCCCCTTTAATGCATAGGTCTTGATCAGAGCCTCATCCAAAAGCTGCCGTTCCTCATGAGTCATATCCGGGATCAGCAGACTGAAAAAGATATGCAGTTTCTGGATCTTAGCGGCCAGAGCCGAAGTATCCATAGTCGGCCCGTCCAGCAGCTCATTTACGGAGTTATCCACCTTGCGGATCTCCATGATGTTGATGCAGCTTAAGCTGGCGGGCGAGATCTTGATGAATTCACCGCCTACATTCTTGCAGGCCCGATAGAATTCATGGCCTTTGAGCGGAGCGATGATGAAAACCTGGATGCCTTTTCTACGCATACGCAGTGCCATAGTCTGCATGGTGAAGGTTTTCCCTGCCCCAGAGCATCCCAGAATACAGATGTTGGAATTTTTATATTGGCGGGAATCAAATATGTCTGCAATTACAAGGCTGTTATTATGCTTATTTACGCCAAACAGGATTCCATTATCGTCACATATGGAGTAGCTCACAAAAGGATAGCAGGTGGCTGCACCGCTGGTCAGGACATTCCGCTTGGAAAGCTGGAACAGCTTTTTGTCCAGATTCATCAGCGGCAGAGTCGATAAGAAAGCGCGCTCCTGAAGAAAATAGCAGGAACGCAGATCCATATCCTGTGAGATCAGCAGTTTCTTCATCTCCTGAATCCGCCACTCAAGCTCCTCAAGAGAGGAGGCTGTAATGGTGATCAGAAGGCTCATATAATAAAAGTCCTCGTTATTGGCAAGCCCCTGCTTTAAGTAATAGCCAGCGCGGATGGCAGAGTCCAGATCGTCATAGTCCGTATTTGTATCCGAAGCATCTTTCAATTTGGAACGGTTGATCCGAATCTGCTGACCAAGACGCTGCTGGATTTTATCCTTCGGCTGTTTCTGCAGATACAGATCTACGTCAATCCCTTCCCCTGCGTTGATGAGTAAGGACAGCCAGCCAGGATACACCAGATTTTTATAGCCGTCACTGGGAACCATCAGGTAAGAATGGTATACACCGTTGATGACGATATAATTTGCATGGCGGAAATCTATGGACTCCGGAGCAATAAACTCATTCATCCGAATGTGGTCTGTCTCTGATTCCCGATTCTCAGCAACATACCGATCCAGTACCTCGCGGATGCGGTCAGGAAGAGGCTTGGCCACACAAAGGCTTCGGTTCAGAAGGGTATAAAGGACATCTGTAGTAAATTCGTCTTCATTGTCATGTTCTGCCACAACATTTCCACATTGGAAGAGATAGGTTTGGGCCGTCCGTGCTGCTGTTTCTAACTGAGCAGTGATGTCTTTTTCCTCTTCTTTCCGATTTGCATTAAAAGGCTCATACTCAAAAATAAGAAAAAACCGTCGCGAGACGGCTTCCCTTGAACTTAATTTTTTTACAAACTGAATATAATCTTTCTGCAGTTCCCGACAGTGAGGATCGGTTTCCTGATCCAGTTCCAGTGCCGCCTGCTCCAGATGTTTGTTGATATCTGCCTTTTTAGAGATCATCTTGATCTGCAGCTTCACAGGGCTGATCTTCAGATAGGAGATAAAGCTGTAAATGATCCCCTGTTGTTCCCGGGCGCTTCTAAGAAGAAAGTTGATCGGATTAATCTCCAGAATTTTTATATAACGGTGATCTGTCGTATAAACGATCCCGTTCATGATCTTTTCGATAGGAAGATAATCCTCAAGCGTCTGATCCTTCCGCTTCTTATCGGCGGACTTCTGTTTCTGGACAGAGGCAGTTTTCTGTTCATCATATCGCGCATCCCATTTCGCCTGCTTTTCCGTTTTTTTCGCATCCCGCGCATCCTGCCGCTCCTTGCGGGCTGCCTGCTTCTGCGCGGACCGGGCAGCTTTCTGAGCCTGAATTTTCTGATGTTTTTCCTGTCTTTTTTCATATTTTAAAATTCGGATATCTTCCCGGGCCTGTCTGCGGATTCCATGCTTGGTCGATGTATCAAACTGACGACGCTCTTTTTTTTTAACAAGTGACTCTTTTTCCTGCGCAGCTTTCTCGCCCTGATTGTCATTGCCGTCACCTGCAGAACGACGTTTCTTTTTTGCTTTTTTCGGCTTCGGTTCTTTACTGCGGGATTTCACTCTCTGCTTTTGAGCGGGAGCATCCGGAACCTTGTCCGACCGATAAATGATCCGCCGATCCTTTATAAAAAGCAGAGCGCTGCCAAGAAAGGCAGTGATGCTCATTCCTCCGATCCCGATCAGAGAGATCATAAAAAGAGGAAGCGCAGTCATGCAGAGAATAATGATCCGTACAGTTACCGAGAATGGAAGCTGCAGAACCGGATAAGTGATTAAAGCTGCAATAACACCGCCTTCAATCGCGTTGCGAATGTCAAACATGCCACCGAAGATCTTTCCTTTTTCAATAAAATTCGGCGGGATGAGAGTGGGTTTCTGATTTTCCTGTTCGCTCATTGGCTCACCTCCGATCCGGCAGTCTGCGTTGAGGTGATATCGTCATAACCGCCTTCCTGCCTGGTTTCCACCTGATCGGTTGTAACCGTAGGCAGCGAGTCATCCGTCTGCTTTTCGTAACTCTGCTGTTCTGTCGAAAACTCAGCCTCTTCGTCTCCGAATAGAAGAACACCCAGATCACCGATATATTGAACCGGCAGCCGGGTGCTATCAGAAAGCTGGAAGAAAAGTTCGGTTGTATTGTTATCCGGATACGTGGTTTCATCCGGGAGGAAAGTAACGGATTTAATTTCGGTCCGTCCTGAATTCTGCAGATAAACAGGAAACAGAGCCTTTAAATCTGCAGTTACGCTGTCGGGGAAAAAGGGAGACAGCTTTTCAAATCCGGTATATTCCAAATCTGTCATCTCTTCAGGGGGCGTTGAGTCTTCCCGGTCAGAGCTTGCCAGATCTGTTTGTTTTTCTGAAGTATTTTTGCCTGATTTCCAGAGGCCGGGAAGTATGATCCCGATGACCACCAGAATGATCAACAGCAAAATAGCAAGAATTACCCTAAGTCTGCTCATTGTGTAAAAACTCCTTTATTTTGCAGGGAAAATCCAATACTGACGGGAGGTTGCATGGATCTCCGTCATCATATCGAATTCCCGGTTTACATAGTTTTTTTGGTCACTGTCATTCGGATCATTGACTAGGACTTTACCGTTTGCAGTAACTCCCCGCAACACGATGAAGTGTCCGCCGGAAGTAAACAGGCCCGGCATCTGAGAAGAGATTACCGGACAGCCCTGGGAGAGAGCCTGCAGCACGGTATTCGCATCCGTAGTTGTTGTAACAGTTCCGCATCCGAAGTGATCGGAGGCTGCCTGAAAATAGGACCACTTTGTTCCATATCCAAACGAATAGTAAGCGTTTCCGCACCATGCGACCGCATCTGCAGGAGTAATCGTCGAGTCGGTCAGATAGCTTGCAATCATGGCGAAAGCCGTAGGCCCGCAGCCACAGTCGGCAATAGAACCGGACCCGTAAGGAATATTGGAATATTCGGTCTGGATGTAGAGTGGGATCTGCATTCCGTTTGCCGGATAATTTCCACCGGTTGACATGATCACGTAATATCTCAGAACATGATCCACATAGTCCTTATCGCCGTATACGGAATAGTTCCAGCCTGGGCGGGAACACATCATATCAGAATAGGCGGCTGCGTTTTCTTTCGTATATCCGCCATCGCGTTCCATTGCCCAGTCAATGTAAGCGGAACCGAAATTATAGCCCTGAAGGGCTAACTTAATCCGGTCCAGATCGGTCGGCCCGGTACACCCTGCTTTTGTCAGGACTGCTCTGAGTGCCTGTATCCCGCATTCGATAGAATATTCCGGATCTGTAATCCCTCCGGGCGTTCTTGGGTAGCGGGTGTTATAACCGCTCTCTGATGCCTGCATGGGATCACTTCCCTGTCCGCCGGATTCCTGCATCATTACGGCCAGAACAAGTTCTACGTAATCGCTCATGCCATATTGAGCCGCGATCCGCTGTACAGTGCTTCGGTAAGCCTCGACTTCTGCGGATACGTTGGCAACTGCCACACCGGAAGCGCTCCCTCCGAAAAATGTGGTCAGGTTTTCCGCATAGTCGGAAGCATGCTCTTTCTGTTCCTCATCCAGATGAAACACATGGTCTGAAAAATAAGTATCCCCGGCATATTGGATGTAATAGGTATGCCGGGTAAAAGTTACGGGCTCGGAACCGTCTTCTGCTTCCACAGTTACTTCCTCGGAAGAAACCGTATAAGTAAAAAGTCCTTCCTTATTTTCCCGGATCAGCGCTTTTAATCGGTTTGTGTTGATGTTTTGAAAATCCTCCTGGCTTGCGCAGAACTGGGAAATCAACTGATTGGCATTGACAGCAATCATATTGGCATAGGGATCTGTGATTACAGCAGTATCTCCTTCAGGAAGAGCTTCAATGGCTGCATTAACCTCAGCCAGAACTTCATCATGGCACTCTTCCAGCACCTCGACGATCGCCTGGTTTGCGCTCTGCAGGTTCTTCTGGATCAGGTCATTATCATTGAGTGCACCGGTATCATCGGTTAAGGAACCGAAGATTAGGCCGGGAAGCATAAGAATAAAAAGGACTGCCAGAATCGGAATCGCAAGGAGCGCTGCCAGAATCTTCAGGATGGTATGCCGATTCGCGATTGCAAGGCCGAGGGCAGCTCCCAGGGGTCCTGCGACAGCAGCACCTTTTGCACTCTTGGCAAACAGGGAGAAGGTTCGAAGCGACCGGATATGGGAAACAGCGGATGTGCCTACCTGAACTGCTTCATCCAATCCACTCTGTTGTTCCGCCATATTTAGATGCGATCCTTACGCGCAGGAGCAGGCGGAACTTTCTGGACAATGGATTCCTGGTAGGCAACGGCTCCGTTGTCATCCTGATAAGGTTTCTTTTCTACTGTGTCCTGTGCGTATTGTTTATACCAGGTGGCTCCGTCTACAGACTGAACGGTTTCGTAGTCGCCGTTTGTGGGAGCCATATACTGATCCGATAGATACATGGCAAAATCCCGGGATGTTCCATCTGTAGTTTCTGTACCGGTAATGCGGCCGCCGCCAATCTCCATATTGGAGTACTGCGGGAGCGGTTCAGAGGTAGATGTGCCTTCTGTATCGCTAGAGCGCAATCCCATATAGGAAGCATAGGCTTTCGCAGCATCATCACCGGTAATGGAGCCGACCTGTCCGTAGCTGCCTTTGGCAATATCACCGATCACCCGGTTGGCGAAATCTCCGCCTTTCTGCAGGGAAGACTGATACATGGAATTTCCGATGCTACCTCCTTCGGAATATCCGGTCGCTGCATTGACAGCACTGCGTTCCATCTGCCGTCCGACTGCACCGGCGAGCCCGCCGGAGAGAAAACTCCCGCCAACTGCGGCGCTTCCGGGCGACGATGCTTTGCGGTATCCTCCGCCGCCACCATGACCACGGAGAGCGCCCGAAAGACCGCGGCCAGCAATTAAAAGTTCTGCCATCATATTCCCGCCGGTGTTACCGACATTAATTCCGAGGGAAGCCATGAAGCTGTCGATCTTTTGCGATACCTTCAGGAAAGCAATGGCGCATAGGAACCAGATAAATATATTTCCGGTTACGGTTTCTTCTCCCTGATCCGCCACAGCCTGTTCAACCTCTGCTTCTGTCAGCTCTGCCGCAAAAGCGGTACTGGAGAAACAGAACAGGATACAGACTGCAAGGAGCAGGAGAATAAGTGTTTTCTTATGTTTCATGAATTCCTCCTTTATAGGGAAAGCGGGTTGGCGAGAAAGGTTCCGACCATTGTTGTAAACAGCCGCAGGCACCAGGCATTCATCAGCAATAAAAAAAACTGGCCGCCGAGCATCCGGCACCAGCTCTTGAAAATATTGGATGTTGCCTTTGAAGCACCGGTCGCAAAGGCGACAGGCGCAGTATAAACGAGCACTCCGAGAAGAATGTACCTCTCTGCAGCTTCAAACAGTAATTTGATATAGTTCCATGCAAGGATCAGAACCAGAATCAGCGCGATAATAGCCACAGCCCCGTTTGCACAGACTCCTAAGATGACTGTGATAACGGAGTTAAAACTGCCGAACTCAAGCGGTGGAAGATCTTCGGAAAGAATCCAGCTATACGGAGTACCTGCAAGATCGAGAAGCAGATTTACAATATCGTTGGCATAGAAAATCAGGAAAATAAATATAAACGTCATAATAGACAGTTTGATCGGATCTTCCGCTTCCACCCCGATACCTGCGAAATAGTTTTTGAACAGTTGCCAGATCCAGTTTAAGAGGACCAGGCCCAGTGCAAGGGCAACAAAGATCTCATACATATCTTCCGCCGCGGGAAAATAACGAAGGAAGGTGTCCATAGAGCAGCCCAGCGCACCAAGTACGGATGTGGTAATCAGATCCAGCGCATTCATTACCTGCTCTGCAATCCATTCCACGATCCCGTCTAAAATGCCCAAGAGAACGCCCCCTTTCTTTTAACCGTTCCACTGTCCGCCAGCGAAGAAGGGGGTGATGTAGGCCATGATAAAACCTAAGCCGTTTAAGATGGCCCAGGTAATAATGATTCGTTTCAGCCATGCTCTGGACTCATCCACGGTCTTTCCGGATTTGGAAAAATTCATCAGAAGTAAAGCCACAGAAGCTGTAACGACAGCGGCAATCGTGGAGATCAGAACAATCTGGTTATAGACATCCTGCATGATCTCCTTCGCTTTATCCCACATGTTTGCGGCGAGGACCGGCTGTACGTTCCCGATCAGCAGCGTTGTAAGAAGAAAGGCTGCATAGAGGACGGCGCCACGGTTGATCCTGCGGTGTTTCTGGTTTGGGTTAATCACGTAAGTACCTCCTTTAGTTGCACCGGAACCTCAGAGGAGACTCCGGTGGTGCTTATAGTTTCCAGCCTCCTTTGCGGTCCATGCCGCAAGCATAAAAGAAAGCAGCCTGGCCAATCAGACTGCTTTCCGAATCAATATGAAGTTGTAGTTTGTTCTCACCTCCTGAAATACCACACCGTCCGGGAACAGAGGCGCATCCCGTGTGTTGTATTCCGTCTGCATATAATTTTGACAATACCAATCTTAGCATATGGGATTTACCGTTACAATCGCATGAATGTGCCACTTAAAGACATTTCTGTGACAGAAGAAAGTCAATCAAATAGATTGAGACTATATAACGAATAGATACTGTTTTGACGAGGTGGAAATACATATACTAGAGGTACATGATTTTAACTAATAGATAGAGAAAACGGAGGTGGTGCGATGAAAGGGATAGGAACAAGAATAAAAGCGGGGAGAGTCACCGCAGGGCTGACGCAGGAGCGGCTGGCAGAAAAAGTCGGAATCAGCAGTACCTATCTTAGCGCCATCGAATGTAATGTGAAAGATCCGAAACTTGCAACATTTATCAAGATTGCCAATGCAATCGGCGCATCTGCAGATGATCTGCTGGCGGATGTCCTGAACGTAAAACAATATGAGCAGTACATTGAACGTGAGGAGCGGATCAGGAAACTGCCGCTGAAAGAACAAAATAAAATATACCGCATTCTGGACGTGATGATCGAGGAAGCGGAGAAAGAGTAAAGAGCCTGTGGGAAAACCACAGGCTTTTCTATTGGAAAGAATTGGCAGAATATGAAGAAAAAAGCAAGGAAATACGCGCTATATGATGAATTTGTATCTGGATTTTGTTATAGTAACTCTAATAGATCTAGTTTATACAACTATAAGAATGATAAGGTGAGTGGATGAAACAATATCGGAGTACAATAATTATTGGCGGCCTGATGTTCCTTGCCGGTCTTGCGATTGGTTTGTGCCTTCCGGCAATGCGTGCTTCAACGCTGCAGATGGATTCTCGGGAAAGTGAGCAATGCCAAGTCACACAGGATGCAGCAAAGAGCACTTTGTACAATAAAGAAGAATGCTGTCTGTGTGGCAGCAACAGCCGGAGCCTGATGGGAATGTACCGGGGGAAAGATGGTCTGGGAATCATTTCTTTGAATAATTGGTATGTTCTGGATATGGGTGTTGGAAAAGCTGAAGACGAAACTATGAGTGGTCAGAATTCCTCAAGGATTACAGCGACGGGAGAAGGCGGCTGTATTTTTCATGTGGATCTAAACCATGTTCGAAGGATCTCTGAGGTACGGATAGAATACGGTGAGGAAAATTACTTTGATGTAGATAAGGTGCGAGGATATCTTTGTCAGACATGTTTGGATAAACTGCTTGATGTAATAGATGTGTATGGAGATTCGGAATGTCCGACAGGCTTGTGTATGATTGATTTTCAGACACAGGAGTTATACTCCCTGCAGAATCAGTATGTTACTTATTATATTCGGGATTATTATGTGAAGATTGAGAGTGGGGAAGAGAAAATAGTGACAGCGGTATATGCGCCGGAAAAATAGGAACTGAAAGATGTTATTCCATAAAGTAAAATGTTTAATAGCATTTAAGATTGTGTTAATATAATGCTAGTATTCACTTGTGTTGAAAGGATAAGTGCTGATGATAAGTATTGAAAGTTTTAAGGAAATAAGATCTTCTAATCATTTAATAGTTTTGGATACCAATGTATTATTAGAATTATATCGCCAACCGGCAAATATTAGCTTGGATATTATAGAAGTACTCAAAAAGATATTAGATCAAATTTATATTCCGCGGAGAGTTTATACGGAGTTTTCCAAGAATCGTCAGAAGATATGTGGAGATGAGAAAAAGAAATATGAAAATGTTACCAAAGAACTCTCTGAAATGACTAGAAAACTTCAGGAAAGCATCACGAAAAGGATAGCTGAATATAGAAAGCACAATTATACGGACGTGACAAAACTTCAAAAGGATTTACTTGAGAAAATTGGAGATACGCAAGGCATTATCAATGATTACAAGAAGAATCATGCGGCAGAAATTCAGCTTAACATAGACTTTTTAAGAAAGGATGGAGTAAATGCTTTTGTTGACATTTTAAAACAACATGGATGTATAGGGGCTGAAATCCCATTTATGAGAAAGTTGGAAATATTGCGAGAGGGAGAATTGAGGTATGACAATTTAATTCCACCTGGGTTTATGGATGAGGCAAAAGTTGGTGAAGATAGATTTGGTGACCTGTTTATCTGGAAAGATATTCTTTCAGTAGCTAAAGAACGAGAGTGTAACATTTTATTTGTATGTAATGACATAAAAGATGACTGGTGGAAAAAGGAGAAAGGTGAACCTGATGATTTAAGGCAAGAACTTGAGGATGAATTTACAGAAATAAACCCTACATTACATATTCATTTTTTAACATTAGATAGATTTTTTTCATATTTAGCGGAAGAGTTTAAGATGGCAAAATCAAAGAGCGCTTTACAACTGACGGCGATACAAGATGTTAAAGAAATGTTGGCGGACCATGAAGAACATGTAAATGCTGAAATACAGAGTTTTATAGGGGCATACGATTGGCAATCAGAGCTAGATGAAGGCGATTGGGACGCCGAAAACGAGAATATGTATTGGAATTTAGGGGAGGTGTCAGTAGAAAAAGAGGAAAAGAGAATCATATATTATGTAAATATTGATATAAGTGTATTGGCAGATTTAGAGCGCTGTGAAGAAAAAGACAAAAATTATAATGAAGGGAAACTGGCCTGGTCACTTACTGGTAATATAGTAATCGAGACAGAAGAATATTCAAATATCAGTGAAATAAGAGAGGTTAATATTGAAAGTGGTGATATCTTACATATTCAGTCAGATACATGGGATATTATAGGGGATAAGGATAATCAACTTTCGTGCAAAGAAATTATTCCTTTATGTAAAAGTAAACTGTTGGACTTTTATCATTTAGAATACGAGGGATTAGAGAATATAGTCAGGTCAAAAGCTTTTGAATCAATGTCCAAAATGGGAAAACAGATGTCGTTGGCCTTAAGAGAGATGAATCCTATTATTTGGGGAGAAGGCAATAATCTGGCGCAAATGTCAACAATTTTGGCTGATATGGTAAAAATTAATCCAGAGCAAGCGAATCAGATGCGGAAAGCAATGTCAAACAGTCTGCTACAATTAGGTACTATAATAGACCTTAAGTCACAAAAAGACACAAAACAAGAGGAAAAGGACTCTAAGGAAGAAGAAATAGAGAGGACTTGAAAAATTCAAGCCCTCAGTGTATAATCTGGGTAGAAAGGTAATCAGATGCAAGATCTGATGCCCTCAGTTATATCTATCAAAAAAGCGATAGCATCTCGAACTTTAGGCGGTTATGGGATGCTATTTCTTTTTGTCGTTATGATGATCTATGTAAGATAAAGCCGCAAAGATTACAAGAACTAATGTCATTACTTCCATAGCGTTCATTGGCATCACCCTCCTTTGTATCTTAGAGGGCTGACAGAAATCGCATCCGTTTTTTCTCCCAGATTATACCAGACAAATATATCATAGCTGCTTTCTGATAGCAATAAGGACGGGGTCTAAGACGATACCTTATTATGCCACCTTATCTGTAGAAAAGCCTGCAAAATCGCGCAATTAGAATAATAGAGAATGTGTTTATTCTACTATTAACATAAGGTGGAAGTGGAGAAATATGGCATTGCATGTTATAATCAAAGGCATAGGAGGCGGCAAATGATTAGAGATTGGAATTTTTGGTTATCTATTGTAACGATAGTTTTAACCGTGGTAACGGTAATTACGGCAATTATTGCTGTCTTACAGACGAAAAAACAAATTGAGTTAAGTAATAAACAGCATCTTTTTGATTTACGGATAGAGAATTATCTAGTGGCTAAATGTTTGGTTGAGCAATATAAGAATCAGAAGCATTTATGGGAAAAAGAAGAAAGAAATAAAGTTCTTTTTGAATCAAATTCTATATTTTTCTTCTTGACGAATAACACCTTTTTAGAGGAAATTCAGGGGATAACAGCAGAGAAGGCGTTTGCGAATCCATTACAAAAGAGTTTTTTAAAGAAAATGGAAAGTATCAAAGAAATATCTACAAAAATAGAACTTATTTTTTCTGGTGAAAATGCGCATTGTTTGGCGAAATTTGTATATTCATATCAGGATCTTTTGCATTCCTTATATCAGTATAAGATAATATTGGAAAAGCTGCAGGAGCATTCTGATCAGTTCCATGTGACTCTTGAAGACGCACAAAGAAAGATACCCGAGCAGGAATACAGAGATAGATTGTGGAAAGTAATTGATGAGTTGGAAGCCTTATATGTAGATATAGATTCAAATGATATGATGATAAAATTGGAAGACCAAATTAGACTTACAACAATGAATAAGTAGTGTGCAGGAAGGCTAAAGCCCCCTGCACTTTTTATTTTAAAGGTTCTGCCGAATAATCCTCGTAATGATTCCGAGCGCCACATTACGCTCAGAGTCTATGTGAGTAACGACAAAAGAAACGTCATCCTTTTTTCCTACGGTCCGGCTGTCATAGCAGGTATGAGCAATGGCATTGACGCCGATCTGAAGCCTGACGAATACCGTTCCGTTATGGATATCTTCAACCGTGCCGGCATATTTTCCCTGTACCTTACAAAGTGCTAGATTTGCCTTGCTGGTATCCCCTTCTACACTTTTTACATCTGCCCGGACGGAAATGTGCTCCGGATCTTCTGCTTTTACTTCCTGAATCCGGACAAGGATATGATCCCCAACGTGAAAACGTTCTCTGGCATCACCTAGCCAGTCAAATGACAGATCCCTTGCGGGAATGGATGTCTCCACACCGAATATCTCCGCGCGAACGACCTTTTCCGCAACAGAGATCACCCGGGCCTGCACCACCCGATCCGGATAGACTTTCGGAGTTCCGGATGAATCCTGATCAAAATAGAAGATCTGCCGTTTCTTGAGCATGGCATCTTTCCGGCTTGCGACAATGCTTCGTTCTTTACTGTCCAGACCCTTGATGATGAAGTCGATTTCGCAGCCAAGCATTGTGTTTACGATCTTATTCTGCCGCAGAGACAGCTCCCCATAATTGTGTGTCTCATCTTCGATCAGATTAATCATCATTTCTGTTATGGGGATGACAACACGGAAGTTTTTGTAATAAACGATCGTGATTGTAGCTCCGCCCTCCAGCTTTTCAATTCCGCCAAGCATCCCGGTCAGTATCCGGCGGGTGCGATAAGCGTTGGTTATCTCGTGCCATATCAGATCTTCTTTAGATTTTTGTGTTTCAACTGCAGCGTCATTTTCCAGAGTTAAAATATTGTTCATTTCATTTGGCATAGTTTGTATCCTTTCTTTAAGACATAATTGAATTCTTATCTATAGGTGTCAGAAAATCATCCTCTTCAGAAAGCAGCTCATCAAACTCTGTTTCTTGAGAGAAATCGGGTTCCGGCTCCTGCATATTCATATCATCTGAAGGTACAGGAGGGAGGCCGGGGCGCTTCTTTTTCCGGCCGGGGCGCTTAGGCTTTGGTACAGCCGGAGCATAGTCGGATTCTTCCGTCTGTAGCTCCCGCCATTTTGGAATATGACTGGCGGCTTTCCGTTTCACCAGCTTCTTTGATTCTGGATGCCTTGTATAATCATATTTCTTAGCTTTCAGCACTTTCTGCCCGCGCAGGATAATGAGTTCTTCATCCAGAGACAGCCTCAGCACCTCATCAGGAGTCAGTACGGCTCTCTTGCCGATAGACTCCGTGCGGCGATATTCCGGAGTGTAATCAGAAACACGCCAGCTATTGAGTTGTTTAGCCTCCGAAGAAACATTGACGGAGGCAATGCCCGTGCGCTCGGATATAAAAGTGGCAGTAATTGGGTCTGTACAGCCTAAAAAGACTGTGGAATCGCAATTCCCTAAAATTTCCTGCCATGCATTATACGGATAGCGGTTTTGCATCTGAGGCAGGTTTTGGAAGATGCAGCTAATGCTGATGCGGCGGCTGCGAATCACAGAGATCTTCGTCTGAAGATCTAGGATTGTTCCGGAAGCCGCGCCCAATTCATCTGCAAGGATATGGACCGGCACAGGAAGCTGCCCGTTTTCGCCGTGGATATCCGCATAGCGCACTAATTTGATGAAAATAAAGGATAAAAAAAGTGAGGACAGGAAATCAAAACTATGATCCTGATCGCTCACAATACAAAAATAAGCGCATTTTTTCTGGCCGGGCAGCGTAAGGTCAATCTCATCATACGAGGTGATCTGCCGGATAATTTTGTTCTGGAAGATCTGGAGTCGTGATCCAAGACCGATGATTACGCCGCTTCGCACGGTTTCGGATGCCTGCTTATAAATACAGTATGGCACCTTTGCCGGATGACTGACCGGAAGGAGGTCAAAAAGAGCATTCAGCTCCTTTTCGGAACTCATGGTCAGAAGTTTGTATACCTGCCCGATATTTTTTGATTCAGGCGGATAGCCCTGCTCCACATAAAGGATCAGCGCCTTTAAAAGATTGAGCTCCGCGTTATCCCAGAATCGATCCCCTTTTCCGGTTCCGGTATTCTGGATGACCACATCCGCAAATATCTGCGCCATTGTTTCAGAACCATCAATTTCCATGAGACAGTTCCAACTGTCGGAGTTTTCAGGGCTTACCAGGTTAAAGACTTTTACGATATAGCCCTTATTTTCCAGATAGACCGCAAGATCCTCATAAAGTTCAGATTTTGGATCGGTGCATATCAGGCTTTCTCCGCGGGCAACGCACTGAAAAGCTGCATTTCGTACATAGGCGCGGGATTTCATTGATCCGGATGCGCCGTATACCGCAACGTTGCGGTTCATTCTGGTTTCTTCCGGAAGGCAGACTGCTTTGTTCCCGAGCCTGCCGAGAATCTGTCCTTTCGTATGCTTTACATTGTCAACAAGTTCCAGAACCTGGTGCATCTCCTGCGGTGTCATAAAGCCGGAGGTTCCATAGGTTCCCTTATTGGAATAGCTTAGATTCCGTTCTCGGTCTGACACGCCTCCATTTCTGTCAAAGCCCATCCGCATAAGCAGAAAAGCCAGCAGAGCAAAGGCTGCCAGACAAATAAAAATCCCATACAGATTGTACGGGAAGTCAGTTAAGGCTGCGAAACATTCTGCCGGAGCAATGGAGGGAAGGAGGGGATTTGTGCCATCCCCTGCGAAATGCCCTTCCCGTTCCCAGAGCTGATAGTTGCGTATAAACTGAGCGACATATCCTCCGGCATAAAGAGTGCAGCCGATAATTGGCAGAAGAAAAATTGATTTCCACCATTTATGGTCCATGTAAAAAACCCCTTTTAAACTTCAGAAGGTCAATACTGGAATACTGCAGGTCTTCCCCAAGGAAAGCCTTCAGTACCGGAAGCTGAAAGTCGAAAGCGATGAGAACACCGCGGCGGCCAAACAGCTTTAAGGCAGTATTGAATTTGTTGATGCGCAGCATGTCAAAATCATACGCAAACAGCACAACATCTTTTTCAGAAGTAAGGGCATCATGCTCAATGGCAAGCTGTCGATCCGGCGGCAGCAAGTCTGATCTGAGCAGTTGATTTAATTTTTTCTGGAGCAGAGGACTGCACAATACTTTTAACAGCAACTCTCCCTCCGATGTGTTTGGAACATAGTGAAAGTGCTCATAGGAAGTGTCCAATGAGAAGAACGCTTTCTTGTGGCCGCCTGTGCTGGTCAACAGTCGGTACGCCATGTCCATATCCCGGCCCAGCATAATCGCGCGGACCTTTGGGATGCCAGTATAGGGATTCCCGGATAAATACTGTTGTAAAAATGCGTTGACGCGAATTTCTGTCCGATATTCCCATTTCATCAGGGCGTTCCCGGTATTATAGATTGCAAAGACGCATTCTGACGTAAGCACGATTCCCATGCACCGTGAATTACGGATTTTTGTTGTATCATCTCCCAGTCGTTTGATTTCTCTTGCGGAATAAAACAATGGATAGCTTCGCGAATTCCAGAGCCCGGCTTTATAGCCGGGGAGGAACAGATCCGGCTTCTCATCAGGAAAAAAAGGGATTCCCGCATGAAACAATGTAAGATATCCTTCTGCCCTGAGATGGAGCCGGAGACGCCGGTTCTTTTCTGACCGGATCTGATTTGTGTCTGTATTGCCGGTAAGATACAGGGCAAAGCGCTTTGGAGCTTCCTGTAAGAGATACTCCTTGGAGCGCTTAGTGAGACGGTATCCCCTTAGTTTATCCCGGTAGTGAACCCGCAGCAGTTTTTCCGATTTAAGCTGAGTAATTACTTTTTCAGCATAGGATGAACTGGGGATCAGCCGATATAACTGACCTGCGGGGAACTCTCCGCAAAGTGCCGTCAGCTCCAGAAGATGATAACGTGTTGAGTCTTTTAGAATAAGCATCACTCCTAAAAAAATACCCATCAGACTCCCGACTTGGGTAAATCCGGCGGGCTGATATCAGACAGCGAAGCAGAAAATTCAGCGGTTATCTGGCGTAATTACCTATGTCGGTAAAAAATCGGCTGAAATCAGGAAATTTCCGACAGGTCAGATATCTGCTCATTCATACTCCGAAGCCATGCGGGAAATACGGATTTCTCCATAATGTTGACTGAAGTATAGTCCTCATTCCCTAGTTCCGTTGTATGGTAGGAGTCGCAGTAAAGCCCGCTGTCATCCTTTAGAACAAACGGTGAAATAGTATCCAGAATCTGTTTGAATTCCATATTGTCGTAGTCACGGATACGTCTAAGGGGCAGTTTGCGATCATATACCTGGATAAAGCAAACGACACAGTTTACAAAAACGGGAACCGGATTCTCAGCCAGGTAAGACTTGAGGCTATAATACAGAGGATCGTTAATGTAACCTATGTTTGTGCGGACTTTCCGTTTGGGAAGCAGCCCGGGCAGACGAATGGTCAGGATACTGCCGTCCGTATCAAACTGGATTCCCTGGACTTTGGCAGCACGATCCATATATTCCGGCTTCGGAGGGATATCAGTGGCAAAAATGATATTCCTTAGCTGACAGGCCAGACGTTCTGCTCGCAGTGCAGCGTCGGTACTGAGTTCTTCATAATTGACCGGATATTTTTGGATGTCGGTCACTTTCATTGCAAAAACTGTGTTTTTGAGCTTATCCATTCCATCTTCAATCGTCTCTATCCGCTTTAGAAGTTCTGTAGAGTCTATGAGTGATCTCCTCCTTTCTGGTAGTAGCTGACCGTTCCATCTGATGTCACCGTACAGAAAGCAAGTACATGGGGAATATGAAGTTCCCGAGCCTGATCCGGAGTCGAAACAATAATCAGCCGATTTGCATCTGTCTTCTGTTTGGCAAGAATGCGGTTTAAAAGGAATTCTTTCCCTTCCGGAACATAAATGATCTCATATTCCTCTGCATTGGAGAAAAAATTAATCGTAACGGGAAATTCCCCTCTGGTGTGATACATTACTGCCTTTTCAAAGTCCAGCATAACCCAGTATGCCGCAATAATCCCGGCATTGGCTTCGTCAGCAGCTTCCGGACGATCTAAAAGCAGATTCTTGTCAGGATCGTAGTAAATCCGGCCCTGTTTCAAAAGATTCTGGATCAGGTGACTTATTGTATCCGGCTTTTTGCGGAAACTGCGGATGACCTGCTCATAGGTCAATGCATGATAAGTGGTGATAATGTGCAGGAGGGAAGCACCTTCCTGGCTGTATATTTCTTCTCTCGTCTTCATTTCTGAATCTCCTTGTTATTCTGTCTGTACGTGCAGATACACGTAATCAGTACGTGATACTCTGTACGTATTATTCACGTACAAGTCTACGTGTAAGATTAGCAGCTTTCGGGATAGTCAGTGATTTACAGGTACAAAAAAAGCACCTTCTGAGGGTGCTGACAAAATTTGAAAACTATAAGCATGACTATTGTAGCACTGCCGTATTTCCCCATCAATCGCATCTCTGTGCCAATGTACTGCCATCTTGTGACGGTTCCTCTTCCGGGAAAAACTGCTCCAACAGATGAATGGTTTCTTTGGCAGTAAATCCCCATAAGATTGCACTGAGCGCTTCTATGGCAGCGTGTCGTCTCCGGTAAAAGGTGCGGTAAGAAAGCCTGTCTATATGCGGCGCAAGACGGTCTATGATCTCGTCGGTGTTCCTCAGCTCCTGCGGGGAGAGGAAGGAGTAGTAGAGAATCCAGTAGTATTGTTCCCCGTATTTATGATTGCTCCGCAGCAGATCAACAGCAGAGTCAAGGAGTTTGAGCATTTTGTTGCTCCTCTCGATACTTTTTGCCCGTTCTTCGATATCCGAACCGTTCAAATCCGCCCCTGCAGCATAGATGGAATCCAGGAAATGATCTATGGATGTTCCATAGTCAATCTGGAATTGCGTTTCAAGCTGGTGCACCACCACCTTCAGACTGTACGTGGCGTCGCGATAGTGCTTTAAAAACTGATAGGTATTATGGAATCTTGGATCTTCATTTTGGGAGATGTGATTTTTCTTTGTTCTAGGCATGAGCAGAGCCTCCTTTCAATGCTACAGCAGGAATCTCGGTGAACAGTGTGGGTGGATCTTCCCGTGGTGTCATGGATAGTTCAAACCGATAGGCCATGTTTCCGTAGGGGCAGATAATCTCAAGACTATAGATACTGTTTAACCCTCCCCTGCTGTCTGATAACCGAGATAATTGGTAACGGGCTTTCCTGCACTGACAGCAGGGAAGCCCCTGTGTTTGCAGTAAATCTGCCACTTTTCCAACGACGTAACGAATCACCGGTTTTGGAACGCTATCGGACTCATCTGAAATGCTGATCTGCTCTGTAATGTCTGGTTCTGAAACGCTATCCGGATCATCCGGCACCTGAATGGGAAGGCTTAAGGCAAGTGCAACCTCTTCTTTGTCAATGAGGACATCACTGATGGAGAACATAGTAGACAGATAGTTGTTCAAGTAGATGATGCTGCCGTGTGAGCCGGTAAAAGGGATTAAGGTCAGCAGATCTAACGAATCCAGTTTTTTGAGAATACGGCAGACTGTTGCCCGGGAGCGCCCCCAGCGTTCGGCCAGTTCCGTATAATTTGTAACCGGACTTCCGGTATGGTTCCGAAAATATACCACCGGCCCCAGATCCGACCCCTGCACCTGAACATCGTTATAGACAGCGTGTATCCAGAGATCCAGCAGGATATCCATTTCAGAGCATTTTCCAATGCTGATCAGTTCATGGACTTTGGTAATCGGAAAGAAATAGAATCCGCTGTCTTTCTGGCAGGGGTAACTGTATCCAAGAATCGTATTCTCTGTTTTCCAGTCCAGGATTGAGAACTTGACCAGCCGATTCTTACCGAGGATGGAATAGGAAACATAATGTTGTTCTTCCAGAAATTGCAACACTGAGATTACCTGGTGATGGAAGCGGAAACGAAACGCTTCCTGTAATTCTGTAATCGGACAAATCCATTCACCTGCCTGCAGAGTATATGACATACCTTCAAGTCTCCGTCTGGACATTCGGTAATTTGCATATGAGCAGAGAACAATATAATAAAAAAGATAGGAGCCTCCGTTGGTACGGATGTTCCTATCTTCCATAAGATTTCGGATAAATGACCGGTAGATCCGGCAGCGTGGATAATCCACAAGCTGTTTGATTTCTAATTGATATTTCATATGTTTAGTCCTCCAATGGATTAATATGTAATGTAAAATATTAAAAGTTTCAAAACAACGTAGACGAAAGGCAGACTTATAGCTTATAATGAGTGCGTAACGATTGAGGCACAGAAACAGCAGTATAATGGCAGTCTTTGGACATTTGGAATACCTTAGTTGGCACGACTGCTCGGTTTGAATTTAGTGGAATAGGGTGGAAATAAGGTGGACACATTTAAAATTCCCCAGAGTTTTAGCGGGTTCCGAGGATTTTTTTGCTGGTCTGCAACACCCTGATTCACCGGTTCAAATCCGGTCTGCGCCTCTTCTGAAAACAGGGGGAAATGCTGAACAACCGGCATTTCTCCCTGTTTTGCTTAATACGAAAATTCGTTCCCTATTAAATAAAAACGCTCCGCGGTATGCGCATTCGCGCGGAGCGCCATTTGCCGGGCAGCGTACAGCAATTCTGTGAGCTGGCTGCGGTATCGCGCCGGACAGGGGGATATTCCCAGATCCGATAGTATACGGAAAGGAATGGAAGTTCTGAAATACAGGTGAAAAGGAAGGAAAAATACGGATGGAAAAGCATGAATCGGACATGACGCCAAAGGAGAAAAGGCAGGCGGAACGCGCAAAACTCCGCGGGATGAGTCCGGGGGAGAAAGCAGGATACCTCTGGACATATTACAAGATCTGGCTGTTCATCCCGATAGTCCTTATCATTGTTATCTGGCAGGGCGTTCAAATCTATCATAATGCGCAGGAGGTGGAGCTGCTCTCTGTCGGCGTGGCAGATACAGACCTGGAAACTGAAGAAGGAAAGAGCGTGCTTGAGAGCGATCTGCTGGAGGCTCTCGGGACTGGTGACGAACATGAGGTTATAACGCTGGATACCGGCATAAGTTCGGGAGAGGATTCCGCCTCCGTTATGAAGCGTGCGACTGTGATCGGGGCAGGCACCATGGATATGCTGATCTGCGGGGAAGAACTTTACGACGAGTACGACTCTCAGGGCGCGTTTGCGGACTGGGAGGAGATTCTGGGAGAGGATTATGGAAAATACGCGGATTGCTTTGATAACGGCCGTCTGGATCTTTCAAAGAGCGCCCGCTGGGACTCCTACAGGCTGGTTTCTTACGAACCGGTATACGCCGGCGTTTTTTCCGGCTCAGATAAAACAGAGGCAATTTGTCAGTTCGCCGAGTATTTCCTGAGCGATATGCAATGAGAAAAATGTAAAAAAATCTGTTTTTTAATGTTCTTTTAATTTTTCTCATTTATACTGGACACAGGAAAAGGAAGGAGGACGGACGTATGAAGAGCAGATATATATTAACAATGGCCGGAATGATGCTTACGTTTGCGCTTCTCACAGGATGCGGGGCGGGCCCGGCCGGCGGTAACCGGACGGGAGAAAACGCGACAGACAGCGGTTCGGCGCAGAGAGAGGAAGAACTTCAGGCGGAGATCGATTCCCTGAGGGAGGAACTGGATGCGCTGAAAAATGCACAGGGTACACAGGAGGCGTCAGAAACAGACAGTTCTTCTTCACCGGATTCGGAAAACACACAGGATCAGAATTCACAGAACAGCAACGCTGCGGGGCAGAGCGGTAGCGGTGATGCAGCGCAGAGCCAGAATAGCGGAGACAGCAGTGCTGTTCAGAACGGCGGACAGACATCCTCAGGTGCACAGATCAGTATGGAGGAAGCAATGCGGATCGCTCTTGACAGGGTGCCGGGAGCTACAGAGCAGAATATCTCCATTGAGCTGGAGAGGGATGACGGATGGCTGATTTACGAAGGGGATATTCTGTACAATCGGATGGAGTATGAATTTGAGATCGACGCGCAGAGCGGAACGATGCTGAAATGGGAAGAGGAATCGTGGTAGGAAGCCCGGAAGAACACTGTGAAGAATCATTAAAATGGTGATGGGGATAAGAAGCCCGGAAATACAGATCCAGAGATGGAATGTATTTCCGGGTTTTAAAATATTGAAAATTTCTTAGCGGTTTTCTGATTTCGAAATCTGAAATTACTTAAGAAAATCCTAAGAAGTAAAGTGGGCGAAATGATTGTGGCAAGGGTATTAAAATAGTATAATAAAAGTAAGAAAATTTAACGAAAATATATGAATAATCTGAAAATAATAAAAAGATTATTCGCCAGAGAAAGGAGGGAGCAGTATGAGTAACGCAAGAAAGATCATAGCATGTATGCTGACGGTAATTATGGTACTGGGAATGTGCACAACAGTGTCGGCGGCCGGACTGAAGATCACCCGGCAGCCGGAAAACGCAGTTTCCGCGGAAGGAAATACTGTGATATTCGAGGTGGCGGCGGAGCCGGCGGACAATGTTACCTGTCAATGGCAGCAAGGTGTTCTGCAGAAGACAGATGGGGATGCAGAGCCGGTCTATACCTGGACTGATATACCCGAAGCCTCCGGCGCCAGATATGAACACAAGGTCACAGCGGCGGATCTGAGCGGAAATGTATACCGCTGTAAGGTGAGTATGAATGGAGAGGAAGTATATTCCGAAATTGTGGCGGTCACAGCGGCAGGGATCCTGCCGGTTCTGATGTCAAAAGACAGTACAAGCATTACGGTTCAGACGCTGCGGGGGCAGGAATATACAATTTATACGGGAGATGTGCTTCCGGCGGATACAGAGTGGAAGAACGGAGAAGGAAGCGTCACGTTTACAGGGCTGACTCCGTCAACGGAATACAGGATTGTTTCCAGAGCAGCGGCTTCGGACAGCAGTTCTGCCGGCGGGCCGGGCAAGGCTCTTGTTGTAACGACTGCGGAGGAACCGGAACCTGTAGCGGATGTTCAGCCGGAGGAGACAGATATGCAGACAGATGAGCCGAACACACAGACAGAAGAGGCAGATGGACCGACGGAAGAACCGAACACACAGACAGAAGAGGCGGATGGACCGACGGAAGAACCGAACACACAGACAGAAGAGGCGGATGGACCGACGGAAGAACCGAATACACCGACAGAGGAACCGCCTGTTCTTCCGGACATGCCGAAACTTGTGGGCCGGACGGATACGACTCTTGAAGTAGAAATGAACGAGGGACAGGAGTACCGGATCGACCAGAAGGAATGGCAGGACAGCGGAAGGTTCGAAGGACTTTCTCCGGATACAGAATATGCGATTGAGACGAGAATGAAAGGACAAGGAGAGGAAACTCCGGTGAGTGCTCCTTTGAGGGCGAGGACGATGAAGCCGGGAGCCGGAGCGCCGGAGATGCCGAAACTGGTGTTTGCCGGAGTGGACACAATAGAGGTTAAGGCGGCTGACGGAGCGGAATACGCGATCTGTGAAGGAAGGGCAGTTCCGGATCAGCAGTGGAACTGGCAGATCTCTCCTGTGTTCAGCGGCCTGAAAGCGGCAACGGAATATTCGGTGGCAGCCAGAATTGCCGGGGCGGAGGATCAGATGCCGGGAGCTGTCAGTGAACTGCTGATTGTATCTACCGGGAAATATGAGGCGGAGCCTCTTGGCAGACCGGAACTGATTTCGGTCAGCGATACCAGAATTGAAGTGACTGCGGTGAGTGGACAGGTATATGCGATCTATGAGCAAAGCACCATGCCGGAGGGACTGAACTGGCAGAGCAGCGGAGTATTTGAAAAGCTTCATCCGAATACGGAATATCGAATTGTGACAAAGACCCCCGAGACGGCGGAGTATAAGGAAAGTATTGTGAGCGAGGCCCTGGTTGTCACCACTCAGAAGACCCCGACAAAGGCTCCGGAAGCTCCGAAACTGACAGACAGAAGCCAGACTGTTCTGGAAGTGGAGAAAAAGAACGGACAGGAGTACTCTATTGACGGAGGAAAGACATGGCAGACAGAAGGCAGATTTGAGAAGCTGAAGGCAGAGACGGACTATGAGATTGTCACAAGGATAAAAGAGACTTCCACTGCTGCGGCAAGTGCGGCGAGCCAGCCCCTTAAAGTTTCCACCCTTAGAAATCCGATTGAGACCGGTGCCGGTCAGAATAAGATTATGGGAATCAGCAACGGACAGATCATCAAGGTCAATAAGAACGTAACATTTACAGCGGAAGGCGGAGGCATGAAGATTGAAGATCCGATCGACGGCGATGTAAGATATGTTCCGGTCAAATGGCAGGGAATATCTGAGGGAACCTGGAAGAAGGCGCCCTACACGGCGACCGTGAAAGCGGCAAAGAGCGGCACGTACACCATTAAGGTTACGTTTGACAGGCAGGTGTATAAGAATGGAAAATGGATATCTGAGGGTCAGGATGATATCAAATCTGTTCAGCTCAAGGCCACGGCTACAGGCAGGGCGGCGGTGAAGACGGGAGATGAGACACAGGGCATGCTGCATCTGATCCTCCTTGCAGCAGCGGCAGGCGCTGCGGGGATTGTCGGCGCGGTTATGAAAAAACAAAGGAGAACATAAGAAAGAGAGAAAAAAGATAAGTGTATAAGGATTGCATAAGCCGGAACTGCCGCGCACAAACTGCTCTGCGCGGCAGTTCTTCTTTCGCCGGATATGAAAAACAGCACCCCATGTTTTTGTTTACGGTTTCAGCGCTTGGTGTTATAATATCAATATTGGCGGCGGAACGGATATGGGCGCTCTGCCTGTAAGGAATAATCATCAAAGGAGTTTTTTGGTATGGAACTGACAACGATTCGGGAATTATTTAAAAACAGAGAGGATTACCTGGATAAAAAGGTGACAGTTGGGGGCTGGATCCGGAGCATCCGTGACTCGAAGACATTCGGATTCATCGTTATGAATGACGGATCTTATTTTCAGACGCTCCAGATCGTGTATCATGATAAAATGGATAACTTTTCGGAGATCTCAAAGCTTAACGTGGGAGCCGCGGTCATTGTGACGGGTACGCTGGTGGCTACACCCCAGGCAAAGCAGCCGTTTGAGATTCAGGCGGATGAAGTCGTTGTGGAGGGAGCGTCCGCACCGGATTATCCGCTGCAGAAGAAACGGCATAGTTTTGAATATCTCAGAACGATTTCCCATCTGCGCCCGAGGACAAATACATTTCAGGCGGTGTTCCGTGTGAGATCCCTGGCAGCCTATGCGATCCACAAGTTTTTCCAGGAGAGGGGCTTTGTCTATGTGCATACGCCGCTGATCACGGGAAGTGACTGTGAGGGAGCGGGGGAGATGTTCCGGGTGACGACTCTGGATATGGAGAATATTCCGAAGAACGAGGATGGAACCGTGGATTATACAAAGGATTTCTTCGGAAAAGAGACAAGCCTTACTGTCAGCGGTCAGCTTAACGGCGAGACTTACGCGCAGGCATTCCGCAGTATTTACACATTCGGCCCTACATTCCGGGCAGAGAACTCCAATACCACGAGACACGCGGCGGAGTTCTGGATGATTGAGCCGGAGATTGCATTTGCGGACCTGGACGACGACATGGAACTGGCGGAATCTATGCTGAAATATATCATCAACTATGTGCTTGAGAATGCACCGGAGGAGATGAACTTCTTTAATTCATTTGTGGACAAGGGGCTTCTTGACCGGCTTCATAATGTAGTGAATTCGGATTTTGCGCGTGTGACATATACAGAGGCTATTGACATCCTCTCAAAGAACAACGATAAGTTTGAATATAAGGTTTCATGGGGATGCGATCTGCAGACAGAGCATGAGCGTTATCTGACAGAGCAGGTCTATAAGAGACCGGTCTTTGTGACAGATTATCCGAAGGAAATCAAAGCGTTTTACATGAAGCAGAACGATGACGGCAGGACGGTGGCTGCAGTTGACTGCCTTGTTCCGGGAATCGGAGAGATCATCGGCGGAAGCCAGAGAGAAGATGATTATAACAAGCTGCTGAACCGGATGAACGAGCTTGGACTTAAGGAGGAAGACTACAGCTTCTATCTTGATCTTCGCAAATATGGTTCTACCAGACATGCGGGATTTGGTCTTGGATTCGAGCGCTGCGTGATGTATCTGACCGGTATGTCGAACATCCGCGACGTAATTCCGTTCCCGAGAACGGTAAATAACTGTGAACTGTAAAAGATACAGGATATAAAGGAAACAGGAGGATGCGCGCGGAAGCGCTTCCGCAAGAAGACAAGAGGGCGGGGCAGAAAAATGCCGCGCCCTCTTGCGGTGAAAAAATCGAGTGATCCGGTTATTTCCGGATATGTACTGCGCAGGAAGGCGCGGAGGAGAGAAGACTATGAAATTTATCCATATTGCGGATGTACATCTTGGAGCGGAACCGGATGCAGGGGCAGCATACAGTGGCCGGCGGCCGAAGGAGCTGTGGGATACACTGGAGAAAGTGCTTGGTGTCTGCGACCGGGAACAGGCGGATCTGCTTCTCATTGCGGGAGATCTGTTTCACAGGCAGCCGTTGATGCGTGAGCTGAAAGAGGTAAATTATCTCTTTTCTGAGCTGAAGCGGACGAATGTGGTGCTTATCGCGGGAAACCACGATTATATCAGGAAAGATTCGTATTACAGAACTTTCCGGTGGGCAGAGAATGTGACGCCGCTGTTCGGACAGAGTATGGGATATGTGGAGTTTCCTGAACTGGAGACCGCGGTGTACGGACTGAGTTATCACCGGAGAGAGATAAAGGAACCGCTGTATGACCGCTGCTTTGCACAGGGCAGGCAGAAGTATGAGATTCTTCTTGCTCACGGAGGCGATGATAAGCATATTCCTTTCAACAGGGAAGCTCTGGAGAAGAGCGGATTTGATTATATTGCTCTCGGACACATACATAAGCCGGGTGTTCTGGAAGAGAACCGGATTATATACGCAGGCGCGCTGGAGCCGGTGGACCGGAATGATACAGGGCCTCATGGCTATGTGCGCGGCGAGATTACGGAGCGCGGAGTGCGCGCGAGGTGGATTCCCTGTGCGGAAAGAGAATATATTCATCTGACTATTCCGGTAAATGAAAAGGATACATCGGGGAGTATAAAAAAGAAAATCAGTGAAAGCAAAGACAGATGTGATAATAAAAACATTTACAAAATAACTTTAACAGGCGTAAGAGATGAGGATGTCATCCCGGATACAGCACACATGGATGACATCGGAAATGTTCTGGAAATCGTGGATGAGACAAGGCCTGCCTTTGATCCGGAGCAGCTGCTGCGGGAGAACCGCAACAATCTCATCGGACATTTTATTGAGGAGTTCAGAGGATGCCGGGAAGGCAGTGTGGAGTATCAGGCGCTCTGTGAGGGACTTGAGGCTCTCCTGAAGAATAAGTCATGAGGAATAAGGGGCGGCAGAGTATGAAAATTACAGAGCTTTATCTGAAAAATTTCGGTAAGTTTTCGGAGAAACATTTTTATCTGAAAGATGGAATACAGGTTATTTACGGAGAAAACGAGTTTGGAAAATCTACGCTCCATGCATTTATCCGTGCCATGCTGTTCGGGATGGAGCGGGGGCGGGGAAGAGCCGCCGGACGGGATGCTTTCAGCAGGTACGAGCCTTGGGAAAATCCGAATTATTATGCGGGAGTTATGCGCTTTGTGTGCGGAGGGAGAAACTTCCGCCTTGAGAGAAGCTTCGACCGTTTCAGCAGGCATGTCTCGCTCATCTGTGAGGACGACGGGGAGGAGCTGTCCGTGGAACATGGTGATCTGGATATGCTGCTGGGAGACATGACTCCGTCTGAATTTGACAATACGGTTTCCGTCGGACAGCTTCTGGCGCGTCCCGGGCAGGAGCTGGCCGAGGCGCTGAAGAATTATGCTGCCAATTACTATGAGACCGGAGGCGGAGAGGTGGATTTAAACGGCGCGCTGCTCGCTCTGAAAGAGCGGCGAAGAGAGGTGGAAGGCCAGCTGAAAACCGCGGAAAGCCAAAGGGCGGATGTATATAAAGGTCTGAGTCAGGAGTGCGGATATCTGGAAAAGGATCTGCAGAAACTGGAAAAAGAGTATGAGGAAGCCAGACGGGAATATGAGAACGGACAGCGGCTGATAGAAAGTACGGATGAGAAAGAGCGGGAGAGGCAGCCGGGGAATGGAGGATACGGCGAATCGGCCCGCGGACTGCTCATGGGAGGAATGGCGGGAGTATTTGCCGGCGTCTGCGGAATTGCCTGGGCCTGCCTGCTCAGAAAGTGGAGTGCATTTTCCGGAGCCGTGCCTGTTGCTGTGTTTGGAGTTCTCATTCTGGCGGCAGGTATACTGCTGCTTGCGGCGGGAGTCCGCAGATGGGTCAGGGAGAAAAAGAGAAGAAATGAATATGTTTCTAAAAAAACCATATATTCCCATGACAAGTCCCGACTTCAGGACGAAACGGTACGCCTGGAAGAAAGTCAGAAACAGCTTCGGTGGGAGATGTCCAGGATACAGGCAGAGTGGAAGGAAAAACATATACGGTATGAGAACCTGAACGAACAGATCGGGGAGAATATTCCGGGAGAGGAAGAAAACAGGCTTAAGGAAAGAAAGAAAGCGCTGCTTCTTGCGGAAGAGAAGATAAAGACCGCAGCGGGCAAACTGGGGCGTCGGACATCTGATTATCTGAATCAACGCGCTTCAGAAATCTTTTCCGAGCTGACGGAAGGAAAATACCGGCGGCTGCAGGTGAATGAACGGTTTGAAATATCCGTATGGGACGGCACAAGATATATCAGAACAGAACAGCTCAGCCGCGGAACACTTGAACAGATTTACTTCTCGATTCGCATGTCGGCCGCAGAACTCCTCCAGGAAGAGCCAATGCCCGTTATTCTTGACGATACATTCGCATTTTATGATGAGAAAAGACTGGAATCTGTGCTAAAATGGTTGAGCAGACAGGAAAGACAGGTTATAATATTTACCTGTCATAAACGTGAAGAAGAAATATTAAGAATATTCTGAAAACGGTGCGCAAAGGGGCCTGACCCTTTTTATAATAGGAAGGAAGAGTTACATGAAGATAGCACTGCCAAGGAAAGTATTGATGATCATCAATAATCTGCAGCTCCATGGCTATGAAGCTTTCGCGGTAGGCGGATGTGTCAGGGATTCGATCCTGGCGAGGCGTCCGGAGGACTGGGATATCACTACTTCGGCGAAGCCGGAGGAGATCAAGAAGCTCTTTAGAAAGACGGTGGATACGGGGATCGAACACGGCACAGTTACGGTTCTGCTGGGGAAAGACAGCTTTGAGGTTACAACTTACCGGATTGACGGAGCTTATGAGGACAGCCGTCATCCGAAAGAAGTGAAATTTACGAACCGCCTTGAGGAAGATCTGAGGCGGAGAGATTTTACGATTAATGCAATGGCATACAATGATGAAGTGCGGCTGGTGGATGTATTCGGTGGAATGCAGGATCTTAATCATCACAGGATCCGGTGCGTGGGGGATCCGGAAGAGAGGTTTTCGGAAGACGCCCTGCGCATTCTGAGAGCCGTACGGTTTTCCGCGCAACTTAATTTCCCGATCGAGCCGAATACTGCCCGGGCGGTGAAGAAGCTGGCGCCGACACTGAAAAAGATCAGCGCGGAAAGAATCCGGACAGAACTGGTAAAACTGCTTGTTTCTCCTCATCCGGAGAGAATACAGGATGCCTTTGAACTGGGAATCACCCGGGTTATTCTGCCGGAGTGGGATGCGATGGTCGGAGTGGAGCAGCATACGCCTCATCATAAATACGATGTGGCTGAGCACACGATTCGTGCGCTTAAGAATGTAAAGCGGGATAAGATTCTGCGTCTTACAATGCTGTTTCATGATATGGGAAAGCCGGCGATGAAGACCACGGATGAGAAAGGCCAGGATCATTTTAAAGGCCATGCGCTCGTGAGTGAGGAGATCGCCAGGAAGATCCTGCGCAGACTGAAGTTTGACAACGATACAGTGAAGACGGTTACCCGTCTCGTATGCTATCATGACTACCGGATAGAGGCGACCCCTCAGAATGTCCGGCGTGCGATGAACCGGATCGGGGTGGAGCTGTTCCCGTATTATCTGGCTGTCCGAATGGCCGATGTCAAAGCGCAGAGCCCCTACAGGAAGAGAGAAAAGATAGAAAATATCGTCGAGATGCGCAGACTCTACCAGGAAGCGCTGCTTAAGGACCAGTGTGTCACCCTGCGCCAGCTTGCCGTGAGCGGAAAAGATCTGATGCAGCTCGGAATGAAACCGGGGAGGGAGCTCGGAAGCATGCTGAGCGAGCTGCTGGAATATGTTATCGATGATCCGGAACGGAACGACAGAGATACTTTATGTAAATATGTAAAAGAAAAGCTCGGTTTATAGCATACTCGGGCTGTCCCGAACATACATTAGAAAGAACTTGAACATACCGCAGGGCAGGCGCTGCGTTTCGGCGCCGGATTTCAGGCGGAACATGTACACGGAAGCGGAACCGGAGAAGGTTCCGCGCCGTGAAGACAGGGGGCAGTCATGAGAGAGTACGAATTAGAAGTCTTACAGCGATACGACGTGGAAGTAAAAGGCACCCGAAGAATCAGGGGTGCGTTTTTTTGCGACACTAGTGAGGGAGATATGCTTCTGAAGGAGACCGGTATCTCTGACAGAAGAGCGGCCCTGTTGTATATCGTACTGAGCCGTCTGGAACTGGAGGGAAGTGTAAAAGCTGATACTCCGGTATTTACAAAGGACGGAGAACTGCTTGCCGCTTCGCGGGACGGTACGAGATATATGATGAAAAAATGGTATTCCGGACGGGAATGTGACGTGAAGAAGGAATCAGAGATCATCGCGGCGTCCGGGAATCTCGCAAGGCTCCACAATGTGCTCAGATGGGAGGAGACCGGGACGGATCGTCCTCCGGCAGGACGGGATCCCGTGGAAGAGCTGGCCCGCCACAACCGGGAAATGAAGAAAGTCAGATCCTTTATCAGAGCGCGGGTGGCAAAAAATGAGTTTGAGTATCTTTATCTGGAAAGTTTTGAGAAAATGTATGCACTGGCGGTGCGGGTTCTGGAAAGGATGGAAGGATCCGGATGCATGGATCTGTACGGAAAAAGTGTGCGCAGCGGACGGATGCTGCACGGAGATTATAATTATCATAATCTGATTATGCTGCCGGGCGGGATGGCAGTGACGAACTTCGAGCATCTGAGAATCGGAATTCAGGCGCAGGATCTTTACTATTTCATAAGAAAAGCAATGGAAAAGTGTCATTGGAAACAGAAGCTTGGGAGAGAGATGCTTGAGGCATATCAAAGTGTACGCAAAATAGAACCTGTGGAGAAGGAATATATCGGGCTGTGCCTGGCATATCCGGAAAAATTCTGGAAAGCGGCCAGCAGCTATGCGCGTTCGAACAAGGCGTGGCTTCCGGAAAAAAGCGTCGAAAAGCTTCGGACAGCGGTACATCAGACTGAAGAAAAAGAAGCGTTTCTGGAGAATGTGTTTTCACTGGACCTGTATCGTTCCGGTCGATAAAAAACGGACAGAAATGAAAAGAGAGTCTGCGCGTGCACGGCTTCGTTTCCATGGCCGGAAAGGCCGTGCTGACGGAGTTTTCGCGCTGTGCGGAAAAACCCCGGAAAACAAGGAAACTTCTTGACAAACACATATGAAACCGTTATAACAATACATAAGGGCAAGACCATGTGGACGTAAAGACTGTGAGCCTTTGAAAATAAGAAGAAAATTGTACTCTGATACAATCAAAGAGGAGGAAATTATCCATGAACAAAACTGAATTAATAACAGCGGTAGCTGAAAAAGCAGAAATTTCGAAAAAGGACTCCGAGAAGGCATTAAAGGCTTTTATCGATGTGGTAACAGAGCAGCTGAAGGCAGGGGAGAAGGTTCAGCTCGTGGGATTCGGTACATTTGAAGTGAGCGAGAGAGCCGCAAGAGAAGGAAGAAATCCGCAGACAGGCAAGACGATGAAGATCGAGGCCTGCAAGGCACCGAAGTTTAAAGCAGGAAAAGCTTTAAAAGACGCTATCAACTAATCCGGAATTACGTTTTGTCAGCGGATAGAAACAGATGAGCAGGACAGGCACTTACAGTGTTCGACAGGCATTGTAAGTGCTTTTTATGTTTGCTCCGGAAGGACAGAAAGAAGAATGAAATTCTGCTGCATATATGGAAGAATGAAAAGGGAGGGAAAGAAATGCGTTTGGATAAATTCTTAAAAGTTTCCAGGCTGATTAAAAGGCGTACAGTGGCCAATGAGGCCTGCGATGCGGGCCGGGTTATGGTCAACGGGAAAGCGGCGAAGGCATCTGTGAAGGTAAAACCGGGGGATGTCATTGAAATCCAGTTCGGGACAAGAACAGTCAAGGTGGAAGTGCTGGCTCTCCAGGATACTACGAAAAAGGAAGAGGCGAAGGAGCTGTTCCGTTATATTTAGAATAAACGGAGACAGGAAAAGTATGTGGTCATAATTACGTACAACCCCTCATATATATAGAAAAGCACAGAGAAGGGGGAACGTATATGGAAGAACAGCGGATTGCAAAGGCACATAAGCTGGTGGTCAATAACAGAAAAACAAGTATGGTTACAGGAGTTCTGGATGTGCTTTCTTTTGACCTGAATGAGATCCTGCTTGAAACAGAACAGGGGATGCTGATGGTAAAAGGAACAGATCTGCATGTGAACAGACTGAGCGTGGAAAAAGGCGAAGTTGATCTTTCAGGCAATATCGACAGTATCGCTTATTCCAGTGCGTCTCCCTCGGGAAGACAGGGGGAGAATTTCCTGTCGAAGCTATTTAAGTAGGCGCTGCTGACATGTCTGGAATCGGAACGGAGACAGCCATCTTTTTCTATGCGTGTCTGAGCGGGATGACCGTATATTTTTCATACAGGATCCTTTCAAGCATTCGGGAAATAATACCACACAGCAATCTGGCGGTGGGCGTGGAAGATTTTATATTCTGGCTCGGGATGAGCGGATATCTGTTTTATCAGATGTATGTGACAACATACGGCAGCATACGATGGTTCTTTGTGCTGGGCGTCGTGTGCGGAGATCTGCTTGCATACTGTGCTGCGGCTCTGTTGAAAAAAATATATTTAAAAGCCAAGAAAAAACTTGAAAAGTTCAGGGAAACCCGATAGAATATTGCGTATAGCGGGGAACGAAAATATTAATTAATAAGTTGGGTGAATGTGAATGAAAAACGGAAAAAATGCAGGGAGAAGCCGGCGCGTGAGAAAGAAGAATTCCCGTCTCCGGCAGCACAGACGCAGTATGTTGATGATCAGCATGGTGCTGGTCCTGCTCTGCGGCGTACTTACAGTGAATTCCATTACGCTTCAGGCAAAGAACGAGAGCTACAAGGCTCAGGAAGCGGAGCTGGAAGCGCAGATCAGGGAAGAGGAAGAGCGTGCAAAAGAAGTTAAAGAATATGAAGAATATGTAAAAACAGATGAATACATAAAAGAGACTGCAGAGGATAAGCTCAATCTGGTGGATCCGAATGAGATTATCTTCAAATCGGCAGAGTAGACATGCCGGGCAGGACAGAAGCGATACGAAAGAGACTCCGGGAGAACTTCTCCTGGAGTTTTTGTTTTCGCGGGAAATGTGCATATGACAGAGTATACGAGGCAGGGAAAGCGGAGAAAAGATACCTCCGCGGAAGAAGGGAGCAAGGATGAAAATGAATGACGGACAGACCCTGCACAACAGTCCATATGTTGAGCAGATAGAAAAGTTTGCACAGTCACTGAAGCAGCTCTCGCAGACATTTCTTGGTCTGGAGGAGAAGAAGCAGGCTTTTTCTGATGATGAGATAGACGGAATGTTTGACAGAGTGAAAGAACGCGTGTGCGAGAACTGTGAGAAGTGCACCTGGTGCTGGGGAGAGAATTTTGTGCATACCTACCAGATGGGATATGAGGTCCTGTCGGCGATCGACCACTATGGGAACGAGCTGAATACCGAGACAAAGAGAAAACTGATGCAGAGATGCATCATGGCGCCGAGATTTTTGAGAGAAATGCTGGAGGGTTTTCACGACGCGAGACAGAACATGATATGGATCAACCGCATGGCCAGGAGCAGAGAAGGCTGCGCAATCCAGATGGATACATTTGCGGACATGATAAAGAGTACGGCGAAAGAGCTGGAAGACAGTATTTTTACGGATGAGAGACTGGAAAAGAAAATTGTTTCTCATCTTAAGAAAAAAGGGGTCAGAGTTCTGTATACGCATTTTTTTATGAACCGGGAGGGAAAATATGAGGTCCATGTCACAGCCAGAGCCATGCAGAAAGAGAAGGTGAGTGTAAGGACGCTGGTTAAAGGAATCTCGGAGGCAGCCGGGCGGAGGTTCGTGGCGGAGAGCGACAGCGCGCAGATGCTCGGACAGAGATATATGACTGTAGTGTGCAGGGAAGGGCCCACGTACTATACGATGCAGGGGGCAGCCCGGATCGGAAAAGGGAGCAGTCAGATATCCGGCGATAATTTCGCCATGATGGAGATGCCGGGCGGACGGAAAGGCGTAGCTCTGTCGGACGGCATGGGATCAGGTGAAGAAGCGTGCAGAGAGAGCACGCTTGTGATCGAACTTCTGGAAGAACTGCTGGATGCGGGATTTCCGGTAAAAACAGCTATCCAGATGATCAATACGACCCTTGTCATGGGAAGAGAGGAGATTCATTATTCCACGGTTGATATGAGTGTGTTCGATCTGTACAGCGGAGAGTGCGAGATTATAAAAGCGGGCGCGTCATCTACGTTTATCAAGAAAAAGGACTCTGTGGAGCACCTCAGTTCCACAAGTCTTCCGATCGGAGTTGTGAATTCTATTGAGATCGATTCTGTGACGCGAAAGCTGGAGGACGGCGATTTCGTGATCATGGTGACAGACGGTGTGCTTGACGCGCTTCCGGTGGGAGAGCAGGATGTTCTTCTGGAGACGATCATACAGGGCAGCGCAATCACCAATCCGAGGGAGATGGCGCATCATGTGCTGGATCAGGTGCTGAACTGGACCGGGCGTGAACCGGAGGATGATATGACGGTACTGGCCATCGGACTGTGGGAATGCTGAAGAAGCGCGGAAGTGCTGTCTTGAAATTTCCCGGTGTATTGGGTATAGTTTACATATGATGGATAAAACAGAGAAAAAAGTAGAGCAGTTTATAAGAAAACACAGAATGATCGTAGAAAACGACACAGTAGTCACAGGCGTATCGGGCGGTCCGGATTCGGTATGCCTGCTTTTTATGCTTTGCGGGCTCAGGGAGAAGATGGGCTTCCGGGTTATCGCATGCCATGTGAATCACGGGATCCGCGGAAAGGAGGCCGATGAGGACGAAAAGTATGTGGAAGAACTCTGCCGCAGACTGGATGTGCCGTGCCGTATTTTTCATGAAAATGTGGAATTAATTTCCAGAAAACGGAAACAATCTCTTGAAGAGGCGGGCCGTGATGTTCGGCGGAATGCGTTTGAGTCGGTATGCAGAGAGGACGGCGGAACGAAGATTGCCACCGCTCATCACCGGGATGACAATGCGGAGACGGTGCTTCTGAATATTGCGAGAGGAACAGGGCTTCAGGGACTGTGCGGAATCAGGCCGTCAAGACAGCAGTGGATCCGCCCCCTGCTCTGTCTTTCGCGGAAAGAGATCGAGGAATGGCTTGGGAAAAAGAGAATCCGCACCTGTTTCGATGCTACGAATCAGGAGGATGAATATACAAGGAACCGCATCCGGCATAATATCCTTCCGGCTCTGGAAAAACAGATAAACGCCGGAGCGGCGGAACATATTCATGAGCTGTCGCTTCAGGCTCAGGAGGTATGGGACTATATCCGGGGAAAGACCGAGGAGGCATGGGAAATGTGTGCGGCGCAGGAGAACACGGCGGACGGTATAGTGGTAACCGTAAGTGGAAGCAGAATGGAAACAGTGGATCCTGCGATAAAAAAATTCCTTATCCGAAGATGTATCCGGGAGGCAGCCGGACGGGAACGGGATATCGAGTCTGTGCATATCGCGGCGGTTCTGGAACTGTTCGGGCGCCAGACGGGAAAACGCATTGATCTTCCGTATGGCGTGAAAGCGGTCAGAACCTATGACGGCATTGTGCTCAGGAGGGATGCTCCCGGAAGGACAGCCGGCACAGAACCCGTGAAACTGATGGTTCCGGGAGAGACGTATTTTCCTGCCACAGGGCAGAAAATATGCTGTATGCTCCTGGAAAAGACAGATGACTTTTTGGCAAAAGAGATACCACAAAAAAGCTACACGAAATGCTTTGACTATGATATAATAAAATACAGTCTTTCTGCGAGGTTCAGGTCTTCCGGAGACTATCTGGCTATCGACGGAGACGGAAACAGGCAGAAACTGAAGTCGTATTTCATCAATGAAAAAGTTCCCCGGGAAGTGCGGGACAGAACGCTGCTTATTGCAGACGGCAGCCATATTGTATGGATTCCGGGCATGAGGATGAGTTCGGCATACCGGATCGGGGACCATACGAAAAGAATTCTTATGATAAAGATAACGGAGGGGCAATGACATGTCAGAGACGATCAGAGTATTGATTCCAGAGGAAGAAGTAGATAAGAAGATAAGAGAACTCGGAGAAAAGATCAGTGAGGATTATGCCGGAAAGCAGATTCATCTTATCTGTGTGTTAAAGGGCGGCGTATTCTTTATGTGTGAGCTTGCGAAGAGGATTACGGTGCCGGTGTCCATGGATTTCATGTGTGTGGGGAGCTATGGAGACGGAACCGCTTCCAGTGGCGTTGTCCGTATCGCAAAGGACCTTGACGAATCGATCGAGGGCAAGGAAGTACTTATAGTGGAAGATATTATTGATTCCGGCAATACGCTGTACTATCTGATGGATGTTCTTCAGCGGAGACATCCGGCCAGCATCCGGCTCTGCACACTGCTGGACAAACCGGACAGGAGAGTGAAGGATGTAAAGGTTGATTACAGTGGATTTGAGATCCCGGATGAATTTGTAGTCGGGTACGGACTTGACTATGCGCAGAAATATAGAAACCTTCCCTATATCGGTGTTGTGGAAGGCGTGGAATAGGAAGGAGTAAGACAGCTTTGGACAACAACAGAAAATACAGAGGAGTGAGCGGCCCGACTATATTGATGTTCATTGTGATCGTGGTCGCGGCACTCTGGATGGCAAATCAGCTCCAGGTGCATCAGCAGGAGATGACATATACCGCTTTTGTAAATGAAGTGGAAGACGGCAATGTGAGAGATGTCTATATCAGCCAGAACAGCGCGGTGCCTACGGGAACTGTTTCGGTAACACTGAAGGACGACGGAACGACCAGAACCGTCAATGTATCGGATGTTGATAAGGTCGAAGAGCTTCTTCAGAGCAATGAAATAGATTACGGAATGTCGGATGTTCCGCGAGAATCCATGATTTCTACGATTCTGATTCCGCTTCTGATCACCATGTGCGGGGTGTTCCTCCTGTTTTTCCTTATGAACAGGCAGGGCGGGGGCTCCAATGCAAAGGCAATGAATTTCGGAAAGAGCCGTGCGAGGATGACCACGCAGAATGAGATCAAGGTTACATTTGCCGATGTGGCGGGGCTGAAAGAAGAGAAGGAAGAGCTTGAAGAGATCGTAGATTTTCTTAAGGCGCCCAAGAAATATATCCAGGTCGGTGCCAGGATCCCCAAAGGAGTGCTTCTGGAAGGACCTCCCGGAACGGGTAAAACCCTTCTGGCGAAAGCCGTGGCAGGTGAAGCAGGGGTTCCCTTCTTCAGCATTTCAGGATCGGATTTTGTGGAAATGTTTGTCGGCGTAGGCGCCTCCCGTGTGAGAGATCTGTTTCAGGATGCCAAGAAAAATGCGCCGTGCATTGTGTTTATTGATGAGATCGATGCGGTCGCAAGACGACGTGGAAGCGGACTCGGAGGCGGTCATGACGAGCGCGAGCAGACTCTGAATCAGCTGCTGGTCGAGATGGACGGATTCGGCGTGAACGAAGGAATTATCGTTATGGCGGCAACCAATCGCAAGGATATCCTTGATCCTGCGATTCTGCGTCCGGGAAGATTTGACAGAAATGTCATTGTCGGACGCCCGGATGTGGGCGGAAGGGAAGAGATCCTTCGTGTCCACGCAAGAAACAAGCCTCTGGGAGATGACGTTGATCTGAAGCAGATTGCGCAGACGACGGCGGGGTTCACAGGAGCTGATCTTGAGAATCTTCTGAATGAAGCGGCCATCCTTGCTGCAAAGGACAATCGGGTCTTTGTTCAGCAGTCGGATATACGGCATGCATTTGTAAAAGTAGGGATCGGACCGGAGAAGAAGAGCCGTATCGTATCTGATAAAGAACGCCGTATTACGGCTTATCATGAGGCGGGGCATGCGATTCTTTTCCATGTGCTTCCTGATGTGGGGCCGGTCTATAGCGTGTCGATCATTCCCACCGGAGGAGCGGGAGGCTATACGATGCCTCTGCCGGAGAAGGATGACATGTTCAACACCAGAGGACATATGCTTCAGGAGATTACTGTATCCCTCGGCGGACGTGTGGCGGAAGAGGAGATATTTGACGATATTACCACGGGAGCCTCACAGGACATCAAGCAGGCGACCGCTATTGCCAAATCCATGATTACCAAATTCGGTATGTCCGAGCGTCTCGGTCTGATCAATTATGACAATGACAGCGACGAGGTCTTTATCGGACGCGATTTCGGTCACACTTCAAGGGGATATGGAGAGAAGGTTGCAGGTGCGATCGATGAGGAAGTAAAGCGTATTATAGATGAATGTTACCTGAAAGCCAGGGCGATCATTAAAGAATATCACCCAGTACTTGAAGCGTGTGCACAGCTGCTGCTTGAAAAAGAAAAGATAACAAGAAGTGAATTTGAAGCACTGTTCGAGAACAATGGAGCGGAGGCGTAGCAGCATCCGCTCTTCATGCTGTGATGCACTTTCATGCATGCTGCTTTTGCCGGATTATGATTCAACTTTAGAAGGAGGCTTGATATTATGAACAGAGATGCACTGTTCTGTGATGGGACGCAGGATTACGTAATTCCGGCAGAACCAGAAATAAATGACAAAATAACACTGCGGTTCAGGACTGCGCATAATGATGTGGAAGAAGTAAATATTCTGACGGGAGGACGCAGCTATTCCATGTGGAAAAGAAGTTCCAGGGGAGAGTTTGATTTCTACGAGATAGAATGTCAGCTCGGGACCGAACCTTTCCGCTATTGTTTTGAGATAAAGAAAGGAGATCAGATCTGCTATTTTAACCGGTACGGCGTATCTGATCATATCGAAGATTATTATGCTTTTATCATTGTTCCCGGATTTTCTACCCCTGACTGGGCGAAGGGCGCCGTTATGTATCAGATTTTTGTGGACCGTTTTTATAACGGGGATCCGACAAATGATGTGGAAGACGGAGAATATATATATATCGGAGCGCCCAGCGCAAAGATAAAGGACTGGAACCGGCCGCCGGCTTCTCTGGATATCCGGAATTTTTACGGAGGAGATCTTCAGGGAGTTATGGATAAGCTGGATTATCTGCAGGATCTGGGGATAGAGGTAATTTATTTTAATCCTCTCTTTGTCTCCCCCTCGAATCATAAATATGATACTCAGGATTATGATTATATTGATCCTCATTATGGCAGGATCGTTGCGGACGGAGGAGAACTTCTTCCCGAAGGTGCTCAGGATAATATAAATGCGACCAGATATCAGAAACGTACAGGAGATATCCGGAATCTGGAAGCCAGCAACGAGTTGTTTGCCCGGCTGGTGGAGGAGATGCATAGACGCGGAATGAAAGTAATTCTGGATGGAGTGTTCAATCACTGCGGTTCTTTTAACAAGTGGATGGATAGGGAAAGAATTTACGAGAATCAGCCGGAGTATCCGAAGGGAGCGTTTGTCAGCGAGGACAGCCCCTATCATAATTTTTTCCATTTCTTTGACGACCGTCCTGAGGCGTGGCCTTATAATCCGAACTATGATTCGTGGTGGGGAAATGATACGCTTCCCAAGCTGTCATATGAGGATTCTCCGGAGCTGGAACAGTATATTATGGATATAGGAAAGAAATGGGTTTCTCCTCCGTACAATGTTGACGGGTGGCGACTTGATGTTGCGGCGGATCTCGGCTGCAGCAACGAATATAATCACATGTTCTGGAAACGTTTCAGAAAAGAAGTTAAGAGCGCGAATCCGAATGCGCTGATCCTTGCGGAACATTACGGAGACCCTGCCGAATGGCTCCAGGGTGATGAATGGGACAGCGTCATGAATTATGATGCATTTATGGAGCCTCTGACATGGTTCCTTACCGGAATGGAGAAGCACAGTGATGAGCGAAGAACAGACCTCTGGGGAAATGTGGATAACTTTGTGGGAGCAATGAGGCATTTTATGGCAAGTATGCTTACGCCGTCTCTTCAGGTGGCCATGAACGAGCTGTCAAATCATGATCATTCCAGATTTCTTACCCGCACGAATCACATTGTCGGGAGAGCTGAACATGTCGGTTCAAAGGCGGCGGAAGAAGGAATCAATCATGCGGTCATGAGAGAGGCTGTTGCGGTGCAGATGACCTGGGTGGGAGCTCCGACGATCTATTACGGTGACGAAGCCGGACAGTGCGGATTTACAGATCCGGACAGCAGGCGAAGCTATCCCTGGGGAAGGGAAGACAAGGAGATGCTTGCGTTCCATAAAGAGATGATTCGGATACACAAGGAAGAGAAGCCGCTCAGAAAGGGATCTATCAAGCTGCTTCTGGGTGAGAATAATCTGCTTGCTTATGGCAGGTTCCAGGGAGATGAGCAGATCATTGTTGCTTTGAACAACAGTAAAGAACTGAGAGAGGTAACTATTCCGGTATGGCTCGTCGGGGTGCCTAAGTATGGCAGAATGAAGCGCCTGATATATTCATATGAGACCGGATATACTACGGATTATGATGAGTATATAGTGGAAGACGGGGAAGTCGTACTGAATATGGGAAGACATTCCGTGATCGTGCTGAAGCCGATCGAACTTCCCATGATCTGCTGATGCATTTTCAAGAGGTGCCTGACACTTTCGCATAAGTGTCAGGCATCTTTCTAGGTAAATTAACAGACGGGAGAAGAAAAATGACGAAAAAAGTAGCGGTTATCAATGATTTATCAGGTTTTGGCAGATGTTCGCTCACTGCTGCGATCTCTGTCATTGCGGCAATGGGGGTGCAGCCCTGTCCGCTTCCGACTGCAATACTGAGCGGACAGACAGGATATCCGAGCTATTACTGCGATGACTATACGGAAAAAATGGATGCCATTCGCAAAGAATGGGAAAAAATGGATGTTTCATTTGACGGTATTTATACTGGCTTTATGCCAACGGGACGTCAGATTGAAAAAGTCTTCCATTTTCTGGATTCTTTTTATACAAAAAAGACATTTCTGCTCGTCGATCCGATCATGGGGGATGACGGAAGAAAATTCGGAATATTTACACCGGAACTTTACAGTATGATGAAGGAGCTTGTCATGCGAGCGGATATAATCACTCCGAACCTTACAGAGCTGTGTATCCTTACAGATACGGATTACCGTATGATAGATCAGATGACAGATGAGAGGCATCTGCTTACGATTGTGGAACAGATGGCAAGGAATCTGATAGCAAAAGGTCCAAGGGAGATTGTCGTGACCGGTATTCGGTTCAGAGACGGTGCGGAAGGAGAGCAGAAGATGGGAAATCTGGCAGTGACAAAAAAAGAAAAAATGCTGGCCGCATTTCCGTTTGTCGGAGAAAGCTACTCGGGTACGGGCGACCTCTTTGCGTCTGTAGTCGCGGGAGGAAAGGCACGCGGAGACAGCCTGGATACAGTGATCAGACAGGCCGGAAGGCTGATCGAGCTCGCAATAAAGGATGCGGTTCAGGAAGGAGTTCCGAGAAATGACGGAGTAAACTATGAGCAGTTCCTGTGGATGTTGGGAAAAGGAGAAATGTCTGAATAGTCAGAAAACGGTGTGCAAAGGGGCCTGACCCCTTTGCACACCGTTTTCTGACTATTTTGTCAATACTTCTACGCCGTCTTCTTTTACAAGTACCATGTACTCGATCTGTGCGGACAGACCGTCATCGATAGTATATACGGTCCAGTCGTTGTCTTCATCCACGAAGAAATCGGGACTGCCTTCATTGATCATCGGTTCAATGGTAAACATCATGCCGGGAACAAGAAGCATTTCGCTCCCTTTGGGAGTTACGTAGCTTACGAAAGGATCTTCGTGGAACTCAAGTCCGATTCCGTGTCCGCCGATGTCTTCGACAACAGAGTAGCCGTTGGCTTTTGCGTGAGTGTTAATGGCGTCGGCTATATCACCGAGATGTCCCCAGGGCCTGGCTGCTGCGAGACCGAGATTCACGCACTCTTCTGTTACGCGGATGAGGCGCTCTGCGCGCTTGGAGATCTTTCCCATCTTGAACATACGTGAGGCATCTGAAAAATAGCCGTCCAGAATTGTGGAAACATCCACATTGATTATATCTCCTTCCTGGAGAATGATATTCTCATCGGGGATGCCGTGACAGATTTCGTTGTTAATTGACGTGCATACGCTCTTGGGAAATCCCTGATAGTTTAAAGGCGCGGGGATACCGCCATGCTCGGTGGTGAAACGATATACGATATCATCGATCTCCGCAGTGCTCATTCCGATGTGAATGTGTCTGGCGACTTCATCCAGCACCGCGGTGTTCAATGCGGCGCTTTCCCGGATTTTTTCAATCTGATGCGGGGTCTTCAGCAGGCTTCTGGAGGGAACGATTTCACCTCTTTCTGCGTGAAGCATCATTTTTTCTTCGATCGGCATGTGGCATTTCTTATACTTCTTTCCACTGCCGCACCAGCAAAGGTCATTTCTTTCCATGAATTACATCTCCTCTTTTTAATTTCACAATATCTGTCTGACGTTTCCACAGTTACCGGACGGAAAATATGTCAGAACTGATGAATAAACAGACCGCTTCTGAGTTTGGGTTCAAACCAGGTGGACTTGGGCGGCATGAGCAGCCCTGCATCGGCAACTCTTAGAAGTTCCTCCATTGAAGTCGGATACATGGAAAATGCAATTCCACCGGATATGTCAGCGGATCTTTCCAGTTCCTCCAGGCCGCGTATTCCTCCGATAAAATGAATGCGGCTGTCCGTTTTCGGATCATGGATTCCAAATACGGGTTCGAGGATCCTGTCCTGAAGAACAGAAACGTCAAGACATTTTACGGGATCATCTGTACAGAGACCGCGTGCCGGCGAAAGGCGGTACCATTTTCCGCCGTGATAGAGACCGAACTCCCCCTTCTTTTTCGGACGGTACGGGCACTGTTCCGCTGGAGCAACTTCAAACTCATTTCTTATCATACCAAGAACTTCATCAAATGTATACCCGTTTAAATCTGTAACCACACGATTGTAATCGTAGATCTGAAGCTCATCAGAGGGAAAGAGAACAGACAGAAAAAAGTTGTACTCCTCATCCCCGGAAAAGCCCGGATCTGCGGCCCTGCGCTTCATTCCGACCTTTACGGCGGAGGCGGCACGATGGTGGCCGTCCGCAATATACAGGTGGGGAATGACGGAAAACAGATGAGAAATATTCTCGATATCATTCCTGCTTTTGATCATCCAACCCTGATGACGAACGGCGTCGTCGGATATGAAATCAAATAAGGGATCTTCCTGACGGATTCTGCCTATCAGTGTTCTGATCTGTTCATCCGGCCGGTAAGTCAGGAAAATGGGCCCGGTCTGAGCGCTGCATATATCTACATGTCTGATCCGGTCAAGTTCTTTTTCTTCCAGAGTATTCTCATGTTTCAGGATCACTCCGTTTAAATAATCATCAACCGCTGCGCAGCCGACAAGTCCGGACTGTGTGCGGCCGTTCATTGTGAGTGAATAGATGTAGAAACAGGGAGAAGCATCTTTTACGAAGGAGCCGTCAGCAATCATGGAGTTCAGGGTATCTCTGGCTTTTTCATAAACCTGAAGGGAATACATGTCAGTCCCTTCGGGAAACTGCGTTTCCGCGCGGTCGATCTTCAGAAATGAAAACGGATTTTCTGTAACAATACTGCGGGCCTCCCGGCTGTTATATACATCGTACGGAAGTGCCGCAATGGAAGCGGCGAGATTTCCTGACGGCCTGACGGCCTGAAACGGTCGGATCGTACTCATTTTATCCTCCTCTGCCCTGCGGGCTCTTGATCATAGTTAGGTCCTGCATGTGCGCATTCATGCCGGAAAAGGGAGCGGTAACGGTTGTCTTGAGGCAGTATGCTGTGTTTCGGGCGTGAACTGTTCATATTTTAGCACAGATTATGGCAAAAAGATACATCTGATGCTTGCCCCGGGAGAAAAAATATAGTACGATAAAGATTCAAAGGAGTGGTAAATATATATGTGGTACTGGATTGTGGTGATTCTGCTTATACTGGGCTGCGCGGCACTGCTGGGCGGAACGTTCATGACTATAAAGAAAAATAAAGCCGAGGATGCCATGATGAGAAGAACTGGCGGCCATCGGCGTGTCAGTCCGGATGAAGAGGACGACGAAGAGGATGCCTATCAATACGAACGCAGAAGGAGGCGTTCGAGACGGGAGGAAGAGGCGCCCAGAGCACGTCAGAGAAAAAGGCGGCAGTGGAAGATCATTCTTGAAGATCTCGACAGCTGGGAAAAGTACAGTTTTATCTTTTATGATACGGTGGGCATCGGACGGGGAAGGGACGGCAGCAGATACGAGTGTTATCTTCCGGTTCCGACAGATGTCCGTGTATCCAAGAATCACTGCATGATTATTCACCGGGGAGATAAGCTGTATCTGAAAGACGAAGGCTCAAGAAACGGCACCTTCCTGAACGGAAAACGGGTTGACCGGCCTATTGTTATCCAGAAGGATGACGTGATCGGCGTGGGAGAGACAAGACTGGAGATCCTGAAGATACTCAGAGAAAGTGAATAGAGCGGAAGGGACATCGGAGGATGTCCTTTTTTGTTTATTAGGAAACTTTGTTCTCTGTTTAATAAAACGCTCTGCGGGATGCGCATGCTGCAGCAGGGGCGTTCACTGTGTTTGCCTGGTAAATCTAATTCTTGATAATACGCAGAATGAATACTAAAATGCTTAGGAACCGAAATAAAATGACGATCTTGCTGAGAGAAAAGACTGCAGTGCAGAGAAAGGCCTCATTATGGAAACAGGAAAAGTGATAAATAAAATTTCGAACCGTCTGAGGAGACGGTCGAAAGCGGTCCAGGAGGCCATCGGGATAAGCGGAGCACAGGGGAATATTTTAAGCTATATTCTTGCAGAAGCTATGCATCGATCATTGTCGGTCTTGTGTTTGCAGTGGCGCTGATCGTGTTCATAGACCCGACTGCCAGGGCGCGGTGAGAGTGTTTGCGGCGGCATTTACAGTAAGGCTTGCTCAGTCAGTGGCGGTTCTCATGAACCAGGTATGCATCATGGATACGATTGTACACGGGATGGCTGTCCTGCTGGAAAACAGGAGTGCGCTTCTCGAGCTGCTGATCATTTTCGTCTTTGTGACGCTGTTTAATTTTCTGGTGGTTTCAGGAAGCGGAAAAGCGGTCATCATCATGCCGATTCTGCAGCCGCTGGGGAAGATACTGAATATCAACCAGCAGGTGCTTGTGCTCACATACCAGTACGGAGACGGAATCACAAAAAGTTTCTGGCCGGGCAGTTCCCTGGTACAGCTCTTCATGTGCGGCGTGGATTACGGCTCCTGGCTCAGGTTCTGCTGGAAAATATATCTGTCTTTTATCGTAAGTGCGTTTATTCTGATCATGATTGCGCACGGGATCGGATACCGACCTTTCTGAATATTCTGAAAATGGTGATCACAGGGGTCAGGCCCCAATGTAAAAACGGGCCCGACCCCCGTGAATCACGTTTACGCCGGATCAGCATATAGTACAGATATAATGTCTTTTTGGAGTGGAAGAGCATGAATCAGAAACTGCCGTACTATATGGCTTATCCGATGCCGTTTGTATTTGATGACGAGAGAACAGAAAGGATGGACTTTGAATATCTCAAGAGTCTGTACCCGGATATTCCGAAGAGACTCCTGCCCTATGTAGAGGAGGAGTGTGACCGGATGGAATATGACAACAGCATGGTATATGACGAATATCCCGACAAACTTCAGCTGCGTCTGATGTGCGCAAGGGCATGCAGGAATATAGAAAAAAATGAAAAAGGAATATACGATGACGATATGGGAAAGATACGTGATCTCGTGGAAGTCATGATGTATCAGGAACTGTATAAGCGCAGATGCGATCACCGCAGAAAAAGCAGGAGAATTTACTAAAGAGAAAAACTGTGTTATACTCTGAATGTTTACTGAACCGTAGGGAGTCAGACACATGATCAATTCAGACAGAAGAAGGATGGAATACATATGAAAGATAATCTGATTTTTATCGGAATGCCCGCTGTGGGAAAAAGCACAGTCGGCATTGTTGTGGCGAAGCGGCTCGGAAAGCGTTTTGTCGATACAGATCTTCTGATACAGGAGCAGGAGAAGAAACTGCTCCGGGAGATCATAGCAGAGGTGGGAGATGATGGATTTCTTGCCATAGAAAACCAGGTGAACCGGGAAGTGAACGCGGAGAACTCGGTGATCTCTCCCGGCGGGAGCGTGATCTACTGTGAAGAAGCCATGAAACATTATAAAGAGATAGGAACCGTGGTATATTTAAAGGCTTCTTATCAGACAATAAAAAAACGGATTCGCAATCCGCAGAAGAGGGGCGTGGTTCTCAGAGAGGGTCAGTCGCTGAGAGATCTTTATAATGAGCGTGTTCCGTACTTTGAAAAATATGCAGATATCACGGTATGCGAGGACGGATGCAGGATAGAGGAGACGATAGAAAATGTTATAAATGCTGTTTCCGAATACCGGGTTTCCGGCCCAAAAACAAAAAAATAATTTTACAAACAGGTTTTTTGTGGTATAATGAGCCCGAATATGGTTGCAGTGTGCCCTCTTTTCTGAGGAAGACCGGCAGCCGCTGCATAAGAGTATGACATGACGTATTTTTATAAACTGGGGAGTTGCGATAATAAAATCGGATAGTCGAGGTGCAAAATGGAGCAGTATATCATTAAAGGCGGAAATCCGCTAGTAGGGGAAGTAGAGATCGGAGGGGCGAAGAATGCGGCCCTGGCGATTCTCGCGGCAGCAATAATGACAGACGAAACGGTGCTCATTGACAATCTTCCGGATGTCAATGACGTCAATGTCCTTCTGGAAGCTATCCAGGGGATCGGAGCGATGGTACAGCGTATTGACAGACACACCGTAAAGATCAACGGCAGTACGATCACAAGTTTTGATATCGAATATGATTATATTAAAAAGATAAGGGCGTCCTATTATCTGCTGGGGGCGCTTCTGGGAAAATACAGGAAAGCCGAGGTGGCTCTTCCGGGCGGATGCAATATCGGCAGCAGGCCGATTGACCAGCATCTCAAAGGGTTCCGGGCGCTGGGCGCGGACGTGGACATCGAGCACGGCAAGATTGTGGCTGAGGCAGATCATCTGCGCGGCACACATCTGTACTTTGATGTTGTCACTGTCGGAGCGACCATCAATGTGATGATGGCTGCGGCGCTGGCCGAGGGAACAACGATTATGGAAAATGTGGCCAAGGAGCCCCATGTGGTTGACGTTGCGAATTTCCTGAACAGTATGGGAGCCAACATCAGAGGAGCAGGAACGGATGTGATCAAGATCCGCGGAGTGAGATCTCTTCATAAGACGGAATATTCCATCATTCCCGATCAGATCGAAGCGGGGACGTTCATGTTTGCCGCTGCGGCGACGAAAGGCGATGTTACGGTGATGAACGTGATTCCGAAGCATCTGGATGCTACCATTTCCAAGCTTGTTGACATCGGATGTGAGGTGGAGGAGTTCGACGATGCGGTACGCGTGGTCGCGAAAGGACGCCTGAGAAGCACACAGGTCAAGACCCTTCCGTATCCGGGCTATCCGACAGACATGCAGCCGCAGATCGGCGTGGTACTGGCGCTGGCCAGAGGAACGAGCACGATCACGGAGAGTATTTTTGAAAATCGCTTTAAATATCTGGATGAACTGGCCCGCATGGGAGCGACCATCAAAGTGGAGGGAAATTCCGCGACGATAGAGGGCGTTGAGAAGTTCTCCGGCGCCAGAGTGAGCGCCCCGGATCTTCGGGCAGGAGCCGCACTCTGTATCGCGGGACTTGCCGCGGAGGGAATTACCATCGTAGACGACATTGTGTATATCCAGAGAGGATATGAGCGGTTTGAGGAGAAACTCAGAAGCCTGGGCGGCGTGATTGAGAAGGTCTCCAGCGAGAAGGAGATTCAGAAATTCAAGTTAAAAGTAGGCTGATAGCCGTTGCACTGATAAGGACGGATAATCAGATCACAGGTCATGAAAATTCTGCACGGCAGAGCTTTCGTGACCTGTTTCTGTTAAAAACAGAGGAATGCGGGGGAAGGAGAAGGTACGGAAGATGGAGCATCAGAGGTACGACAGGAGAAGGCAGGCCCGTATCCGGGCGAGAAGACGCAGACAGATACGGCGCAGACTCATGATGGCGGGGGTATTCTTCCTGCTGGCGGCGCTGGGTGTCAGCATGATATGCGTGAGAGCATACCGGAAGGCTCAGAGCGACAGAGAGAGGGAGAATGTCATTTCGGCGCTGGCACAGACATATGAAAAGTTTACGGAGTCTGTATCCGGAGAGAAGGCAGAAGACGGACGGGAGTTTGCCGAGTGGACAGTTGAGAACTGTTCTGCCGGGGAGTACGGGAAACTGTCGGCCATTGCAGAAGAAGGAGAACTGACAGAGAGGGACATCTATGACACTCTGGGCATGACGATGCATGTGCTTGAGGATCGCCGTTCGGGACTTCTCGACGACGCGGACACGGCTGCACAGAGCGGGATATATTTTGCCGGCGGCCCGGAAGATGAGAGCGGAAAAGTCCCGGAGGCGGGATCTGATCCGGCAAGGATCACCGTGGCAGGAGATCTGTGCTTCGCCGAAGACGGATTTGTTCTGGATCATTATGACGAGGTCAATGACCTGGAGCAGTGCATTTCCCCGGAGATCCTGGATATTACCCGGGCGTCTGACATTTTCTTTCTGAATCATGAATATGCAATCAGTGACAGAGGAGAACCTCTTGCGGGAAAATATTATACATTCCGGGCAAAACCGGAAAGAATGAAGCTGCTCGAAGAGATGGGGACGGATCTTGTATCGCTTGCCAACAATCATGTGTATGATTACGGGTCGGAGGCGATGATCGACACCATGGATCTTCTCGATGAAGCAGGAATACCTTACGTGGGCGGCGGCCGAAATATTGAGGAGGCGGAAAAACCCGCATACTTTATTGTGAACGGAATGAAGATCGGATTTGTGGGAGCCAGCAAAGCCGAGAAGACCCGTTATACGCCGGCGGCTGAAGAAGATTCTCCCGGTATACTGGAAGCCTATGACACTACAGAATTCAACCGTGTTATAGCAGAAGCATCACAGGAATGCGATTATCTGATCGCATATATACACTGGGGGCCGGAGGATGAAACTCAGTATGCAGAGTATCAGACGGAAGAAGGAAGAGAATTTCTGGAATCAGGAGCTGATATTGTAGTGGGCGGGCATCCTCATGTGCTGCAGGGAATCGAATATATAGACGGCAGCCCCGTTGTATACAGTATGGGAGACTTCTGGTTTAATGATGAAACAAAGTACACGGGACTTCTCAATCTGGATATCACATATGACGGGCTGCAGGAAATGTCATTTGTTCCCTGTCTCCAGACGAATTACACAACACAGTACATAAGTGATAAAGATGAGCAGAGGGAGATGTTTGATTACCTGGAAGGATTATCGCCGAATATTTCTGTCGATGACAGCGGGGTTATCACAGAACAGAAATAAGGCGGCGCGGCCCCGGACCGGGGGAATGTAAAAACTGATATATTACGGCGGAGGAATGGGATGAGTGTATGCTCGTCCTTTTTCTGTTACAGATTGTACGGAAATGTCTTCCGGAACGAAAATTATCATCACATAAAAAAGCTCTGGTCTGATAAGAGATTTTATGCTATATATTCATGTAAAGGATACTGAAAAATATACCAGAAAGAGTTGATGTTCATGCCAGGAAAAAAAACAAAGTATCTTGATGACCCGATATACAAAATATATCCGGATTTTCCCGTGCTGATCCTTGATAATTATGAGTGGTCGGAGGCGGAAGTAAAAGATTCCATGCACTTCCATTATTATCTGGAGATCGGGCGCTGCAACAGAGGAGCGGGACAAATTGTCACGGAGAAAACAGAGAATACATACAGGACAGGAGATATAACCATGATCCCGCCCAATCTGCTCCATGCTACAAGAAACAGGGGGGACGCGGTTACCAGCTGGAGTTATCTGTTCATCGATATTGAGGATCTTCTGAATATTTTTCGATTTCCCACCGGAAGAAACAGGGAACGCCTTATGGAAGTATGCCATCTGGGGGTTCAGGTCATTGACAGGGATAACGCAGAGCGGATCAACTGTATTCTGGAGGAAATCAACTCTCTGAATACGGTAAGAGAAGGTATGTATAAGATGCAGATTATAACGTGTCTGCTGCAGATACTGATGGAAATGGCGAATATGGTGCACAAGGAGACGGTTCCGGATGACAGGAATGGAGAGGAGATCCAGATTCTTCCTGCGGTAGATTATATCTATACTCATTATATGGAGCAGATCAAAGTCAGTACACTGGCCGAGATGTGCCATTTCAGCGAGAGTTATTTCCGCAAGGTTTTTCTGAAAACCAAGGGGCTGCCGCCGCTGGAGTATCTGAACTGTATCCGGATAAGAGAGGCGGCAAGAATGCTGCTTCAGACAAATCTGCCGATACGCGTCATCTCGGAGCGCTGCGGATACCAGGCGGTTTCCAGTTTTGAGAGGAACTTTACGAAAAGGATGGGGAAGCTGCCGGGAAAATGGCGGGATGAACAAAGAAAAAGCGGAATTAAATATATATGAAGCAGAATTGATTACATGAGCGGTCGCCATTCCTGTATTCTAGATATAGATGTTCGTTAATATGCACAGGAAATGCATATAAAACGAAAGGAAAATAAACAAAATATACAGGAGGGTGAAGTGAGATGAAAATGAAAATCCTTTCAGCTGTCCTGACAGGAGCTATGGTGTTAACAGGCATGGCTCCTGCGCTTTCAGTGAGAGCAGAATCCGGAGAAACTGTTCTGGCAGAAGAAGGCGCCGGTGAACAGAGCGGAGCGGATGACAGCGGAGACGGACAGAACAGTGCGGAAGAGACAGCCGGAGCAGAGAAAGGCGAAGAGGCGCAGACTCAGACGGCACAAATCGCGGAAGCAGACGGACAGAGTGATTCAGGTGAAACGCCGGAATCAGAACCGGCTCAGAAGGCAGGCGGACAGAATGAAAACGGCGCGGCTGTGCAGGCTGAGACGGGAGATTCTGTGGAGGTAAACGGCACAGAGTACGAATACACGGTTATGCTCCCGGAGGGGTACGATGCAAATGTGGAATATTCATACCCGGTGGTATATATGCTTCCGGAGGACGGATATGCATCCTGGTCTGAGGGGATCACAGAGGAACTGACAGAGGTTATGGCATCTGACCAGTCAATGGATATGATCGTTGTACTTCCGACGTTTGACGAAGAAAATGACTTCCGCACAGTACTTCAGGCGGTGACGGAAAATGTAGATGAGGATTACCGGACACTGGCAGACTCTGCGCACAGAGCGGCGGCCGGAGTCGGCGTGGGCGGATACATGGCATACATTGCCGGTCTTACAGACGCACAGACCGGAGAGGCTCTGACAAGCCCGTCTACATATGGACTGCTGGCAAGTATCAGAGGAGATTTTGTCAGCGATGCGAATCCCTGGTACAGTACATGCGGAGATGTGTACGATATATTGAGCGGTCTTTATGACATCGACGATGGATTCTATGAAAATTATTATACATATATGGACACGCCTGTTGACGATGAGTATGCCAATATGGATCATTCCACCAATGACATGGGAGCGATGTTCATTGAATGGGCGACCAGTATTCCGGATTACCATGAGTATACGGCAAGACCCGGAAGCTATGACAGTGCGTTCTTAAGTGAATCACTCAACAGGATCATGAGCCGCTTTACCTCTCATTTCCTGTCAGGCATCGTCAGCGGTTCTGTTACGCTGGAGAGAGCTGCCATGACAGCGCAGGAAGAGGGAACAGAAGCAGAGTATTCCTTTACGGTTGGTGACATCTACTCTTCTTTTGCCGGAAATGCCCAGATGGATGTGGAACTGAAACTGCAGGTTGTAGATCCGGATACAGATGAAGTGCTGTACGAGACTACGGCGCAGGATACAGTTACGGGACCGGGAACATACGAGGGAACGATCCCTGTGGAGAATGCGGTGAATAATTCTTCTTCAAATGTTAATGTGACAGTGAATATCCTCGGAACAGTGCAGAGCGTGGGAACTGCTTCCATGATCAGAATCCAGGAAACAGGAGACAGTGAGGATGAGCAGCTGATCGATCTTATGGGAGACTGGTACTTTAACTATGTGGGACGGAATGATCCTTACACTGCAGCGGATCTGACAGAGGATGTCTACAGCCAGTGGCCGGTTGTTCAGCCATGTCTCGGCAACTGGGAACAGGGGTTCGGAAATATCACAAATATCTGGTATGCGAATACAGGCTGGGGATGGTATGTGCGTACATTCGAACTGCCTGAAGACTTTGCAAAAGAGAACCTGATCCTGCTTGCAGGCTATATGGATGACAGAGGCGAGGTCTATGTCAACGGACAGAGGATCGGAGGCACAGGCGTCAATGAGGACGGCAGCAGTACAGGCGAGACGACATGGGCTGTTCTGAGTCAGTTTGACATCAGTGCGGATGTTCTGAATTATGGAGGAACAAATACAATTGCAGTTCACTGCTACAATGATCCTCCGTACGGAGGCGGCGGCTGGTACAGCGGACCGGTTGGCCTTTACAGTCAGGCTGCATACAATAAGTGGCAGGGACTTCCGTCAGACGTTCCGGAAGAGTCCGAACAGCAGGCTGTGACCGAAGCTGTGGAGACTCAGCTCGGATATCTTCAGTCAGGAGATTTCGACAGTTATGCAGATACAGTGGATATCGGATATTTCTCAGACGGAAAAACAAAAGACACGGTTGTTCAGGAGATGAAAGAGGCTTATCCGGAAGGGACTGTGCAGTCTCTGACAGATACGGACATCACTGTATTCCAGACGACAGATGAAAGCGGAGAGACCCTGTACCTTTACAGCGCTGTCCGCCAGACAGTGAAAACCGACGGCACTACGGAAGAAAGTACAGTGCAGGAGACATACAGAAATACGGAAAACGGCATTCTGATGTATGGAACACATTCCAGATTCTTTGAGACATCATATGATTCGGCTCTGGCCGCATCGGCTCAGGGAATGGAGGAGCCGACAACGGAAGAAAGATATCTTGTGTATCTTCCGGAAGGATATTTTGAGAGCGACAGATATTATCCCACAGTTTATCTGCTTCATCAGTACAACAGCGATCATACGTCCTATATGACGGATAATGTGGATCAGCTTCTGGATCAGGGAATGGAGCAGGGACTGTTTGACGACATGATCGTCATCGTTCCGAACAGTGAAGAGTCCAGCTGGTGGAGAGGCGACTGGGAAAAGATGATCACAGATGAGCTTATCCCGCTGATCGACTCAAACTACAGAACAATCCGGGATGCGAGATACAGACTGACGGCAGGCGCTTCCATGGGAGGTCAGGGAGCGTACGGCGTTGCTCTGCAGAATCCGGATCTGTTCTCGGGAGCAGTCAGCTTCTTCGGCGCTTTCAGCATGGGAGGAGAAAGCAGCCCGAATGTGATAGCTGAAAATGAATCGGCAGAATATCTCAGCTACTTTACATTATACTTTATCTGCGGAAATGAGGATATGTACGGATTCGGCGCACCGGCGATCGAACTGAACAAAACGCTTACGGCGAAGGGCGTAGATCATTACTTCCTTATTGAAAACGGAGATCATAACAGTGAATTCTATATTCCGTATTTCCAGTCGGCATTTGCCTATGCAAGGAGCAATATGTACCAGTCTGACGAGGCTGTGACGGATCTGCTCAGCGGCGAGGCTGCAGTAAATGAAGCGGACGGCTCGGTAACGGTTGAGGCTTCCCTTACTCTTGCGGATGGAATCGAGTCCTACAGGAACACCATCCCGGAATCATCCTATACACAGGATACGGTACAGAGCATCTCAGTTCCGGTGACGCTTCAGGTCATTCAGAATGGACAGGTTGTATACGAATCATCAGATAAGGATGTTACTGCAGATGGTACCGGAACATATGATTTCAGCTTTGATATTACCGGAAAGGTTGATACAGATCAGAGTTACGAGATTGTGTGGAAGGCAGCTGTATTCGACCGCGTGGCAGTTCTGGCTCAGAGTGAGATTCCGGGAGAGTCTCAGGAAGAACCTGGAACGGAAGAGCCTGGAACAGAAGAGCCCGGCACAGAAGAGCCTGGAACAGAAGAACCCGGTACGGAAGAGCCTGGAACGGAGACACCCGGAACAGAAGAGCCTGGAACGGAAGAACCTGGAACAGAGACACCCGGCACAGAAGAGCCTGGAACGGAAGAACCTGGAACAGACAAGCCGTCGACAGACGATCCGTCATCGGATAAGCCTTCAATGGACAAGGGGAATGGAGATAAGTCCGGGACAACAGATAAAGGACAGAGCGATCAGACTTCCAAGGCTGCGAAGACAGGAGATTCCGTCAGAACAACAGGAACTTTCGTAATGTTTGGATTATCGGTTGTTGTAATAGCGGCCGCATTAGTACTGAGAAAGAGATACATGAGAAGATAGGAAGCGGCAGGCAAAGTATCAAATGGAAATCAGAGAGGGGCGTTGGTAATTTTCACCTGCGTCCCTCGTATTAAATCTGATTTATTATGGATGATAAAAAAGATGTCTTTTCCGTTTCAGCGAGGCATAGCGGAGGTGAAGATTGAAAATGAAATTCAGAAAAGTACATTTGTCGAATATATTTATTAAGTTTTTTATCTGTTTTGTTTTTATGTTTATTATTTCGTTTAATCCTGTTTTTGCATCAGAGACAGAAAATCAGACGGAACCGGCGGAGGAGGTGGGGACAGTTAAAGAAGTGGTGGTCAGAACATCAGTAAGACCGTCCGGACAGTGTCTGGAAAGTCTTGAAGTAACAGTTACGGATGAGACGCTTCTGGAGGGATTGACGGCGGAAGATTTTACCATGAAAGGAAAGGCGGAGAGCTGGCTGAATCCCACACTGCATGATTTCCAGGCGACAATTTCGGACGTTTCGGTAGATGGAAATAAGATGGTGCTTACGGTTACAGATTTCACGGAAAAGTATTTTTATGTGGATCAGTTTGAAGTTACATGCAGCAAAAATCCGGGACTGTCCTTCGGCATTGATAAGGTAGTCCGGGTGGAGACGCCGGTAGCAGATGAGTTTGAGCAGATCCGTGAGGAGACGGGAGGAGAATTTGATTATAATTTATATACACCGGAGGATACGGAAAATCCGCAGCCGATCGTAATCGTATTCCATGGATATGGAGACACCGAGAATCTGCTTCAGAATAAGCTTGCGGTCGCATGGGCAGAAGAAGAGAATCAGAAAGAAAGACCCTGCTATGTGCTTGCACCGGTTATAAGTACTTCGGGTTATTTTTCAGGAAGTTACCGGGATGGAATATATACCGATGTATATGATAAAGTGCAGGAGATGATTTCAGAAGGAAAAGTAGATCCGGACCGTATTTATGTAGTAGGAAAATCATTCGGAGGAGCAGCTGCGTATGAATTCCTGGAGAAATATCCGGAAGACATAGCCGGAGCGATTGCAATGTGCGGCGGTTTTTCCTACTTAGGTCTTAATACAGAAGATATAGTTAAAATGAAAGATATACCGCTGTGGATCGCGCACGCCACGACAGATCCGACGGTGCCTGTAACAGACAGCAGAATGGTATATCAGACGCTGACAGAAGCCGGAAGTACTGTTGTGAAATACACAGAATATTCGGATGAAGAGATGACAGAAGCCGGAGTAACGGAGGCAATGGGAAATCATTCGGTTGAAGCGGTTGTCCTCGAAGATGTGGAATATATGAAATGGCTGTTTTCTCAAAATAATTCCAATGTGGAAGAAGTGGTGGTCAGAACATCAGTAAGACCGTCCGGACAGTGTCTGGAAAGTCTTGAAGTAACAGTTACGGATGAGACGCTTCTGGAGGGATTGACGGCGGAAGATTTTACCATGAAAGGAAAGGCGGAGAGCTGGCTGAATCCCACACTGCATGATTTCCAGGCGACAATTTCGGACGTTTCGGTAGATGGAAATAAGATGGTGCTTACGGTTACAGATTTCACGGAAAAGTATTTTTATGTGGATCAGTTTGAAGTTACATGCAGCAAAAATCCGGGACTGTCCTTCGGCATTGATAAGGTAGTCCGGGTGGAGACGCCGGTAGCAGATGAGTTTGAGCAGATCCGTGAGGAGACGGGAGGAGAATTTGATTATAATTTATATACACCGGAGGATACGGAAAATCCGCAGCCGATCGTAATCGTATTCCATGGATATGGAGACACCGAGAATCTGCTTCAGAATAAGCTTGCGGTCGCATGGGCAGAAGAAGAGAATCAGAAAGAAAGACCCTGCTATGTGCTTGCACCGGTTATAAGTACTTCGGGTTATTTTTCAGGAAGTTACCGGGATGGAATATATACCGATGTATATGATAAAGTGCAGGAGATGATTTCAGAAGGAAAAGTAGATCCGGACCGTATTTATGTAGTAGGAAAATCATTCGGAGGAGCAGCTGCGTATGAATTCCTGGAGAAATATCCGGAAGACATAGCCGGAGCGATTGCAATGTGCGGCGGTTTTTCCTACTTAGGTCTTAATACAGAAGATATAGTTAAAATGAAAGATATACCGCTGTGGATCGCGCACGCCACGACAGATCCGACGGTGCCTGTAACAGACAGCAGAATGGTATATCAGACGCTGACAGAAGCCGGAAGTACTGTTGTGAAATACACAGAATATTCGGATGAAGAGATGACAGAAGCCGGAGTAACGGAGGCAATGGGAAATCATTCGGTTGAAGCGGTTGTTCTCGAGGATGTGGAATATATGGAATGGCTGTTTTCTCAAAATCTGAATAAAGAAACAGAAGAACCTGGAACAGAGACACCCGGCACAGAAGAGCCTGGAACGGAAGAACCTGGAACAGAGACACCCGGCACAGAAGAGCCTGGAACGGAAGAACCTGGAACAGAGACACCCGGCACAGAAGAGCCTGGAACGGAAGAACCTGGAACAGACAAGCCGTCGACAGACGATCCGTCATCGGATAAGCCTTCAATGGACAAGGGGAATGGAGATAAGTCCGGGACAACAGATAAAGGACAGAGCGATCAGACTTCCAAGGCTGCGAAGACAGGAGATTCCGTCAGAACAACAGGAACTTTCGTAATGTTTGGATTATCGGTTGTTGTGATAGTGGCCGCATTAGTACTGAGAAAGAGATACATGAGAAGATAAGGAAAGAGAGCGGCGGATTTTTCCAGATGAGGCAGAGAAGCCTGATACTGAAGTGAAAACAGAAGCTCCGGATCCCGGGATCCGGGGCTTCCTGATGTAATGAAGAAAAAGAGGAAACGAAACAGATTATGAAATTTGGTATTGACATTTCCATAGAACAGTTGTACAGTTTCTATTGAATCTGATACAAAACAATAGTAAAGACTTTCTCTTATTCAGAGCAGTGGAGATACAAAGGATCTGTGAAGCTGCGGCAACCCCTTTTATGGAAGGTGCCAACCTGAGCGAGCGATCGAACAATAAGAGGATTGTTATGATAGATTGACAGTCCGCTTTCGCGGGCTGTTTTCGTTTGCCGGGATTGACGAAGAAGCGGAATCATAAGCCGGGCGGCGATTCGGGCGGCGGAGACAGCATCGCAGAGAGAAAGTGAGGAAAGGAGAAGCAATTTATGGAAAAAATACTTTTTACATCAGAATCAGTTACAGAAGGACATCCGGATAAGATGTGCGACCAGATTTCAGACGCAATCCTTGACGCGCTGATGGAACAGGATCCGATGAGCCGTGTAGCCTGCGAGACGTGCTGCACGACAGGAATGGTTATGGTTATGGGTGAGATCACCACAAAAGCATATGTAGACATTCCGAAGATTGTACGTGATACGGTACGTGAGATCGGATACACGAGAGGAAAATATGGATTTGATGCAGACACCTGCGGCGTGATCACTACGATTGATGAGCAGTCCACAGACATCGCCATGGGAGTGGATAAGGCCCTTGAGGCGAAAGAGCACACCATGTCCGAGGATGATATCGAGGCGATCGGAGCAGGGGATCAGGGGATGATGTTCGGATATGCATCCGACGAGACAGATGAATATATGCCGTATCCGATCGCAATGGCACATAAGCTGGCGCGCCAGCTTGCAAAAGTAAGGAAAGACGGCACACTTCCGTACCTCCGTCCGGATGGAAAGACTCAGGTTACTGTAGAATATAATGAAGACGGTACGCCGAAACGACTTGAGGCGGTTGTGCTTTCAACCCAGCATGACCCGGATGTGACTCAGGAACAGATTCATGAGGATATTAAGAAATATGTGTTTGATGAGATCATACCGGCAGACATGATTGATGATGAAACAAATTTTTTCATTAATCCGACCGGACGTTTTGTTATCGGCGGACCCCATGGAGACAGCGGGCTTACAGGACGTAAGATCATTGTAGACAGCTACGGCGGAGTTGCGCGTCACGGCGGCGGAGCATTTTCTGGCAAAGACTGCACAAAGGTGGATCGTTCCGCGGCATATGCTGCACGCTATGCGGCAAAGAATGTCGTGGCGGCAGGACTTGCAAAGAAATGCGAGATACAGCTTTCTTATGCGATCGGCGTTGCACAGCCAACCTCCATCGCCGTAGATACATTCGGAACCGGAAAGGTATCAGATACCAGGCTGGTGGAAATCATCCGTGAGACCTTTGATTTCCGTCCGGCGGGGATTATAAGAATGCTCGATCTGAGACGTCCGATCTACAAACAGACTGCGGCATATGGCCATTTCGGAAGAAACGATCTTGATCTTCCGTGGGAAAAACTCGACAAGGTTGACGAACTGAAAAAATATTTGTAAAATATTCTGAAAACGGTACGAATAGGGGCCTGACCCCTTTGCAAAGGGGTCAGGCCCCTATTGGGATGAATTTTCTGACAACTTGCAGGATTGTGTTGAAAGGAGCCGCAAATGAAGCTTAGGACGAAACTGGTGATCGTATTTCTGGCAGTTGTGATACTGACTGTTTTCTTTACAGCAGTTGCAATGCACACTTTTGCCTTTAAGGAGACAAGCGAGGTGCAGCAGCTTTATCTGCTGGTGATGATCCTTATTACGGGACTTCTGGTCTACTGGATATACCGGACGATCTCAGTGCCTCTTGCGAAGCTTCAGAGAGCGGCGAGAAACATAAAAGAAGGAAATCTTGACTTTGAGATTAAAAGCGAGACCAATGATGAAATAGGGCAGCTATGCAGAGATTTTGAGGAAATGCGGCTCCGCCTGAAGGCAAACGCAGAGGAAAAAGTGTCATTTGACCGGGAGAACAAGGAACTGATCAGCAATATATCTCATGACCTGAAGACTCCGATCACAACGATCAAAGGGTATGTGGAAGGAATCATGGACGGGGTGGCTGACACACCGGAAAAGATGGACAGATATATCAAGACCATTTATAATAAGGCTAATGAGATGGATCTTCTCATCAATGAGCTGACACTGTATTCAAAGATCGATACAAACAGGATCCCGTATAATTTTGCCACGATATCCGCAAAAGAGTATTTCGGAGACTGTGCAGAAGATCTGAAAATGGAACTTGAGGCAAAAGGTGTGGAATTTGCCTACCGCAATCTCATGGATGACGACTGCAAGGTAATTGTGGATCCTGAACAGATGAGAAGAGTCATCAATAACATCGTGTCCAATTCGCTGAAATACATGGATAAGCCGGAGGGCAGGATCACGATGGATCTGAAGGATGTGGGAGACTTTATTCAGGTGGAACTGGGAGACAATGGAAAAGGAATTGCGGCAAAGGAACTCCCGTATATTTTTGACCGGTTCTACCGTACAGATGCCTCAAGAAATTCTTCCAAGGGAGGAAGCGGGATCGGCCTGTCGATCGTCAAGAAGATTGTGGAAGAGCACGGAGGAAATATCTGGGCGACCAGTGAAGAAGGAGCTGGTACGACGATGTATTTTGTAATAAGAAAATATCAGGAGGTACCCATTGATGAGTAAACGTATTTTGATCGTGGAAGACGAAGAGAGCATTGCTGATCTTGAGAAAGATTATCTGGAACTGAGCAATTTCGAGGTGGAGGTTGCGAATGACGGGGAAACAGGCCTGAAGAAAGGCCTGGAGGGAGATTTTGATCTGATTATTCTTGATCTGATGCTCCCGGGAGTCGACGGTTTTGAGATCTGTCGTCAGATCCGAAGCCAGAAGAATACGCCGATCATCATGGTTTCCGCCAAGAAAGATGATATCGACAAGATCAGAGGACTTGGACTGGGAGCGGATGATTACATGACAAAGCCGTTCAGTCCGAGCGAGCTTGTTGCGCGTGTGAAGGCACATCTGGCGAGATATGAACGCCTGATCGGAAGCAACGTGGAAGAAAACAAGGTGATTGAAATCAGAGGACTTAAGATCGATACCACGGCAAGGCGTGTGTGGGTTAACGGCGAGGAGAAATCTTTCACTACGAAAGAATTTGATCTGCTGACTTTTCTTGCGGGGCATCCGAACCATGTGTACACGAAAGAGCAGCTTTTCCGAGAGATCTGGGATATGGAATCCATCGGGGATATTGCCACGGTGACCGTGCATATCAAGAAAATCAGGGAGAAGATAGAGTATGATACGTCACATCCGCAGTATATTGAGACAATCTGGGGAGTCGGATATCGGTTTAAGGTATAGAGGTTAAAAATATTTGTCCTGTCCGGAATGAAACGGGCAGGACATTTTTTTATCAGATGGAAGAAAGACTGAAGACAGAAATGAATGATTTTAAAGACATTCTGTGGATTTAGTACGTGAATGACTAAAGTTTTATGATTTGGGATTGACTAATATATCATCTTACGATATATTATAATTAGAATATATCATTGGACGATATATCGTGAGACGAAGATGTATGGATGATGGATTTTCATCCGTACGGGTAAAGATGAGCTGATATTCATATGCATTATAAATAATATACGGCTGAAAGAGAGGAGTGAGAGGCGATGTCAGAAAAGGAAACGCCATTGACAGAAGCTTTTTTCTACATTCTGCTGGCGCTTAGAAAACCAAACCATGGATACGGGATCATTCAGGAGGTGGAGCAGCTGACGGACGGGAGAGTGATCCTGGGACCCGGGACTTTGTACGGAGCGCTGCAGACCATGCAGAAAAGGGAATGGATCCGGATCTACAGCCAGGATACGGAGTCAAGGAAGAAAAAGGAGTACATTATTACTGAACTGGGACGACAGGCGTTTGAGACGGAGAAAAGCCGTCTTGAAGAGCTGCTGAACAATGCAAAGCTGATGGAGGAGGGAGAGCGATGATCAGATTCAGACTGTATTACAATAAGGACACAGAGACAGAATGGCTGAACAAAATGGCGGCGGACGGCTGGGCGCTGACAGGATTCTTCGCCGGATTTTACAGGTTTGAGGAGTGCGAAAAGGGGGAGTACACCTATCAGGTCGATCTCGGGGATCAACTTTTTTCGGTCAGCAGTGAGTACAGGGAACTGATGGAGGAACTGGGCGTGGAGATCGTTGTTCTCTGGGGATACTGGATCATTCTGCGCAAGCGTACAGCGGACGGTCCCTTTGAGCTGTATACGGATGTGGATTCTCAGATCGAACACTATACGAAGATACTCAGGATGTTCAAAGTCGCATGTATTCTGGAAATCATCTGCATGCTTATAGAGGTTGCAGGCGGTCTTTCCGGGAATCCGGTGGGCTGGGCGGCGGCCGTCCTGCTGGGGGCTTTTGTGCTTGTCTGTGTGAACGCTGTGGGAAAGACAAAGGGAGTCCTTGCACAGCTGGAAGCGAAAAAGAGCGGAATCGAGCAGGAAAACAGCGTACGGACGATCTCTGTGCTGCTTCCCACAGGACTTCTCATCAACGCATGTCTGCTGGCAGTCCGGGACTCCATTTCCCCCGTGATCCATATGGTTCTTCAGATCCTCGCCATCATTCTGATGGTTGCAGGGCTGATCCTGACGGTGAAACAGAGGGATTAAACATGGAAAGGAACCGGGCGGAGACGAAAGCGTTATCATTCATCTCTGACTCAAGACAGTCATCGAAGAGCGCCAGGTCGATCTCGCCGGTTTCCTCCGATTTTATCACGGCGTAATCCGGGTAACCCGCCCCCACTGCCTCACGGGTGATGTGATAAGAGCTTCCGCTGAAATTCCAGTTGATATATTCGACGTTGTCTATGAGCAGAAAAATGCAGACAGAGTTATAGACCAGTGCTTTTTCGATGTAAAGGTCATCATTGAAATACCAGTCCGTTGTGTGATAGTCCACGGTAAGTCCCATACCGTCGGGGTCGATCTCAAAGGCAAATCCAAATTCTGACAGCGGCAGAGCGTTCAGGAGATTTCCGTCATTGCTGTTGTCTCCGATATACGGACTGCGATAGTTCAGGAGATTCCGAATCCCGCTTTTTTCCCGGTCAACGGGGGATACCGGCACGGTTTCTTCCGTATATTCGTTTTTCGTATCCATATATCTTACTCCTTTTCAGGGGAAAATCCCTCTGTTCTTGCAGAGAAGTGTATCAGAAATGCCGGAAAATTTACACCCCACAAACAGCGAATCGGCAAAATGCGGAATCTGTGCTATAATTTAGTGGTGGTGCCAGGGGCAAAAGGTCCAAGCCCACATGAGCTTGCTCATAAGTGGGGGAAAGATCTTGGAACCCGCTCCGATATGCGAATATCAGGGAGGATTGTGAGAGTGCGTAGCACGGAGCAATCCGCAGGCATCGTAGTTGGGGAATTTTGCCCCAACATTCAGGTGATAAAGGAGGAATCAAAATGCGTAAAAATCTTGGAGCAAACCCTTATGTATATCCCCAGCCGGTGCTGATTGTGGCGACCTACGGCGAGGACGGGACTGTGGATGCGATGAATGTGGCCTACGGCGGGATCGTGAATTCAAACCGGATCCAGATCAATATCGGAGTACGGCATAAAACTTCCGATAACATCAAACTGAAAAAGGCATTTACAGTCGGCATTGCAGATGATAAGAATCTCGTGGCAGCGGATTACGTGGGAATCGTATCCGGGCATGATGTGCCGGAAAAAATGGAGAAGTCCGGGTTCCACACTGTAAAGAGCGAATTCGTTGATGCCCCGGTGATCGAGGAACTTCCGATTTCTCTGGAGTGCAGAGTGGAGGAGATCAATCAGTATGATAAGACGCTTCGGATCGTGGCTGAGATCGTTAATGTGAGTGCGGACGCGGAAATCCTGGACGGAGAAGGGAAAATTGATCCGGAGAAGCTTAAGGCTATTTCCTATGATCCGGCAAATCATACCTATCTGAGGGTGGGAGAAAAAGTAGGGACAGCATTCTCTGACGGGAATAAACTGAAATAAGGAGCGGAAAGGATGAAGATCGCGGTTTTATCAGATACTCACGGACTTCTGAGACCTGAGGCAGCGGAGCTGATTTCGAAGTGCGATGCGGTCATTCACGCCGGCGATATCAATTCACAGAAGATCATCGATGAGATGAAAGCAGCGGCGAAAGAAGATGCGCCGATCTATATTGTGCGGGGAAATAATGACAAAGAATGGGCCGAACATCTGCCCCATCATCTGGAGTTTACTCTGGCAGGCATGAATTTTTATGTGATACACAATAAAAAAGAACTGCCGTCAGATCTTGGAGACCGTCAGATTATTATCTTCGGGCATTCCCACAGGTATTCTGAAGAGAAAAAGGACGGCAGGCTCTGGCTGAACCCGGGGAGCTGCGGAAAGAGAAGGTTTGATCAGGATATTACTCTGGCGGTACTTCGGATTGAGGGGAAAACTTTCAGTGTGGAACGGATCGACATTGAGCATGAGACGTCCCGGAGAAAAGCTCCGGTCCGGGAAGGCGATCTGCTTCCTGCGATCCGCGGGATCCTGAAACGTATGGACAAAGGTCAGCAGGTGGAGCAGATTGCCTCAGATATGAAACTGGATCAGGAGTTTGTTGAACAGATCTGCAGGATCAAGGTCACCCATCCCGGGGTGACAGCCCACGGGATCCTGGACAAACTAGAAGTGAACCGTACCGGGCGCTGAAGAGTGCCCGGTCCGGTTCTATGCTGAAGGCATCAAAAAGTTGTTTTGCGCGTTACAAAGTCATGCTCGCCTGCCCAAGCTCAGTCTGCCTGACCTTTTGACGCTTGCATCATCATATGACAGATGATCTCCTGGACAGCCTCTGCGCCGATTGCGGTATCCAGTGTGATATCATAATTCCCTGAGTGTCCCCAGATCCGTTTGGTATAGTAATGATAGTTGTCTGAACGTCTCCGGTCCATCTTGCGGATCTTCTGGCGGGCGTCCTCTTCGGTCAGATTTTCGGTTTTCATGATCCGTTTTACACGGTAATCTTCCGGCGCGTGGAGATAGACTTTCAGACAGTCTTTCCGGTCACGGAGAAAATAATCCGCACAGCGTCCGAGGATGACGCAGTTTCCTTTTTCCGCCAGTTCGCGGATCACCTTCCCCTCTGATTCAAAGATGGCGTCCCTGGGCGCTTCCTGAGTATCCGAATAGATATACATCTGGCTTACCAGATCATAGAGAAAGCTGTTGGTCATATTTTCTTCCCTGTCTTTGATGAACTGGGGAGTATATCCGGTGGAACCCGCCGTCATCTGGATGATTTCGTTGTCATAGAAAGCAAATCCGAGCTTTTCGGCAAGCGCCTTCCCGATATCATGTCCGCCGCTTCCGTACTGGCGTCCGATGACAATGACGGTATGAGACGCGGAATCCTGATTTTCAGAAAGAGTCTGCTCGGTCTGATCCTGTCTGCTTTCGGAGGCTCCGAAGAGCAGTGGAGGCAGGAAAGAAAGCCAGCGCCCGAAGAGACGGGCGATGAATCCTACCAGCAGCGCCGCAATGATCGTTCCCTCCCTGACTCCGTCAAGACGATGGGCAAAGATCAGGGACAGGACAGCCGCGATGACGGTCAGCGACACATCAAAGGCAACTTTTGTCGAACCGAACTCCGTTTTCCATGTAGAGGAGACGGCGCGGACAAAAGATTCACCCGGAAGCATGGCTACGTTTGCAAGAACTTCCGTGTACACGCCGAATCCCAGGATCAGACATCCGATCAGAAGGTAGATCACAGAGGAGATATAACTCTGCGGATCAACGAAGAAGAGCAGCATCATGGTCAGATCGATGAAATACCCGAACAGGATAGAAATCGGTATCTGCAGCAGGTGCTCTGCTTTAAAGTTTCTGCGCAGGATGATAAGCTGGATCAGGATCAGCAGAAGGCTGAAGGCAATCGTGAACTGTCCCAGTGTAAGCGGAAAGTTCAGGCTGAGCACATAGGGGATTGACGAGATCGGGGACGTCCCCAGATTCGCCTTTGTGATCAGGCTGACACCCAGTGAGTTGATGAAAAGTCCGATAAGAAATACAATGTAGCGTTTCAGTTTTTCCATATTTCAGTCCTCCCTCGAATCATCGGAAACGCCAAAAGGCACATTCCGGGATTATAAGCGGTTGCCGGGGTCTCGGGCAAGCCCGGACTTTGGCTCGTCGTTGCAGCAAATAACAGACGGCGCGCAAAGCGGACCGTCCGTTAAAATGAATTGTTTTGTGTCAGAATAAAGTTTTTTGTGCATATTTGATGAACGGTCAGGGTAAAGTGTTTTCATAGATCCGTAGAAACACATTCATAAAGGCTTCCCGCTCCGATTCGGAAATTCCGCGGAAGGCCTTCTCCTCCATTTCCGAAAATGTTTCTGTTACCAGCGCAAGCTGATTCTTCCCCTTATCCGTTAAAAAAACATAGAGACTGCGGCGGTTCCCGTTGAGCATCCGGCGCTCTACAAGTCCGGTGTCCTCCATGCGGTTCAGAAGCGTAGTGAGCGTACCAGGCTCAATGTGGCATCCCCGAGCAATGTCTTTCTGACCGGCGCCGTCGTGATCCTTCAGATAATCCAGAACTTTCGGCTGTCCTATGGTCAGGCCGGAATCCTTAAGCCTGTTTAAAAGTTCTTTCTGAAACATGGAATGCTCCGACATGATCAGATAATGAAATGTTGGGGACATGATATCGCTCCTTTCGTTTTTAACTTAATAACATACACATAAGATTTGAACGCAAACTGTTTGAATTCAAACAAAAATATTATAGTCATCATGGAAAAGATTGTCAAGCAAATGCTGTGATTCTTAAATTATTCTGAATTTCCATGACAGGAGGAAACATATCTGGCATAATTGGAAGCAGGAGGAATCGAGTGTATGAATGAAATCATAATTTACGGAAGCTGCTATGGGACAGCAAAGATTTATGCAGAAGCGCTTTCCGAAAAAACAGGAATTGAGGCAGTTCCATATGACCGGATTTCCGGTTTGGAGCGATACGAAACGATCGTTTATGTGGGCGGGCTCTATGCAGGCGGAGTTCGCGGAATGGCAAAAACTGTGAAGAAGATCTCAGCGGATACATGCCGGCGGTTTCTCGTGATCACAGTAGGGCTCGCGGATCCGAAGGATGAAAAGAATATCCGAAATATCAGAGATTCGGCAGGAAAACAGATTCCTGAGGAGCTGAGAGCGAGAACAGAATTTTATCATCTCAGGGGAGGGATCGATTACCGGAAATTGAACCTTATTCACAGAACGATGATGAAGCTGCTCTTTGAGCAGGTGAAAAAACAGCCTGCGGAACAGCAGGATGCGGAAACCCGGGCAATGATCGAAACATACGGGAAAAAGGTGGATTTTGTGGATCTGAAAAGACTGGAGCCGATTGCGGAGATGCTGAAGGAAGGCGAGGGAAAGTCTGCGCCCCGTTTTGAGATCAGAATAATGAAAGAAACGGAGTATCCGGTTCTGAAAGACTTTCTTTATGAGGCGATCTTTGTTCCCGAAGGAGAAGAAGCGCCGGAACGGTCGATCCTTGAACGGCCGGAACTTCAGGTTTATATTTCTGACTTTGGCCGGAACGAGGGCGACTGCGCCGTGCTGGCATCAGCGGACGGAAAGATCATTGGCGCCGCATGGGCGCGGATCATGGATGACTATGGGCATATAGATGACGAGACGCCATCCCTTGCCATTGCTGTATATAAGAACTATCGGGGAAAAGGAATCGGGAAGGAAATGCTTTCGCTTCTGTTGTCCTGCTTGCAGGAGAGAGACTATAAACAGGTGTCTCTGTCGGTGCAGAAACAAAATCCTGCTGTAAGATTATATAAGAAGGCAGGATTTATAACGGTGAAGGAAACGGACGAAGAGTATATCATGGTAAATAACCTTATCATGTCTGTAAACGGAAAAGAATACAGGATACGGCAGCTGCTCGGAAGAGGAAAGGGCGGTTACTCTTATCTTGCAGAATCAGAAGGAAGACAGGTAGTGCTTAAGCAGATTCAGCATGAGCCCTGCGATTCTTATCAGTTTGGGAACAAGCTGTAATCAGAGATACGTGACTATAACCGATTAAGGGAAATCGGGATCCCTGTACCCCGGATGCTGGATGTTGATGCAGAGGTGGAGCGGATCGTCAAAGAGTATATAGACGGAGAGACAGTTTACGAGATGGTCCTCTGGGACCGCCTTCCGGAAAAATGTCTGGAACAGGTAAAAGCAATGTGCGGACTGCTCTATCCGGCAAACACAAACATAGATTATTTTCCGACCAATTTTATCCTTCAGGACGAAAAGCTGTATTATGTGGATTACGAGTGCAATGACTATATGGAAGAATGGAATTTTGAGAACTGGGGGATGAAGTACTGGTCCAGGACTCCGGAGTTCCTGAAGTATGTAAAGGAGCATCCGTGAACAATTTCTCTCGGGAATGTGATGCATACAGCCGCTGCAACAGGAGGAAAAGAGAGCAGGCAACTTTTGGGTGCACGAGTTCATTGAAGGAACTGAAACACATTGATATAATGAGGAAAAGCGCTGCAGATATAAAGGGGAGGATGAATGGGTCTACAGCAATCTTACAACATATGTGATCACACACCATGAGAAGGAGCCGGAGGAGAAGATAAGATTTGTTCAGGATTCTCCGGTAAGCCTGATCCGGAATCTGAAAAACAGTGAAGGCAGAGACCTCTGGATCTGCGGCGGCGCGGAGATCGTGCGGCAGCTCATGCAGGATGATCTGATCGACAGATTTTATATCTCGGTCATTCCAATTGTACTGGGAGACGGGATCCGGCTCTTCGGAAAATCGGAGAAACGACTGGAGCTGAAACTGTTGGATACCAGAAGCTGGAATGGAATAACGGAGTTGCGATATGAAATGCAGAAAGATCCCGTATGAAAAGAAGCCGGGGATCAGGAGATAGGGATATGAGCGAATGATAAGAAATACAGGGAGAGAATTTTATAGAAAACGGATTATAAAATGAAAATAACGGAGGTATAAAATGAATCTGAGTAAGTTTAAATGGACAAGGGAACCGGAAAGCTGGACGGTTAATAAAGACGACACAGTGGAGATCGTTACAAAACCACACACGGATCTGTGGCAGAGGACATATTATCATTTCCGGAATGACAACGCTCCCGTGTTCCAGATGGAGACAGAGGAGAAATATTTCAGTTTTGTTGTCAGGACAGATTTTCAGGAAAGCCATCACAGATTCGATCAGTGCGGGATCGTCATGTATCTGGACAGTGAGAACTGGCTGAAAGGATCTGTTGAATATGAGAATGAAGAGTATCAGCATCTGGGAAGTGTAGTGACAAATGAGGGATACTCTGACTGGGCGACAACGGTGATCGACGCGTCGGTAAAATCAATGTGGTACCGCTTCAGCAGAAGAGAGGATGACTACTGCATTGAATGCTCTTCGGATGGGATTCATTTTCAGCAGATGAGGATCTGCCATATGCATAAGGGCGGCGGGATGATCCGATTTGGTATCTATGCCTGTTCGCCGGAGGACTCGTCTTTTAAAGCAGTGTTTTCTGATATGAAGCTGACGGAGTGCCAGTGGAAGGCACATGACGGGCAGCAGCCGGATGAAGAATGAAAAAGATAAGAACGAGGAACAAAGTTATCCTGTTATTGCTCCTTCTGACAGTGGGATATATCGGGAAAAATGTGTTTGATATCTGTTCTTTCAGTACAGAAGACCAGAGGCAAAAGGCAGATGTGGCGATCATCGTCAGTGATTCCCTGCATATGAAACGGGCAATGCTGCTGGCGGAAGACGCCGGGATCAACGCATACAGTTCTCCAACTCCTACATCGAGATATGTCAGCCTGAGAACGAAGATTCCATTTCTGGCAAGGGAGACGTTTTATTATATCGGGTATAAATGGTATCGGGTGGTTTTCCCGAAGTGAGGACATCGGGATCATTTTACGGCAGAGCTCTGCGCAGGAAGTTTGGGAGATCATCCCAAGATGATACATAATGAGATTTAAAACGAAAAAGGAGAAATATATGAATATCGAAGGAAATCAGAAAGAGCTTGACGCAATGAAAGAGTTTCACAAAGGAAACCGTCAGGAGGGCTAAATTTATGAAAAGAGTATTATTGGTATCCATGATGCATAATGTAACAGAGCTTTTCAGAGAGATCGAGCCGGACTTAAAAGGAAAAACAATGACCTATATCCCCACGGCGGCGATTGCGGAGAGCATCGAGGGTATGGCGGAGGAAGAGACAAGGATGCTGGAAGAACTGGGGCTGATCGTTGATGAACTGGAAGCCTCCACCGCGTCCTGTGAGAGCGTGGAGGAAAAACTGACAAAAAATGACATGATATTTGTCGGAGGCGGGAACACATTTTTCCTGCTTCAGGAACTGAAGAAATCGGGGGCGGATAAAATCATTGTTCAGGAAGTAAACAGGGGAAAACTGTATATAGGGGAGTCCGCAGGCGCTATTGCCGCATGCCCTGATATCGGGTTTTCAGCAGAGATGGACGAGCCGGAAAAAGCGCCGGAACTTACGGACCGTACCGGACTGGGCCTGGTGGATTTCTATCTGGTGCCGCACCTGGGACATCCGGAGATGGGACCCGGGGCGGAGGCGATCATTGAAAAATATTCGTCAGAACTGAAGCTGAAGGCGATAGATGATTATCAGGCAATCCTGGTCGAGGACGATAAGGTGAGCAGACTGCCAAAGTGATGCTTTTGGAAAGACGCACAGAAAGGTCTGAAAGAAATAATCCAAAGGAAGGATTGACCGGATATGGAGATCAGAAAAATAGAAACAGATAAAAAGGAATATCTTTCGCTGCTTCTTCTTGCGGACGAGCAGGAAGATATGATCGACCGGTATCTGGAGCGGGGCGACATGTATGTTCTGGATGATGGCGGTGTGAGAGCGGAGTGCGTTGTGACAGATGAGGGAAACGGGATACTGGAGCTCAAAAATCTGGCGGTACGTCCTGACAGTCAGGGGAAAGGTTATGGAAGAAAGATGATCCGGTTTGTGGCGGATACTTACAGGAACCGTTTTTGTATTTTACATGTGGGGACAGGAGACAGTCCGGCGACGCTTCCGTTTTACGAGAAATGTGGTTTCCGCAGATCCCATGTTGTCAGGAATTTTTTTACAGAGCACTATGACCACCCCATCTATGAGTGCGGAAAACAGCTTGTGGATATGGTATATCTGAAAATGGAGCTGGACAGGTGAAGGGGAGAAGAGCAGAAGAGGCATCTGGCGAGCTTCAGAGAAGATTCGAATTGAAACAACAGAAACGAAAGCGGAAACACAGGGGCAGATAATGCCCCTTGTTTCATTTATAAATAATAGAATAATGGAGAAGTAGTATGCTGAACATTAGAAGCGAAAAAGAATCAGATTATAAGATCGTAGAAGAGATTACAAGAAAGGCGTTTTATAACATGTACATTCCAGGATGTTACGAACATTATCTTGTTCATATTATGCGCGGCCACAAGGATTTTATACCGGAACTGGATTTTGTGATTGAACTTGACGGCAGAGTGATTGGAAATATTATGTATACAAAGGCAAAGCTGACCGATGAGAATGGAACTGAGAAAGAGATCCTTACATTCGGACCTGTCAGCATCAGAGAAATGGATACGGGAAAATGCTTATCGAACACTCGCTTAAGCGCGCGGCAGAACTGGGGTATGACGCTGTAGTCATCTTCGGAAGTCCTTCAAACTATGTTGGCTGCGGCTTCCGGTGCTGTAAAAGGTATAATGTATGTGTGGGAAAAGACAGGTATCCGGCAGCGATGCTGGTAAAAGAACTTAAGGAGGGGGCTCTGGACGGACGGGTGTGGTACTACTCAGACAGTCCGGTGATGAATGTTGACGAGCAGGAAGCACAGGCGTTTGACGACGGACTGGAGAAGATGGAGAAAAAATGGACGTCCAGCCAGGAGGCATTTTATATCATGAGCCATTCATTTATGGAGTAAAAGAGGAGGAGGGCACAGATCATGAGTGGTCTGCGCCTCAGGTATAAATTGACTTCTGTGTTATCAGATGCTCTCTGCTCACCCGCTTCTATCGCATCATCCCGTATCATCTGTCCGAGTTTTGTCATTGTGATCGCCTCCTTGATCGATTCCATATCATTATAATAGCATACACGACAGCCGGCAAAGACAATGGAAATTTGTGTGTCGCAGTATTGAGGTTCATTGAAGGGGAGCCGAATCGCTGATATAATGGGGATACGACAGTTATTTTCGGAGGAGAGTAACAAAATGAAAGTAAAAGAGAATTTTTATAACTATGTCGAAGTGTGAATCAAATGAAGATGTATTATATGTCACCGGCAATAAATCTGGAAGCGAGGCTGTCATGGAGGAACTGCTGGCCTATACGATTTTGCGTTCTGAGGAATTAATATCAGAAGACGAATATAATAAATGGCTTGATAAATTGTTCCTCAGCCATCCTGAAAACGAGGAACTGCTCTGTTCAGAATGGGAAACAGACATAAAAAAAGCCATGGTCTATGTGAAGACACATATCGACTACAATAATTTCGATCTTGACCGGTTCGGCAAAATTTTACTGAGCAGATTAGAGGCGATTTATATAAATTGTACGGATATAAAATGGTTTGCGGATCGAATGTATGCTCTTTGGGAAAGCCTGCCGGAGAACGTTTGGCATATAGAACCATTCCAGACGTTATGCTGCGCGGACGATCCTTTATCATGGGGAGAGGAAGAAGAAACAAGAAAAATTTATGAGTGCATATTGAACTACTATAAGAATTAAAACAAAGGAAAGGCCCGGGGAGTTTTGAGGAACGTTAAGTTATGGGGAAACAGATAAACTATTACATGGGATTCAAAGATTTTATAAAGGTGGCTCAATTCGCATTGGATCTTGGCTGCGCGATATGCAGAGGGGAGAATAAGAAGATCATCTGCAGTGATCAGATTGATATTGTCACGCCATCTGTTAAACGGTATTTCTTCTATCTGCCGGAAGCGGGGGATCTGCGCGTGCGGACAGAGAATGGAAGCATAAAGAATATATTTCGCAGGAACTGTTTGAACTGAAAATGCGAGAAGGGTATAAACTAAGCTTATAAAATTTACAGCAGTGGGACTGGAAAAACTGCCGCCTGATCAAATAATATGGGACATAGAAGACCTGTCTGCTCAGCCACCATGGGGAACAGATATCAGCAGTGATATAACGAATCTGGGTAATTATTTTGTTACAAGTGATGGATAAGACTTTATCACTGTATTCAGCCGTGCATTAGAAAAGGCGGAAGAACTGAATCTTGGGCTGGAAATAAAAAGTATTTGATATTTATCATTCAGATGAGATGAACAGGAGGAAACGCTGACTGCGGGAACCTGTCATGTCTGCAAGAAAGGTTTGGAGCACAGCATCGTCAATACCGGAAAAGAAGATCTGGTCATGCTGACGGTTGTGGTGGAACGGTAAGGTTGAGGGAGATACGGGAAAGAGAGGTGATCCTGTGAACAGATGTAACTGGTGCACATGTAACGATAAAATGATCCGCTATCATGATGAGGAGTGGGGCGTGCCGCTCCACGATGATCAGAAGCAGTTTGAGTTTCTGATGATGGAGGTCATGCAGTGCGGACTGAACTGGAACATGATGATACAGAAACGCGAGGTCTTCCGGAAATGTTTTGATGAGTTTGACTTTGATAAAGTGGTAGAATACGGGGAAGAAGACATTGAGCGGATCATGAACACGGAAGGGATGATCCGGTCGAGGCGAAAGATCGAAGCGGTCATACATAATGCCCGGTGTTTCCAGAAAATACGGGACGAGTACGGTTCTTTCAGTAAATATATATGGGGCTTTACAAATGGAAAGACGTACCTCTATACCGGACACCAGAGAGGAGAAGTCCCTGCCCGGAACGGTCTGTCCGACAGGGTGAGCAAAGACCTGAAGAAACGTGGGATGAAGTACATGGGTTCGGTCACAGTTTACTCTCATCTGCAGGCATGCGGAATCATCAATGATCATCAGGAATCCTGCTTCCGGTATCCGCAGCTTTTGGAAATCTCAGATGCAGTCCGGGAAAGACGGGATAAGGAGTAGAACAGTATGAAAATAGAGATTGGAAAAGAATTGCCTCAATATTTCAAGCCGTTATATCCGGAGGAGTTCGAGCTTTTTTCCCACTTTGAGACAACCGCAGGTATCCCCACGGTGCTTTTCGCCATCACTACATGGAAAGAGAACGGGCAGCCGAACGTCTGTTTTCATGCCTGGAGCTGTTTTCATGGAGATAAGACCGCATTCTTTGCAGTGATGGGGAACCTGTATCAGCATACACATACCTATGCCAACATTCTGAGGGAGCAATGCTTCTGTATTAATTTTCTCCCGATCCCGTATTATGGCAGGATGGTGGAGACGATTCAGAATAATGGTTATGAGACCGATGAATTTCAGGTGGGAGATTTTACGCCGACGGCTGCAAAGACGATCCATGCGCCAATGATCCAAGAGGCATTCATGAACATGGAATGTACGCTGAAATCTGCAGAGGATCTCAGCGGCGCAGGAATCACGGCCATGGTCACAGGGCAGGTTCAGCATGTATGGGTGGACAAGGAGTATGCGCGAGGATATGAGAAACGCTATGGGAAGGACGGGTTTATGATGCTTGTTCCGGCACCACAGGATCTGGCGACAGGGGAACCGTCCCAGTCAGCGATTGCAACGGTGGATATTGAGATGCTGGATTAATATAACGATTACCGGAAACGGAGAACAGCGGGTGAACTGTGAAGTAATTGCCAAGCGGATGCAGAAGTTATAGCAGGAGGTGTTTATGATCAGAGAATTTCAGGATACAGATCTGGACCGAGTTGCGGAAATCTGGCTGGATGCAAATCAGCAGGCCCATGATTTTATTCCGGTCGGATACTGGAAGGAAAATTTCCCGGCGGTAAAAGAAATGCTGCCGCAGGCGGAAGTCTACGTTTATGAGGCGGAGACGGATGGAGAAGGCTCTAATGATCTGCTTTCCGGCAGGAATGAGATTCAGGGATTTATCGGACTGAATGAGGAATACATAGAAGGAATTTTTGTCTCCAGTGGGGCACGCTCCATGGGGGTCGGAAAAGAACTTATGAATTATGTGAAAAAGAAAAAGAGAAAACTGTGTTTAAATGTATATCAGAAAAATTTCCGGGCGGTTCGCTTTTATCAGAGAGAAGGATTTCGGATTGAACGGGAGGAAACAGACGGAAACACAGGGGAAAAAGAGTACTTAATGATATGGGAAGATATTCCGGGATAATGACATGCGGATCCGATTTGAACAGGAAAAATGAGTCGCTGATACCTGACACATAGATTAAACCGACATAAAAAATCCACTGTATCGATTTATCCTTTCGTACAGTGGATTTTCAGCTTATTCCATCCATTGGCCTGACCTCCTTATTTAATTGATATCTATCTGAAACTATTCTTCGGAATAGTGTTTAATGAATTTTAGTTTACCTTCCCATTGGACTATACCTCTTTTCTTTAAAATTTTATGGATATTAGCTTAAGTTTTTGGTGGTCCGTCCTCCTTTTCTTTTGATGGTTATATAATAACTCACAACAGGCAAAATGTCAATATAAAATCTGATAAAAAATATAAAGAAAATAAATATTCGGAATATTCAGAAAAATATAAAATATACTGTATGCAATTTTGGAGAGCAGGGGCAGGGTACAGGAGGGGTAAAAACAGAGTACGATCTAATTTTTCTATTGACAACATGAGATTTTGCGATATAATAATAACCGAATTGTAAAAAGCCAATGCAAGGAACAGGACAGGACTTCCGAAATTAATGTGTTTTCAGAGAGTTTCCGGCCGGTGCGAGGGAACAGCACAAGAGAGAAGCCATCACCTGCGAGCAGTCAGGGTGAAACAGACAAGTAGCCCGGACCGGAATTCCACCGTTATAGGGAAACCTGTTAATCCGCTGATCAGCGTGAGTTTATTTTCCGGATCGTACTGTTTGCAGTACAGAGGAGGAAGTGATATGCGGACGACAGGAGTGAGAGACCGGAAATACCGGTAACAGAAGTGGTAACGCGGAGAAAATATTTCGTCTTCTGACAGAGTAATCTGTCGGGGGACATTTTTATTTTCCGGAAAAGTTTTCCGGAAAATATATTCCTTCTGGTTCTTTTACATTCAGGGATGCGCGCTGCATCCTTGCAACCTGCAGTTATACATAATAAAGGAGAGTAGAAAATTATGAACACACTGGTAATTGTATTGATCGCCGCCGTGTGTCTTATTGCGGCATACGCGCTGTATGGACGCTGGCTGGCGAAAAAATGGGGAATTGATCCGAAGGCGAAGACGCCGGCGGTCATTCATAACGATGGACAGGATTATGTCCCGACAGACGGATGGACTGTGTTTGCGCATCAGTTTTCATCTATTGCAGGCGCAGGCCCGGTCACCGGAGCGATTCAGGCGGCTGCATTCGGGTGGCTTCCGGTCCTGCTGTGGATCATCCTCGGCGGTATCTTTTTCGGAGCCGTGACAGACTTCGGCGCACTGTACGCAAGTGTTAAGAACGATGGAAAATCCATGGGACTTCTGATTGAAAAGTATATCGGAAAAACAGGAAGAAAGCTGTTCCTGGGATTCTGCTGGCTGTTCTGCCTGATCGTGATTGCCGCTTTTGCCGACATGGTGGCAGATACATTTAATGCCTATGTAGTTACAGACGGAGTGCAGACACTGTCCGACAACGCAAATGTGAATGGAGCGGCAGGAAGTATCTCTCTGTTCTTCATTCTGTTCGCGGTTGTATTCGGTGTGGTACAGCATAAAGTGAAGTTTACAGGATGGAAAGAAGTTGTATTCGGACTTGTATGTACGGTACTTGCATTTGTGTTCGGTATGAATTTCCCGGTGATCTTGGGCAAGGATATGTGGGTATATATTGCTTTTATCTACATTTTTCTGGCGGCGGTACTGCCGATGTGGTTTGTAATGCAGCCGAGAGACTATATGTCAACATTCATGTTCATCGGTATGATCGCAGGCGCGGTGCTTGGTCTGCTGTTTGCGCATCCGACCATGAACCTTCCGGCATTTACCGGATTTGAAAATGAAAGCCTGGGAACACTCTTTCCGATCCTGTTCGTAACGGTTGCCTGTGGCGCGGTATCCGGATTCCACAGTCTGGTCTCTTCCGGAACTTCGTCCAAGACGATTTCAAACGAAAAGGATATGCTGAAAGTCGGATACGGAGCAATGGTTCTTGAGAGTCTCCTGGCTGTTATCGCACTCTGTGTAGCGGGCGCTGCAGCCGGAGCGGACGGAACGGCAGCCGTGGGAACACCGTTCCAGATTTTCTCATCAGGAGTTGCGGGATTCCTTGAGATGTTCGGCATCCCGGTCTATGTGGCTCAGAGCTTTATGACAATGTGTGTATCTGCTCTGGCATTTACGACGCTGGATTCTGTTGCCCGTATCGGGCGTATGTCCTTCCAGGAGCTGTTCAGCGTGGATGACATGGAACATGCCGAGGGATGGAGAAAAGTTCTGTGCAACAAATATTTTGCAACTATTATCACGCTGGTATTCGGCTATATCCTGACACAGGTCGGATACTCCAATATCTGGCCGCTATTCGGAAGTGCAAACCAGCTGCTGAGTGCACTTGTGCTGATTACACTGTGCGTATTCCTGAAGGTTACAGGAAGGACGCTTAAGACTCTTGTACCGCCGTTTGTAATCATGCTGATTGTGACATTTACAGCACTGGTACAGAGATTCATCTCACTTGTTAATGCGTTTGCGGCAGGAACAGGCGTATTCATGGTAGAAGGCCTGCAGCTGATTGTTGCCGTGTTGCTGATGATCCTGGGAGTCACCATCGTAGTGACCTCCGGAAAAGAGCTCATCCGCAAGAAAGCAGCAGAGTAGAAGAAAAGAATTGTCAGGATTCTGAATATAATAATAAAAGGGCACCGGAAAAGGATGAAAAGCCTTTTCCGGTGCCCTTTTGTCTGCAATCATCCGGGAACATACCGCCGGCTTATCACAGTTCTGTGATAATCTTCTGCTTCAGTTTTTCCTTACGGTCCCCCGTGTTATAATGACAGAGAGACAAGTCCGGGATGTGGGATCCCGGGATTAATTCAGAGTTAATGCCGCATGTCTGTTGATGGCTGGCGGATGTGAATGACTGCGGACGGAAGGAAAGAAAATGCAAAAAATTTTAGTGGTAGAAGATGACTGGGAGATGAATCAGGGGATCTGTTATGTCCTGGAAGCAAATGGATATGGCGTTGTGTCCGCCTACTCAATTAAAGAGGGACGCAAGACATGTGAAGAAAATGGAGTGGATTTGGTGCTGCTGGATGTAAATCTTCCGGACGGACAGGGATTTGAACTCTGCCGTTGGATCAGGAGACATGCCCGTGTCCCGGTGCTGTTTCTGTCGGCGAGAGACTTGGAGGAAGATGTGCTGAAGGGATATGAAATGGGGGCGGAGGATTATGTGACAAAGCCGTTTTCCATGAAGATTCTCCTGAGGAAAATAGATGTAATACTGAAGAGGAACGGAGAGGAGCAGGGAAAAATATTTGACGATGGATTTTTGCGGATCGATCTTATACAGGCCAGAACAGAGGTTCAAGGAAGGCTGTGTCCGGTGACTCCGACAGAGTTTCGTATTCTTCAGGAGTTTATCGCGCACAGAGGACAGCTCCTGACATATGATGTTCTTCTGGACCGTCTGTGGGACGGAGGAAGCCAGTTTGCGGACAGACATGCGCTGGCTGTAAATATCAATCGACTCCGGGGAAAGATAGAGGATAAAGAGCACAGATATATTTCAAATGTATATGGGATGGGATATCAATGGATTGGTCAGTGATCACGTCAGTCTTTGCTGCAGCCGCTGCAGCAGCTATGGCATGGAAGATGAGAAGGTTAAAGAAAGATATTTATGAGTTCGCGGATTCTCTGGAAGAGAACCTGGATGCAGTCATACAGGGAAAGGAACCGGAAAATACCGGGGATACGGCAGACTCGCTTTCGGGGAAACTTAATGAGAAGCTCCATAGAGTGAACCATATTCTGGAACAGAAGGAGCAGGAGGCTGCGATGAACAGAGAGACGATGAAGGAGCTGATATCAGATATTTCCCATCAGACGAAAACCCCGATAGCCAATCAGAAGATTTATCTTGAGATTCTGAAAAGCCGCGATCTTTCGGCCGATATCAGGGGATTTGTTGACAGATTAGAACATCAGACAGACAAACTCGAATTCCTGTTTGACAGTATGGTTAAGATGTCCCGTCTGGAGACAGGAGTGATTCAGATACAGAAGGAAAATTCGGATCTTGTGGAGACCATTGGGCGGGCCGTAGCTGCTATCGTCCCTTCAGCAGAAGCCAAAGGAATCCGATTGAGTGTGGAGGTGTCTCATCCGTGGGAGATGGAAAAGCGCAAGGGAACACATTCTCTGCCAGAGCAGCCGGCCGGCAGACTGTTTCTTTGTCACGACAGGAAATGGACGGAGGAGGCAGTCTACAATCTGCTTGATAATGGGGTGAAGTATACCCAGAGGGGAGGTTCTGTTACAATACGCTTGATAAGGCGCGAGATATTTACAGAGATTCATGTGAGAGACACAGGGAAAGGTATCGCTGTGGAACGTCAGGCGCAGATTTTTACCAGGTTTTACAGGGAGCCGGAGGTTCATGACCGGGAGGGTGTCGGGATAGGCCTGTATCTGACGAGAAAGATAGCAGAACTGCAGAGCGGTTATGTAGAGGTGAAGTCAGAACCGGGGGAGGGAGCGGACTTCTGCATTTACCTTCCGAATGGATGACAATACAGAAAGATGACAGTTTGAAGACAACGGACAGGCAAAATTCTCACAGTTCTGTGATTCTTGCAGAATGAGACCGGTTTGTGATTTTCAACCGTTATGCTGGTATTACAGAGGAGGTAAAAGAAATGAACAAACTGATTGTAAAAACAGAAGGACTGAAAAAATATTACCGGCTGGGGAAAAACACGGTAAAGGCTCTGGACGGAGTGGATTTTTCTGTAAAGGAAAAAGAGTTTGTCGCCATTATTGGCAGATCAGGAAGCGGGAAGAGCACGCTGCTTCATATGATTGGAGGACTGGATTCGCCTACGGAGGGAGAAGTATATGTGGATGGAAAGAAGCTTTCCAGTATGAACCGGGAGCAGCTGGCCGTTTTCCGGCGTCGAAAGGCCGGATTTATTTTCCAGAATTATAATCTGATTCCGGATATGAATGTGTATGACAACATAGTGCTGCCTGTTGAATTGGATGGGAAAAGGATCGATCAGAAGTTTGTGAAAGAGATTCTGGAATTGCTCCAGCTTGAAGAAAAGCTGGATGCCCTGCCCGGAATGCTTTCCGGAGGGCAGCAGCAGCGGGTTGCTATTGCCCGGGCTGTCGCGGCGAAGCCAAGTATTATCCTGGCTGACGAACCTACAGGTAATCTTGATACGGTGTCCGGTCATGAGGTGATGGGCCTGCTCAAAGTGGCGGCAAAACGGTTTCAGCAGACAGTCATATTGATTACCCATGACAATGATATTGCTCAGATGGCGGATCGGATCGTGCATATCGAAGACGGAAAGATTGTAGGCACATATAATGAATGCCCGGGACAGAAAGACTGTGGCGGAAACTTGGGGCACAACGCAGGAAGAGAAAAGGCAGGTGAACAGCATGCTGGCGAATAATAACCGGGGAATCATCAAAAGGATGGCAGGAAATTCGTTGCGGAAGAACCGGGGCAGAAATCTGATCCTGTTTCTGGCTATTGTTCTCGCTTCATTTATGCTGTTCAGCATCTTTACCGTGGGAATTACGTATTTTAAAATGTATCGGATCCAGAATATACGCATGAAGGGCGGCGATTATGACGCTGTGATGTACGGAATTACAGAGGAACAGCAGAAGAGATGTGACGCGGATGATGATATAAGAAGAGCTGGAATCCTTGCGGTAACAGGATATATCGAGTCTACTGAAAAGGATGATACAGTGGAGACTTCATGCGTCTGGGCAGACAGTACCTGCTGGGATGAAATCATGGCCCCGGCACGAGAATGGGTAAAGGGCAGATATCCTGAAGCAGAGAATGAGGTGATGACCACGGCGGAAGGGCTGGAGAAAGCAGGGCTATCCGGTCTGACGGTGGGAGATACATTTACTGCCCTATACAGGGATGGCAATGGCAATCTGCTTACCAGAGAGTTTACAATATCGGGAATGTGGGACGGATATGGGGAGAAAAGCGCGTTTTATGTATCGGAGGCTTTCTACCGGACGTCCGAATACGATGTTTCTGAGGTGAGATGCGGCAGATATTATCTGGACTTCGGCAGATGGATCATGTCCCCGGAAGAACAGAATGCGTTTATAGAGAGCATGGATCTTGGAAAGCAGCAGGCAGTGTATTTTACAGGAGATATGGGATATTCTCTGCCTATATTTTGCGGATTGTGTGCTCTGATCTTTGTTACCTGTCTATGTGCTTATCTTCTGATCTACAATATTATGTACCTGTCTGTATCGGGAAATGTGCGCTGTTACGGGCTGCTGCAGACTGTGGGGATGACCGGAAGACAGATCCGGGCTCTTATCTTTCAGCAGATGCTGTGCCTGGGCGGTGCCGGGACTGCGGGTGGAATCCTGGCGGGATGCACAGTGTCGTTTCTGGTGATTCCGTCTGTTATCCGTTCTCTGGGGATACGCGGAAGTGAAGGCGGAGAGATCGAGATCACGTTAAATCCGGTGGTTGTGTTCCTGACGCTTCTGCTGACAGCATTTACCATATATATGGGCAGCAGAAAACCGGTCAGGCTGGCGGGGGAGATATCTCCGAAGGAAGCTTTGGGATATCAGCCATCGTATTCCGGAGAGGTACTGAGGAGAAAAAGAGTTCGACGAAGAGGGTTCCTACGGAAAAATCTCCTGTTCCGGATGGCGCTGGATCAGCTGGGAAAAGACAGGAAAAAAACTGCGGTGATCATGGTGTCACTGGCCGCAGGACTGTCGGTGTTCCTGTGTCTTACTACACTGATTGAGAGCCAGGGAGCCAGAACGATCGTGTCTAACCACATGGACAGTGATATTACGATCACCGACGATACTTTGAAGAAGGAAGATGTGAAGGAACATAAACGGCTTATAACAGAAGAGTTTCTGAGTGATCTGAAGGCACTCAATGGAATTGCTTCGGTGTATCCTCTTAGATATGGACAGATTACAGTTCCATGGGAGCCGGAGTTTGCAGATCTGTGGATGGAAGAATTCTATGCAAAGTGGATGAATATACCGTATGAGGATGATGTGGAAGAATATAAAGAAAATCCGGAAAACTTCGGCTCGGTCATGATCGGGATCAGTGAAGATGAATTTCCTTATCTGCAGCAGACGATGACGACAGAGATTGACAGAAAGGATTTCATATCGGGAAAAACATGCGTGCTGTACAGGAACAGTCTGGATCTGTCTGAAGGAGAGGTTATCGGGAAGAACGTGACATGCGGAGAATATGGTAATGGAGAGAATATGCGAACATTTCGCATTGCCGGGCTGACCGACGAGGGCTATTATACAGGTCCGATTATCGGATTTCCTCCCACGGTTATTGTCAGTGATGCGGCAATGGAGGAATTTCTGGACGATACGGCTGTGTCGAAAGCAGGTGTAAAATATGTGAAAGAATATGATGAAGAAACGGAAAATGAAGTGCTGGAACTGATTCGGAAAAACCGGGATTCTGCTGATTTTTCCTGGGAATCAAAACTGGAATCCAAGCAGGAGATTGAGCGCGCGCAGGGAAATATGAAAGAGATCGGATTGTCTATTGCCTTGATTCTTGCGTTTATCGGGATACTGAATTATATCAATACTGTGACTGGCAGCATTCAGAGCTGCCGGAAAGAACTGGCGATTCTGGAGAGCACAGGTATGACGGACAGGCAGAGAAATTATCTGCTGATTCTGGAAGGAATATTCTATGCAGCGGGTTCTCTCCTGATTACAGCGACTGTGGGGCTGGCAGTGACGTATGGAGTATACCAGTCTATGAATTACATGCAGGTGCCGTTTGAGGTGCCGGTGTGGCCTGCAGTGGGGATGACTGCGTTTATTATGGCGTTGTGCGCGGGAATTCCCGTGATCGCCGGAGCGATGATGATCAGAAAGGGGAGCGTAGTGGAGAGAGCAAAGGAAATATAGACAGCGAAAACCCGCTGATCTTTTGACCAGCGGGTTTTCGTTGTGATTATAGTTATCTAAAAGGAATGAGAGTAAAGTGCGACATCCGTGTATCCTTCCGGATGTCCTGCTTTATGAGGGGGAAGATAGCTGTTTCTCAACTATCTTGGTTATAGTATAAAGGAAGATTGTGTCAAAAGTATGAGGAAACTCTTAAAGAAAAAGGAAAAATATAAAATCAAAATTAAGAGATAAAAAACAGAGAATAAAAACGGCCGGATATGCGAAAAGCCGTCCATCGGACGGCTTTTCGTGATTGTTATAGTTATCTAAAGGAATGAGAGTAAAGTTCGACATCTTGGGTCACCCCAAGATGTCTCTACTTTATGAGGGGGGAGATAGTTGTTTATCAACTATCTGATTCATAGTATAGACAGAAAATGTGTCTAAAATATGTTTAAAATCTAAAAGAAAAAGAAAAAAATCGATAAAATGTTAATTCGTATCAGGGAACAGAACACCAGCTGTGTCCGTTCAGGGGATCCTCAGAGTGGTTCCCGCATAGATCCGATCCGGGTCTGATATGCCGTTCAGTTTTGCGATTGCACTGACGGTGGTGCCGAATTTGAGAGCAATTGCACTCAGAGTATCTCCCGGTCTGACAGTATAATTCTGATATGAGGAACCTCTCTCAGGTACCCGGATCGTATTCCCCGCGTAGATCCGGTCCGGATTGGAGATTCTGTTGATCCTGCTGAGTTCAGATACTGTTGTGCCGTAGCGGGCAGCGATTCCGCTCAGAGTATCTCCGGGCTGAATGACATAAGTGATATAGTCGTTTGACGGAGAGGGTGACGGCGACGGAGCATCTCCGGACAGATGGTTGAGCCCGGCGTTACGAATAACGGAAGGAAAGTCAACATAGCTGAGATCAAGATCTGTATTTCCGCTGATTCCGGGCACGCTTCCCTGACTTGTGTACTGCCACATATCGCAGTCGGTTCCGTCAAAAGTATCTGTGTACCGGGCATACCAGAGGGAATAACGTTTCGCAAGATCATTGCCGAGATACTGATCCAGAAAATTTTTGTTGCTGTAAAACATGGCGAAGTATCCTTTCTCCTCAATGCGATTGCAGAAACTCTGCACCAGCTGTTTTGCCAGATCGGGGGTAATCGTGACTCCTTCTCCTGAGGCGTAGTCGACCGTTGCCTGTTCAATATCATAACAGACCGGATATTCCAGCCTGTATCCGGCGATCGTATTCAGGCATCCATCGGCCTCACGCACGGCGGAAGAAGGACTGGTGGCATAGCAGAACCAGTAAACGCCGATGGGAAGACCGATTCGGTTGCACTCAGAGGCATTACGCCGGAACTGCTCGTCAACAGTATTAAAACCGTAACCTGCGCGGAGCATGGCGAATTGATAGCCGGCGGCTTTTACCCGCGTCCAGTCGACTTCGCCCTGAAATTTACTGACATCAAGTCCTTTTATACTCATAGAAAACATCCTCTCAGATAAAGCGTATTATGTGATATCAGTATATGTCCGGAGCGGAAAAAGGTGAGCGGCGGCAGGAACTGAAGCGGCAAAGTGACGGGAATAATATATTGTATCAGAAGAAAAATCTATTATCATATAAATATGGCAAAGAGATAAGATTCTAAAAAATGAAGGGAAAAGATATGTTTCCGGAAAAATTTTTATGGGGAGGTGCCGTTGCGGCAAATCAGTGTGAGGGGGCCTGTCTGGAAGATGGAAAAGGTTTGTCAATTCAGGATGTGATGCCGCACGGTATCAAGGGCCCCAGGACGAAAGAGCCGACGCCGGACAATATGAAGCTGATCGGCATTGATTTCTATCACAGATATAAGGATGATATTAAACTGTTTGCGGAAATGGGATTCAAGGTATTCCGCCTGTCCATTGCATGGAGCAGAATATTTCCGAAAGGGGATGAGGAGACTCCCAATGAGGCGGGGCTTGACTTTTATGACAGAGTTTTCGACGAATGCCATAAATACGGTATCGAACCGCTGGTCACGCTTTCCCACTATGAGACGCCGCTGTATCTGTCCGAACACTACGACGGATGGCTGAACCGGAAGCTGATCGGTTTTTATGAGAGATATGTCAGAACGGTGTTTACAAGGTATAAGGACAAAGTAAAATACTGGCTTACTTTTAACGAGATCAATTCGATCCTGCATTCCCCGTTCATGAGCGGCGGGATCAATACTCCCATGGAGGAACTGACGGATTCACAGCTTTATCAGGCGGTACACCACGAACTTGTTGCAAGTGCGCTCGCGACGAAGATCGCCCATGAGATTAATCCGGAATCCAGGATCGGATGCATGATTCTGAGCATGCCGATCTATCCGCTCTCGCCTGATCCTAAGGATGTGATCGCGGCCATGGAGGCGGATCACCAGAATATGATGTTCGCAGATGTCCATGTCCGGGGGGAATATCCGGGATATATGAAACGATATCTCAGAGAGCATGGTATTGAAGTGAAGTTTGAGGACGGCGATGCAGAACTTATGAAAAACAACACGGTTGATTTTGTATCTTTCAGCTATTATATGTCTGTCTGCGCCACAGCCGATCCGGAGAAGAATATCCGGGGAGAAGGCAATCTTCTGGGAGGAGTGCCGAACCCGACGCTGAAGGCCAGCGAATGGGGATGGCAGATCGATCCGAGAGGACTCAGATACATTCTGAATACGCTCTGGGACAGATATCAGAAACCGCTGTTTATCGTGGAAAATGGTCTGGGAGCCGTGGATAAACTGGTGGAGGACAAGGACGGAAATCTTACGGTTGAGGATGACTACAGGATTGAGTATATGAGGGATCATCTGCTCCAGGTAGAAGAGGCCATTGAGGATGGCGTGGATGTCATGGGCTACACTTCCTGGGGATGTATCGATCTGGTCAGTGCGTCCACCGCGGAACTGAAAAAGCGTTATGGCTTTATCTACGTCGACAGGAACGACGACGGGACAGGTACCCTGAATCGTTATAAAAAGAAGAGCTTTTACTGGTATAAGGACGTAATTTCCTCAAACGGAGAGAGCCTTCATCATCAGGGCTGACAATGGAGGTGAATGGATGGAATGAAGTATCTGGTAACGGACATAGGAGGCACATTTACAAAATATGCCGTAATGGACGAAGAGTGTCGATTTTATGAAAAGGGAAAAATTCCCACGGCGAAGGAATCGGTCGAAGAGTTTCTGGACATGCTTACAGAGCTGTTTGATAATTACAGAGAAGTGGCAGAAGGCCTGGCGATCAGCGCTCCGGGGATGATCGACAGTGAGCGCGGTTTCATGTACAATGCCGGCGCTATTCTGTGTGTGGAGAATCTGGATATCGTCAGAATACTGGAAGAGCGGCTGAAAGTTCCGGTTACTATAGAAAATGACGCGAAAAGCGCGGCATTGGCGGAAATGTGGAGGGGAAGTCTGCAGGGATGCCAGGATGCAGCAGTCGTTATCCTGGGGACAGGAATCGGCGGCGCCGTGTTCTGTAATGGGAAACTGCTCCGCGGCAGGCATCTGTTCGCAGGGGAATTCAGCTATCTGCTGTCTGACGGAGACGATGCAATGAATCCGGAGAAGGTACTGGCGTATACGGCGAGCACTGCTGCGTTAATCGGACTTACGGCCAGAAAGAAAGGAATCCCGAGAGAAGAACTGGACGGCGAGAAGGTGTTCCGGATGGTGAATCAGGGGGATCCGGAGAAGATTGCCATAGGCGGAGGAATCAGCGCCCAGCCGCTTCTTATCCGGATGATCCGCGAGGAACTGGAGAAGATCTGCGGGATGATGCCTCATGAAATATCTGTGCCGGAGGTCACGGTATGCAGATACTTTAATGATTCCAATCTTATAGGGGCACTGTATGTTCATCTGAACGCAGAGTAATATATCGGACGAGTCTGGTGCGAATCCGGATCGGGGGTTTTCAGAAGCAAGTGCTGAAAGAGTGCGCGTTATACATGTAATTTTATTTCACATATAACGCGCGCTTTTTGCTTGTCTATTCTGTCGTCCGCAGCCGTTCTACCACGGACTGTTTTCTGGCATATGCATAGCACACGGACGGCACTGCCAGGGAAATGGCGATGAGGAACGGGGTGCATATGGCGACAGGCAGCAGAGTGAACCTCCAGGTGAAGACATCCATCTGGCCTGCAAATGCCAAGACCAGAGCATATCCCGCGCCGACTCCGGCGGTACAGCTGATCAGAATGGAGAGGAGCGCGTAGCATAAACCCTCTCCCAGGAGCATCCGGCGCTGCTGCGCTCCGGTCATGCCGACGGACTCCATCATGGCAAGTTCCTGCCTGCGGGAGAGAATGGATGTGGCGGTCACATTGATGAAGTTCAGGAGGCCGATCAGTGCCAGGATGATGCTTAAGATCCCTCCGGTCACGGCATAGGTCTGTTTCAGACTGCTGAACTCCTGTTGATAGTCCGCCTTTGTCCGGTAATCCATATCGGGATTTACTTTCTCACAGTAATCCTCAAGCCAGGCCGCTACCGCCGTCTGCCGGTCATCCGATACATTGAACACGGTCTTCATAGGCTGACGGTCTCCGAACTGAGTCAGAAATTCTGTGTCCGGAAGGATGAATTCCTCATTCATCAGACCGTATCGCTGGGAACTCAGCGCCGTGGGCATCTGAGCCACTGCGAGTACCGTATATTTTTTTGAGACGGTGTCGCTGAACCGGACAGTGACTTCATCCCCGGGCTTCAGGAACGGCATGGATGTTTCGTCATCCATGGAAAAGGAATTTGCAAGGATATAATTTCCGCTTTTGAATTTTTCCCAGTCAAATGTCCCTTCGTCCGGTTTGATGTATTTTGCTGCAGTCTCGTTCACTCCGTAAATATCCACATTGGTCCGATGGGACGTCCTTACATAGTCGAAGGCTTCCTCCATTATGGGATCGGAGAAATATTCGCTGTTTTCCGGAGCGTCCATGATCTGCTCCACAGTCTCCCATTCTGCGTCAGAGTAGTTGTGCACGGTTCCGGAAAGATAGATGTTTCCGATGTCCGTAACCCCCTCCTGAGCAGAAAGTTCCTCCTGAAAGTTTCTGGTCACTCCGGCATAATCTATCTCCGGTGAGTTGAAATTGTAGATAGAAGCGCTGGATACTTCGAAATCCGTCAGCAGTTTGTCAGCCAGATATTTATCCATATCAAATCCCGTCACAATGGTATAGACGCTGTTGAGCAGTACCAGGCTCAGGGACAGGGAAAGAACCACCAGGACCAGTTTCCGCTTATTGCGTCCCAGATTGGCACGGGCCATGCTCAGGGGCGTTGTCTTTTTCGTTTTCCTTGACTTTTTACGAATACTTTTTTCCGTGAAACGGACCGCTTCCACCGGGGAGACTTTTGCGGCGATCCGGCAGGGTTTGATACAGCTGATGTACACGGTAAGCACGGTAAACAGGGCAGAGCCAAGAAAGATCAGAGGGTTCGCGGAATAGTAAACGTCCGTGGAGGTCAGCATATCGGTGATCACAGGAGTCAGCAGCCTGCCGATTACCCACCCGGCAGCCAGCCCTGCGGGAACTCCGAAGAGACACAGAGCCCATGCCTGGCGGCGGACGATCTTCCTGAGCTGTCTTCCGGTAGTGCCCACGGTTTTCAGCAGTCCGTAGAAACGGATATCGCTGAAGATATTCAGGTAGAAGATATTGTAAATGATCAGATAGCCCGACAGCATGATCAATAAAATCAGGATGGTGAGGACGGAGACGGTGGTCCAGTCAATGCTGGAAAAGCTGTATGCCCAGTTGACGCTGGGGCTGATCAGAGTCCCGTCGAAACCGCCCCGCCGGATCAGTTCTTCCATCTGCCCTTCAATATTGAAGGAGCTGGAAAAATTGAAGCTTATGTTCATGTATCCCGAGTAATCTGTACCGTCTGTCTCATAATAGGGCGTCGTCTCAAGGGGCGCCGTCAGATCGGCATAGGTTTTTGACACTGCAGCCTCCTGGGCCATCATGACCGGATCCCCTTCCCAGAAACCGCACAGGGTGAAGGTATCCGTCCGGATCTCATTGTGGATATTCAGATCCAGAGTGACCTTCTGCCCAAGCTCATGAGGGATATCCAGCGCGTCCAGGATCAGGGTGCTCATGGCGATCTCGTCCTGTTCTTCCGGCAGCTTTCCGGTAGTCGGATAAGCAAAGCTCTGACGGGCATTCAGAGGCTCATAGTACCGCACTTCCGTTTGCAGTTTGTTCAGCTGGGGATTTACCGCGTTTCCCACGAAAATGTTGTAGGAGACGTCCCGGATCCCGGAATCCTCCTTCAGCTGATCATATTCCGCCATGGTGAAGTTCTTGAAACCGGCCTGTGCGTTCCCGCCCACCTGGCGGAAGGTGGATTCGGTCTGGCTGCGCAGCAGATTTCCGCACACGGAGAATACGGTGGTGAACAGGATCGTGGTCAGAAGGATGGCCGCCAGCCCGATCAGGTTCTTGGATCGCTTTGCGGAAAGAATGCGGGCGGAAAGCTTCCGGATCACTTTTTTGTTCTTTACTTTACGCATGGTGATCACCGCCTTTGTATCCGCTGCCCGCGATCCTGCCGTCTTCAATGCGGATGATCCGGTCGGCGGTCTGAGCAATCTCTTCATTGTGAGTGATCATCACAATGGTCTGTCCGAACTGGTCACCTGTCACTTTCAGGAGACTTAAGACGTCCTGGCTGGTAGCGGAGTCCAGGTTCCCCGTGGGTTCATCCGCAAGGATGATGGCGGGTTTCGTGGCAAGGGCCCGGGCGATGGCGACTCTCTGCTGCTGTCCTCCGGAGAGCTCGCCGGGAAGGCTGTTCAGTTTTTGCTCCAGTCCCAGAATCTCCACAATCTCCCGGATAAAGTTCCGGTCGATCCGGTTTCCGTCCAGCTCGATGGGAAGGGTGATGTTTTCCTCTGCGTTCAGGACGGGGACCAGATTATAACTCTGGAAGACGAAACCGATTTTCCTCCTGCGGAAGATGCAGAGTGCGTCGTCCTTCAGGGAGAAGATATCCTTTCCTTCCACAAATACTTTTCCGGCGGTGGGGCGGTCCAGGCCGCCCAGCATGTGGAGAAGGGTGGATTTGCCGGAACCGGATGTCCCGACCACAGCCACAAATTCCCCCTGTTTTACGGATAGGGATACCCCGTCCAGGGCACGGACCTGATTGGCTCCTGTGCCGTAATATTTTCTCAGGTTTTTTGCCTCTAAGATGTTCTGCATATGTCTGCCTCCTTTTTATGGAGCCGGCCGGGATTCTCCGGCGCGGCTCAGAATTACAGATAATAAAAAGTCTATCCACTTTTATGAATAGACTTTAGCATAACAATCTTTCCACATACTTTCTCAAATCTGACAGTTTCGAAAGAATTTCAGAACAGATGATTTCCGGCAGGCCGGAAACAGTCAGCTGCGGACGGTAACGGGAGAGTCTGTCTTTCGGAGATAGACGGAGAACTCGGCGCCGTGTCCGGCTTCTGAAGCAGCAGAGGACTGCCCCGGCTTTGCACAGACTCTGATATATCCGCCCTCCTTTCTTATGATCTCCCTGGAAAGGTACAGACCAAGACCAACACCCTCTTTTTCATGGAACCTGGGACTTCGGTAAAAACGCTCGAACAGATGCGGAATCTCGTCCTCGGTCACGCCCGGTCCCTGGTCAGCGATGCGGATGCGGACGAACATGGGATATTCTTCTGTGCGGACGGTGACAGTGCTGCCGGGAGGTGTGTACTTGACAGCGTTGTCGAGAATGTTATACAGAGCTTCGGCAGTCCACTTCCGGTCAAAGCAGGCGAAGATGTTATCTTTCTGCCCGGTGCTGTCAAGAGTGACGTTTTTTTTAATACATTTTGATTCCACCCGTTCCTGCGCATCCGCAAGGAGAGGGGAAAGAGGCTGGATTTCCGGGCTGAGCTGTATGGTGCCGGACTCCAGCCGGGAAATCTTTACCAGGGAGTGAATCAGGAATTCCAGAAGTTCAGTCTCGCGGATGAGATGACGGACCAGTTCCCGGTCATCGCCGTCCAGACGTTCCTCCAGGATGTCTTCATACAGACGAAGATTGGCGATGGGGGTTTTGACCTGATGGGAGATGTCCGAGATCAGTCCCTGTATGGATCTGCGCTCCTGTTCCAGATTGGCCTGACTGAGTGTCGAAGCACTTAAAAAACGCATCCATTTCGATTCCAGACGGGACAGCTCTGTTTCATTGTAGTCTGATTCCCGGAATGTACCGGCGGCTGCGTCGTCGAGCATCCGGTTTAAAAGAGCAAATGTATGTTTTGAGCCAAGAGAAATCATAAACTGTCCTCCTTTATTGATGCGTGTACGGATGGCACGGATGTGTTATTTCCAGACATAACCGATTCCATAAACGTTCAGGATATGAACCGGACTTGACGGCGTGTCTTCCAGTTTGGCGCGCAGACGGCTTACAGCTACGGAGAGGGCGTTTTCTTCCACATATTCCGTGCCGTCGGGCCATACGGTTTCCAGAAGCCGTTCCCGCGGAACGGTGTTTCCGCGGTTTTCGAGCAGGGTCAGAAGAAGCCGCTGCTCTGTCCGGCTCAGAGAGATTTCCTGTCCGTTTTTCTGAAACCGCTGATGCACCGGATCAAGGAGCAGGGATCTGTCCTGATAGAGTGGCGCTACGGAAATGCTGCTGCCTGAACGGCGTGATGCGCCGGTCCTGAGAAGATTCTCGATCCGCGCTCTCAGGACGGCAAGACTGAAGGGCTTTGTCACGTAGTCGTTGGCCCCCAGCTCGAATCCCATGACTTCATTTACCTCCAGATCGTTGGCGGTGAGAATCAGGACCGGTGTGTCTGAATGACAGCGGTATTCGCGAAGGAAATCGTAGCCGCTGCCGTCAGGCAGATTCAGATCCAGGATGAGCAGGTCAAAGGATGTGTTCTTTACTGCGGTTTCGGCCTCCTTCAGGGTGCTGCATCCGGTGAAATGATATTTTTCACTGCCCAGTCCGATGGCGATGCCGGTATTTAAGCCTTTGTCGTCCTCAATGATCAAGATCTCTGTCATAATGCTGTTTGGTAAAGCGGACACCCGAAATCCGCCGGTCTCCTTTCCTGTGAATGCGTTCTGTCTGTTCAAAACATAAGACTAATATAGCACAGGGCGGAGAGAGGGGCAACGGGAAGCGAAAGTCCAAATTTCAAAAAAAGTTCAAAAACGGAAGATAAGCGAACATTAATAAATTCATAAGATTTTTTCTCATCCCTCTTAAAAAATCTTCCGTATCATGTATACTGTAAGGGAGGTGATGAAGATGTTCAATATTTTAGTATGTGATGATGACAGAGAAATCGTAGACGCGATTGAGATATATCTGAGCCAGGAAGGATATCATATCCTGAAGGCATATGACGGGATTGAGGCGATCAGCATTCTGGAGAAGGAGAATGTGAACCTTCTGATTATTGACGTCATGATGCCGAAGCTGGACGGAATCAGAGCCACCCTTAAGATCCGGGAGAAGAACAGTATCCCGATCATTATACTTTCCGCAAAGTCCGAGGACGCCGACAAGATCCTGGGACTGAATATCGGGGCTGACGATTATGTGACCAAGCCGTTCAATCCGCTGGAGCTTGTGGCCAGAGTAAAGTCACAGCTCCGCCGGTATACACAGCTTGGGGGTACCGTACAGGACAGGAAAGACAGAATATATGAAACAGGCGGGCTGAGGATCAACGATGATCTGAAGGAAGTGACCGTGGACGGCGATCCGGTAAAACTGACGCCCATTGAGTACAATATACTGCTCCTGCTTATGAAGAACCAGGGGAGGGTATTTTCCATAAGTCAGATATACGAATCGATCTGGAATGAGGAGGCGATCGGAGCGGACAACACGGTGGCGGTCCATATCCGCCATATACGTGAGAAGATTGAGATCAATCCAAGGGAGCCGCGGTACCTGAAAGTCGTATGGGGCGTAGGATATAAGATTGAAAAATCCTGATATTAAGACATAAAGGATGGGAAGGGGATTTATGAAGAAATGGTATAAGAAAACTGTTACCAAGGCAGTACTTCTGGTGCTGGCTGTATTAAGCGGCGCCACTTTTCTGACGAACCTGTCGGGAGCGCTGACCATAGCGGGCACTGCCAATCCCGCAGAACTCTGGAGTCTCACAGACAAGACGTTCCCGGACTCAGATGATTTTAACGCTCTTGTAGAGAATTCCATGATGGAGGTTATGGAGCAGCTCAGGCTTGAGAATCTGTTCGAGACAGACGGATCCTATAATCCGGATAAGCTTGTAGATATCATGGAATACTGCCGAAGCGGGACGATCAGCGGCGAGAATATGTCGGGGATTGCCTATACTCTGGAGGAACTGGAGAACTGGGGTGAAGATTATTCCCAGGGCGAAGGGGATAATTATGACAGTAACGGTGTAATTGTGTGTGAGCGCACTGACGGCAGTTATTACTATTATTATCTGAGTGATTTCCTTGCGATGTTTGACACGGGGCGGCTTGTCATGCAGATGGAAGACGGAACAGACCCGGAGCTGTTTCTGTCCGGGCTGGAAAACGGCGAATATACTTCGTCCGGGCAGTATGAATTCCGGATCCTGAATGCTGAGGGAGAGACCGAGTACACGGACTGCTGGAACTTCGGACAGTCACTGCGGGAAAAGTATCCCCCGGACGGAGCGGAGAATCTTCTGCAGGCGGTTAACGGGAATCCCTCGCTTAATGGAAAGCTGTCGATAATCTATGACAATATCACATCTGTGCTCAGCAGTATGTATACGGATATCCAGACTTACCAGTCGGGATGGGATTATCTGGAAGAAGGAAACACCAATCTTACGTATCTCTATATCAATAACGATACAAAGAGAGTTGTGACAAATAAAAGCAGGTACGAAAATTATGCGGATGCCGCGGAAAATCTGGAAGAGATCAAATCCGGAGATTCGATCCGGTATATGATTATTTATCCCAAGCTTAAGGACTTTGAGACGAACATGAACATTTCTGAGTCAAATGAATGGGATACACTGCGCAGCTATGAGAACAGGCGGAGACTCAACAGTACATTTGCCGTTGCGGTAGATACGCGGTTTCCGATTCAGGATGTGTTCTATGAAGGGCAGGAGGCATACAATGAGAATGTCCCGTATCTCAGAAATTCGCTGATCAGTTCCTGTATTGCTGCGGCTGTTTTCCTGTTCACGGCCATATGGCTCACTGTAACTGCAGGAAAGAATCAGAAGGACAATGAACTTCATCTGACGGCATTTGATCACTGGAAGACTGAGATAGCGGCTGCGGTAGTGCTCTTTGTATGGGGAGCGGGGACCTTTGTATTTGCCATGACCTGGAGCGGGATCAGTATGGTTTCGACTACAACGGAGGCCGTGACATATTATATCGATGAGTACGGACCCGCATTCTACTCCGGCATGTTTACTCAGATCTATAATCTGTCTGACATGACGGGCGTATTCCTCTATGGACTGTTTACTTTCGCATGCTTTTTCGCGGGGTATATCAGTCTGGTAAGGCGTATCAAAGGAAAATGTCTGTGGAAAGACAGTCTGTGCCGGATGATAATCAGCTTTACGGCTACGGTGTTTAATGAGCGTTCCATCACCGCGAAAGCAGCAATAATCCTTGGAATATTCATTGTGCTTCAGTGGCTGACTCTGGCTACCGGAGGAATCACTCTTTTTATTCTGCTTCTTCTGGCTGCTGATGCAGCCGTGATCTATGTGGTTCTGAGCAGTGCCATAGCAAAGGGGAGGATAAAGAAGGGGATTGAGGAAATTTCCTCGGGAAATATGAGCTATCAGATCCCGCTGGAAGGACTGCGGGGATCCAACAGGGTGCTTGCTGAGAAACTCAATGATATCGGAACCGGGCTTAACAAAGCCGTGGAAGAAGGCATGAAGAACGAGAGGCTCAAGACGGACCTGATCACGAATGTGTCTCATGATATCAAGACGCCTCTGACTTCCATCATCAATTATGTTGACATCCTGAAGCGGTCCAATATCGAGGATCCCCAGATACAGGGATATCTGGATATTCTGGAGGCCAAGGCCCAGAGACTTAAGACGCTGACTGAGGACGTGGTGGAAGCGTCCAAGGTGAGCAGCGGAAATATCACACTGGAATATATGGATGTGAATCTGGCTGAAATGATTCAGCAGACGGAGGGAGAATTTGAAGAAAAATTTACTGCGCGCAGCTTAAGCATTGTAACGAATCTTCCGGAAGAGCCGGCCGTTATTCATGTGGACGGACGCCGCCTGTGGCGTGTTCTTGAAAATGTCTTCGGAAATGCGGCAAAATACGCAATGCCGGGTACTAGAGTATATGCGGATCTGCGGCTCGGAGAAGATACGGTGGACTTTTCACTTAAGAATGTTTCGGAGCAGCAGTTAAATATTTCGGCGGATGAGCTGACAGAGCGTTTTATACGCGGGGATATTTCCAGAAGTACGGAAGGAAGCGGACTGGGGCTCTCCATTGCAAAGAGTCTTGTGGAGATGCAGGGAGGAAGCTTTGAACTGTATCTGGACGGGGATCTGTTCAGAGTGAATATCAGATTCCGGAGAGTAAGGTAACTGAGAAAAAGGAGAAGCAGTATGAAAGTCGGGATTATAGGGACAGGAGCCATCGCATCCGCTATGGCGGAGACACTCCGCAGAATGAAGGACGCGGAGCCTTATGCTGTAGCGTCAAGAGAAGAGAAAAAGGCAGAAGCCTTTGCCCGGAAATGGGGATTTAAGAAGTATTATGGTTCTTATCGGGAACTTGCGGAGGACAGCAAAACAGAGCTGATTTACATCGCAACACCTCATTCCTGCCACTGCGGGGACGCGGAGCTGTGCATAGAAAACGGGAAACCGGTTCTTTGTGAGAAGGCTTTTACGGGGAATGCGGCGCAGGCGAAGAAGATCATCAGTCTGTCGGAAGAGAAAGGGGTCTTCCTTTCTGAAGCCATGTGGACCAGATATCTTCCGGGAAGAGCGGTTATGGAGCGGATCATAGCCGGCGGAGAGATCGGTGAAGTGAGAATGGTTACTGCGAATTTCGGGGGAAATCTTGCAGACGTCAGGCGCATTATTGACCCGGCTCTTGCAGGAGGCGCCCTGCTGGACCTTGGAATCTATCCTCTGACGTTTGCCGTTATGGTGCTTGGAAAAGAGATAGAAGATATTGTGTCGTCCTGTGTGAAGTTCGAAACCGGGGTAGATGCACAGAACGCGATCATACTGAAGTATAAAAACGGTGCCCTGGCATCCCTGCAGAGTTCTGCCCTGAGCGGCATGGACCAGCGGGGAATCGTATACGGTACCGGAGGATATCTGATCGTGGAAGACGTCCACAATATAAGATCGGTTAAGGTTTATGATACGGAGCGGCGGTTTATCCGAGAGGAAAAAGCTCCGGAACAGATTACCGGATACGAATATGAAGTGGAAGCGGCGGTCAGGGCAGTCAGGGAAGGGAAAACAGAATGTAAAGAGATGCCTCACAAAGAAAGTATTTTTATGATGGAACTGATGGACAGACTGCGCAGGGAATGGGGGATTATATATCCCTTTGACTGAAAACCGAGTCGGAGAAAAAATTTCTTGAATTTCATACACCGGTATGTTACGATACCAATGTATGGAAAGCAGATATCAGGAAAGTTCTCCATGCAAATATTTTACGCGGCGTATAAGCTGCATTATTGATTGAGTTAGGAGCTCAAATTTTATAAGTTGGTTACTTTATAACCGGTGTGCATGATACGCATACGCAACTTGTGAAACGGTCAATAAGAGTAGTAAAAGTAAAAATATTTGCTATATAGACTCTAAACCCTATATCTGTTTTATCTATGAGAATGAGAACAAAAGAAAATTTCTTCGGATAAGATATAACGTGACGACAGGACACAGGCTGGGTGCGCATGCCCCGGACCTGTGTCTTTGTGTATGTTTCACCAGTCTGGACATGCATTCAGGAGGATGTGAGATGCCATACGGCGAGAAGGAGCAGCAGAGCGGCGGAACCGAGCTGCGGTATGTGCGGACGGCACAGGAAAGCGGATTTGGAGGTCTATCATGGATAAAACATTACAGAAAAGAGCGCCCATCTATGAGGCGCTGGAACGGTTCCGAAGAAACAGGGTGGTCCCCTTCGATGTTCCGGGACACAAGCACGGAAGGGGGAATCCGGAGCTGGTGCAGCTTCTTGGAGAGAGATGCGTGAGCATTGACGTGAATTCCATGAAGCCTCTGGATAATCTGTGTCATCCGGTCTCCGTGATCAAAGAAGCGGAGGAACTGGCGGCAGATGCTTTCGGCGCGGATCACGCGTTTCTCATGGTGGGCGGCACCACGTCTGCGGTTCAGTCAATGATCCTTTCCTGCTGCAAGAAGAACGACAAGATCATCATGCCGAGAAATGTTCACAGGAGCGCGATCAATGCCCTGGTGCTGTGCGGGGCGAAGCCGGTGTATGTGAACCCGGATGTGGATCAGCGGCTGGGAATTTCTCTGGGAATGAAGAGGGACGATGTGCTGGACGCCATTGAGAAAAATCCCGACGCGGTGGCTGTTCTGGTCAACAATCCCACCTATTACGGCATCTGTTCAGATCTGAGAGCGATTGTGAAGGCGGCCCATGAGAAAGGAATGCTGGTCCTTGCGGATGAAGCTCACGGAACCCATTTCTATTTTGGAAAAGACCTTCCTGTCTCGGCCATGGAAGCAGGGGCGGACATTGCGTCGGTGAGCATGCACAAGTCGGGAGGAAGCCTGACTCAGAGTTCCTTCCTGCTGACCGGAAAAGGCGTGAACCCGGGACATATCCGGCAGATCATCAACCTGACCCAGACGACGAGCGGGTCCTATCTGCTTCTCTCGAGTCTGGACATCTCCAGGAGGAATCTGGCGCTCCGGGGCGAGGAATCCTTCCGGACAGTGACAGCGCTCGCGGAGTATGCGCGGGAAGAAATCAATAAGATCGGAGATTACTATGCCTTCGGCAGAGAATTGATCAACGGGGACAGCATCTACGACTTTGATCCTACGAAGCTGTCCATCCATACGCTTGATATAGGTCTTGCTGGGATCGAAGTGTATGATATCCTGAGGGATGAATATGATATACAGATCGAGTTCGGAGATCTGGGAAATATCCTTGCCTATCTGTCCATCGGCGACCGCATCCGGGAGGTGGAACGCCTTGTGACCGCGCTGGCGGATCTGAAGCGGAGGTATAAGAAGGACAAGGCGGGGATGCTCAGCCAGGAGTACATTTCTCCGAAGGTGGTCATGACGCCTCAGGATTCATTCTATGCAGAGAAGGAGTCTCTGCCGCTGGAGGAGACGGCGGGCAGAGTCTGCAGCGAGTTTGTCATGTGTTATCCCCCGGGGATACCGGTGCTTGCCCCGGGCGAGGAAGTGACGGAAGAGATTATCAATTACATTGTATATGCGAAAGAAAAAGGATGCTCTATGACCGGACCGGAGGATGAGCGGATCGAGCGGCTTAACGTACTGATATAAATGACATAGAGTAAAATATTTCAGAGAAAGAGAGGCGGCACAGATTTACACATGTGCCGGCCGTAGCAGAACGAAGAGAGCAGGGATTCGGAAAAGTATTATGTCGGCTGATGACGACCCGAACCCCGCGCCAAGACTCGAGAGAGAGTCTTGAAAGGAAGAGGTGACGGAAGATGGAAATGTGGTTTTCTGATATGCATACAGACGGTGTGAAGCTGTCCATCAAGATCGAGGAACAGCTGTTCAGCGCCCAGAGCGAGGTCCAGCGGATCGATGTCCTTGAATCAAAGGACTTCGGGAAAATCCTTGTGGTGGACGGGGATCTGATGCTGACGGAGAGGGACGAATTTATTTACCATGAGATGATTACTCACGTGCCCATGGCAGTGCATCCGGATGTGAAGGAGGTGCTGGTGGTCGGCGGGGGCGACGGAGGCGTTGTCCGGGAGCTGATCAAGTATGATGCCATAGAGAAGATTGATGTGGTGGAGCCGGATCCCCTGCTGGTTGAGGTGTGCAGGAAATATATTCCGGAGATCGCGGGAAGCCTGAATGATGACCGGGTGACGATCTATCACGAAGACGGGGTACGGTTCATCCGGTCCAAGGGGGATGCCTATGACCTGATTATCATCGATTCTCCCAATCCTTTCGGAGCCGGGGAAGGGCTGTTCACGAAGGAATTTTACGGGAACTGCTACAATGCGCTCCACGAGGACGGTGTCATGATCAACCAGAATGAGAGCCCGTTTTACACGGAGGAGGCATTCCAGTGCCAGCGGATGCACCGGAGGATCCTGGAGACATTTCCCATCTGCCGGGTGTACCAGGCGCACATTCCCTCCTATCCGTCGGGACACTGGCTCTTCGGCTTTGCCTCCAAGAAATATCATCCCCTGGATGATCTGGATAAAGTAGGCTGGAAACTGAAGGGAATTCACACGAAATACTATGAGCCAAGACTTCATGCGGGAGTGTTTGCCCTTCCGGCCTATGTGGAAGAACTTCTGGAGGATGTGGAAAAGAAAGATGGAAGATAGAAAAATGCGGAAAAATATTGTAAATTATATCGGCTGCGACGCGGAATATGATGAGGCGGAAGTGGTGCTGTTCGGAGCGCCTTTTGATTCCACCACCTCTTTCCGTCCGGGAACCCGGTTCGCCGGCCAGGCGATTCGAAATGATTCCTACGGACTGGAGATCTACAGCCCGTATCAGGATCTGGAACTGACGGAGGGAGCCGTGTACGACTGCGGGGATCTGGATCTGGCGATCGGAGATTCCGGGATCGTTCTGAATCAGATTAAAGAAACTGCTGAACAGATCCTGTCCGACGGAAAACTGCCGTTTATGATCGGCGGGGAACATCTGGTGACTCTGGGCGCGGTACGTGCCGCGGCGGAAAAATACCCGGATCTTCATATCATACATTTTGATGCTCACACGGACCTGCGGACGGATTATCTGGGAGTGAAGCTGTCCCATGCCTGTGTCATAAGAAGATGCTGGGAGCTGCTCGGCGACGGGCGGATTCATCAGCTGGGGATCCGGTCCGGAGAAAAGTATGAATTTGACTGGGCGGGAAGCGGGCATACGGATTTTCACCCGTTTGTGCTGGATGATCTGGACGCGGTGCTGGAGAACGCGGGGAATGCGCCGGTATATTTTACAGTAGATCTGGATGTAATGGATCCGTGTGTGTTTCCCGGAACCGGGACGCCGGAGCCGGGCGGCGTGGATTTTCTGACGCTGATGCGCGCCGTGACGAAGGTATGCAGGACGGTAAATCTGGCGGGATGCGATGTGAACGAGCTGTGTCCGCCCTGCGACCCCACAGGGGCGTCCACGGCTGCGGCCTGTAAGATCATACGGGAAATGCTGATCGCCATTGTGAACAGATAAGTGGTATAATGAAATACATCGGATAAACGAAAGGAGAAAATGAAAATGGGAAAGATCATGATCATTGGATGCGGAGGAGTAGGAAGTGTGGCGGTACAAAAATGCTGTCAGAACAGCGATGCGTTTTCGGAGGTGGTGATCGCCAGCAGGACAGTGGCGAAGTGCGATGCCCTGAAGGCAAAACTGGAAGGAAAGACAAAATCAAAGATCAAGACCGCGCAGGTGGACGCGGACGATACGGCAGTCCTGACAGAGCTGATCAGACAGGAGAAGCCGGATGTGGTGCTGAACCTTGCACTGCCGTATCAGGATCTTCTCATTATGGAATGCTGTCTGGCAGCAGGCGTGCATTATATTGACACGGCGAACTATGAACCGGAAGACACGGCAAAGTTCGAATATAAATGGCAGTGGGAATACAGAGAGCGTTTTGAAAAGGCAGGACTTACCGCCCTTCTGGGAAGCGGATTCGATCCGGGCGTGACGGGTGTGTTCTCAGCCTATGCTCTGAAGCATTATTTTGACGAGATCAACTACATCGATATCCTGGACTGCAACGCAGGCGATAACGGCTATCCTTTTGCAACAAACTTCAATCCGGAGATCAATATCCGTGAGGTGTCCGCAAACGGCTCCTACTGGGAGAACGGACACTGGGTCGAGACAAAGCCCATGGAGATTAAGCGCACCTACAATTTCCCTGAGATCGGGAAAAAGGATATGTATCTGCTCCACCATGAGGAGATCGAGTCTCTGGCAGTGAATATTCCGGGGATCAAGAGAATCCGTTTCTTCATGACGTTCAGCGAGAGTTATCTGACTCATCTGAAATGCCTGGAGGATGTGGGAATGACGTCCATTGAACCGGTCATGTACAACGGGCAGGAGATCGTCCCGCTGCAGTTCTTAAAAACCCTTCTTCCGGATCCGGCGTCACTGGGACCGAGGACAAAGGGAAAGACGAATATCGGCTGTATTTTTGTCGGAAAGAAGAACGGAAAAGAGAAGAAGCTGTACATCTATAATGTATGCGATCATCAGGAGTGCTACAAAGAGGTGGAATCTCAGGCTGTTGCCTACACGACGGGAGTTCCGGCAATGATCGGCGCCATGTTGGTCATGAACGGGACATGGAGACGCCCGGGTGTGTTCAACGTGGAAGAGTTTGACCCGGATCCGTTCATGGATGCCCTGAACAGATGGGGACTGCCGTGGAAGATCAGCGAAGATCCGGAACTGGTGGATTAAGACATGGACAGAACACAGCTGAAGACTCCCTGCTATGTTGTGCAGGAAAGGAAGATAAGAGACAATCTTGAGATCCTGAAGGAAATCTGTGATGAGACAGGATGCCGGATCCTTCTTGCACAGAAGGCGTTTTCCATGTATTCACTCTACCCTCTGATCGGAAGATATCTGAACGGAGCCACGGCCAGCGGACTTTTTGAAGCGAGACTGGGATATGAGGAGATGGGGAAGGAGAACCATATTTTCTCTCCGGCATACCGGGAGGATGAGATGGATGAAATATTAAGATACTGCGATCACATTATTTTTAACTCGCCGTCTCAGTTTAAGCGATACAGGGCCAGAGTAAAAGCGGCAGGACGCAGCATGGGCCTGAGAATCAACCCGGAATGTTCTACCCAGGAAGGGCATGCGATCTATGATCCATGCGCCCCGTTTTCCCGTCTTGGGACAACTGCCGGAAAATTCCGGGAAGAGATGACGGAGGAAGACATCAGCGGTCTGGACGGGCTTCATTTTCATACGCTCTGCGAGCAGGACGCGGACGCGCTTGCCGTCACGCTGAAAGCTGTGGAGGAAAAGTTCGGAGAGTATCTTTACGGGATGAAATGGCTTAATTTCGGCGGAGGCCATCATATTACGCGCCCGGATTATGACAGGGAACTGCTGAAACGCTGCATCCGGCATGTGCAGGAAACCTACGGAGTGGATGTCTACCTTGAGCCGGGAGAGGCCGTCGCTCTGAATGCGGGAATTCTGCTGACGGAAGTTCTGGAGATTGTGGACAACGGGATGCAGATCGCCGTTCTGGATGCTTCTGCTGCCTGCCATATGCCGGACGTGCTGGAGATGCCATACCGGCCGCCTCTCAGAGATGCCGGCGACCCGTCGGCGCCGGATGCTGACAGGCCTTATATATACCGCCTTGCAGGGCCCACGTGTCTTGCGGGCGATGTGATAGGGGACTATACTTTTTCCGCTCCGCTGAAACGCGGGGAGCGGCTGGAGTTTCAGGACATGGCGATCTATACAATGGTAAAGAACAATACATTCAACGGAATGAAGCTGCCGGACATAGTTCTCGAGAAAGAGGACGGAACGTATGTGACCGTGCGCACATTCGGGTACGAGGACTTCAGATCAAGGCTGTAGGAAGGCATGTGTGTAAAGGAAGGCGTGATATCAGCGGAGACGCCCCCGGCGGATAAGGAGAAGACGGTTATGGTGATGGAAACAGAAAGACAGGAAATTGTAGAATACGGAAAACGGATAAGCAGTGAAGGCCTGGCAAAGGGAACGGCGGGAAATATCAGTATCTATGATCCGGATACGGGTCTGATGGCAGTCAGCCCGTCAGGGATAGGATACTTTGATACAATGCCGGAAGACGTTGTCGTCATGACTCTCGACGGAAAGATCGTAGACGGAGCGAGAAAGCCGTCAAGTGAATACGGGCTGCACGCGGTCATATACAGGATAAAGCCGGAGGCACGGGCGGTAGTTCATACACATTCGAAATACTGCACGGCGCTTGCGTGTATGCGTGAATCGCTGAAGCCGTACCACTATGTGATCGCTGCCGCCGGCACGGCGGCAGTTCCCTGCGCGGAATATGCCACATTCGGCACTCCGGAGCTGGCAGAAAAGGTGAGAGAGGCCATGGGCGAGAGCAGGGCGGTTCTTCTTGCAAATCATGGACTGGTGGCCTGCGGTGCGGACCTGGACGGGGCCTTTTCCCTTGCAGTGAACTGTGAATTCTGTGCAGAACTGCAGTGGATGTGCGAATGTGCGGGTGAGAACCGGGGCGTTGTTCTGTCAGAGCAGGAGATGGAAGCCGCGATGGAGAGATTCAGATCCTACGGTCAGACGGATAACAGCAGTTCAGGCCAGACAAAAGGATATTGACTGCGGGAAAGGCTAAAAAGGAGTGCCGCTCAATTGGTCATGCAATTGAGCGGCACTCCTTTTTCCGGAGATGTTTTCGGATGTTATGCTCCGTGTTTTAATTCTATCCTGGACAGAAAAACAATTATGAAGAAGCCTGCGGCAAATGTCACGGCGCATATGGGGAGAGCGATCCCGGAAGGAACCCCCGGGAATATCTCGGCAATTGAACCGAGAAGGAACCCCAGAATAATAAAATATGACGGATGGGGATGACGGTTCAGGGCATGTTCCAGCCCTCTGGTGATCAGTACGATCCCCAGAAGCAGTCCGATGCCGAGGGGGATCAGAAACGGCAGATGGAAACTGCTGATCGCCGCCATGGTTTTGTCATACAGTCCCAGCAGGAGAAGGAGATAAGATACGCTGACTCCTGGAAGGACAAGCGCTGCCGCAGTGACAAATCCTGCAAGAACAAGCAGAAAAAACCCGGCATATCCGGAGGCGGTTCCTGTCTGGAAGAGATCCGGGGGAAGCAGAGCGAGGAAAGCAACAGCCGCAAGACCCAGGATAATATATCCCAGGATCCGCCAGGTCAGTCTGCGGGCGCCGGATTCCCTGACGATAAGGGGAACACCTCCTGCCACAGCGCCGATAAAAAAGTAGAGCATGGGCATATTGTACCGTTCGATCAGCTGCAGGAGAGGATTTGCAAAAAGCAGTATTCCCAGTATGCCGCCCATGGAAAAGATAAGGAGAAAGACCAGATTCTCCTTTTTGTTTTTCATAAAAGAACTTACGGCCGATATCAGCCGGTCATAGATTCCGAGGATCATGGCCATGGAGCCGCCGCTTACTCCCGGTACCAGCATGGTCGCTCCGATGATGAGACCTTTCAGAGCAGTCAGAATATGATTGTCTTTTTGGGTATTATTCATATGATCTTATATTCCTTTTACTACTGTTTTATGAATGCGCGGCCGGGCAGGTCGGGACAGACCGGACGCTAACGGCGATTATACAGGAACCCGGCCGGTGATTTCAACCAGGTTTCTATAGTTTTAGCAGAAAATTAACTTTTCATGTATCCGTTCTAAAGGGATTCTATTTCACGATAAACACAGATATGACTGAAGAAGAGGAAAAAAGACATCGGTGTATAATTCAGACCGGGCTTGACATTGCTTCCCCCGTGTGCTAATCTTTTTTACAGACTGAAAGAAGTTGCTACATGGTGAAACGCAGTGACGAAGAGAGTAGTCTGCAGGAGGTTTTACAGAGAAGTCCCGGACGATTCATGGTTCATGGATCTGAAGCTGAGAGGGACAGGCGGAAAGCAGATGAAAATGGCTTCTGAGCAGCGCACCGAACTGTGCGGTATTTCCCGGATATTCCCGGTGTACGTCAGCGCGGAACCGGTCATACAGACGGCTGAGCGCTCACAGTAAGGCTGCGATGGGTCCGCCCATTATAGCGGAAGGGTGCTGTCGGGTACCTACTGAGGCTTTTTCTGTGAAGAAAAGGCGAAGAGGAGTGGTAACACGGAGAGATCCGTCTTCTTAAATAGTATCTATTTAAGAAGACGGTTTTTTATTTTACAGCAAACGGAAGTCCCATGGGTTTCCCGGTAAGATAAAAAGCCATTCGGGCGGAACAGCGCCTGGAAGAATAAGAGTATACTGCCGATGCGGCTGCGTATGGCACGGGAGCAGGTCTTGAAATCAGAAGGAGGTAATTATGTCAGAAAAACCAAAGTATTATATTTCAACAGCGATCGCCTATACATCAGGCAAACCACATATTGGAAACACATATGAAATCGTGCTTGCGGATGCGATTGCACGCTACAAGAGAAGTCAGGGATATGACGTCTATTTCCAGACGGGAACCGACGAACACGGACAGAAGATCGAACTCAAGGCCCAGGAGGCAGGGATTTCCCCGAAAGAGTTTGTGGACAATGTTTCGAAAGAAATCAAGAGGATATGGGATCTGATGGATACATCTTATGACAAGTTTATCCGGACAACAGATGAGTATCATGAGAAACAGGTTCAGAAGATATTCAAAAAGCTGTACGATCAGGGAGACATCTACAAAGGATATTACGAGGGAATGTACTGCACTCCGTGCGAGTCTTTCTTTACCGAGTCTCAGCTTGTGGACGGCAAATGTCCGGACTGCGGACGCGAAGTCCAGCCGGCAAAGGAAGAGGCATATTTCTTCAGGATGAGCAAATATGCGGACCGTCTGATCGAGCATATCAATACCCATCCGGAATTCATTCAGCCGGTATCCCGTAAGAATGAGATGATGAACAACTTCCTTCTTCCCGGGCTGCAGGATCTGTGTGTGTCGAGAACTTCCTTCAAATGGGGAATTCCGGTAGACTTTGATGATAAGCATGTCGTTTATGTATGGCTTGACGCTCTGACCAACTACATTACGGGAATCGGTTATGACTGTGATGGACAGAGTTCGGAAAAATTTGAGAAATACTGGCCGGCGGATCTTCATCTGATCGGAAAAGATATCATCCGTTTCCATACAATCTACTGGCCGATCTTCCTCATGGCGCTGGGACTTCCGCTGCCAAAACAGGTATTCGGCCATCCGTGGCTCCTTCAGGGGGACGGCAAGATGAGCAAATCCAAGGGAAATGTACTCTATGCGGATGAGCTGGTCGATTTCTTCGGAGTGGATGCAGTCCGTTACTTCGTGCTCCATGAGATGCCGTTCGAAAATGACGGTGTCATTTCCTGGGAACTGATGGTGGAGAGACTGAATTCGGATCTGGCAAATACCCTGGGGAATCTTGTAAACCGTACTGTCTCCATGACAAATAAGTATTTCGGCGGTACAGTTACAGATAAAGGAGTGGCAGAAGAAGTTGACGCCGATCTGAAAGCTGTGATGGAAAATACGCCGAAAGCGGTTGATGAAAAGATGGATGGACTGAGAGTGGCCGATGCGATCACAGAAATCTTCAATCTGTTTAAACGCTGCAATAAATACATTGACGAGACAATGCCGTGGGCCCTTGCGAAGGATGAGGCGAAGAAAGACCGTCTGGAAACAGTTCTGTGGAATCTGATCCAGGGAATTTCCGCCGGCGCGCGGCTTCTGGAGTCGTTCATGCCGTCCACAAGCAGAAAGATCCTTGATCAGCTGGGAGACGGACATGTGACAGACAAGCCGGAAATCCTGTTCCAGAGACTCGACGTGGAAGAGGTGCTGAAGAAGGTGGAAGAACTTCATCCCGCAGCGGAAGAAGCGGAGACAGAGGAACCGGAAAATGTGATCGATATTGAGGCAAAACCGGAGATCACCTACGACCAGTTCGGTGCGATGCAGTTCCAGGTGGGCGAGATCATTGCCTGTGAAGAAGTGAAGAAATCGAAAAAACTTCTCTGTTCCCAGGTCAGAATCGGAAGCCAGGTAAAACAGATCGTATCCGGAATCAAGGCATACTATACTCCGGAGGAAATGGTCGGCAAGAAGGTTATGGTCCTTGTAAATCTGAAACCTGCAAAGCTTGCGGGGGTTCTCTCTGAGGGAATGCTGCTCTGTGCGGAAGACGCAGACGGCAATCTGGCTCTTGTCGTACCGGAAAAAGACATGCCTGCAGGTGCAGAGATCTGTTAATATGACAGGAAGGAATTCCGAAGAAAACGGGGAATTATAAACACGGAGCGGGTGAGATGCTGCATCTCACCCGCTCCGTGTTCGTCTGTACAGGCCGGACAGATCCGGGAAATGTATTTTAAAGGATGACGAAGAACCGCCTGTTTAGAGAGCTCTTCCGGCCTTCAGCATCCGGAACAGTCTGCGCGCTGCGCACAGGTATAATTCCTCGGCTCTTTCCAACGCCTCATCCAGAGGCATGATCCCGTTGACTGTAGTGATCATGGAGTCTATTCCGTAATCAAATATGTCTTCCGCTCCCTGTCCCATGCTTCCCACAATAGCTACGGCGGGGATTCCCTGTCTTTTGCAGTGTACGCCTACGCCCTGCATAACTTTCCCGAAAACGGACTGCCAGTCAGTAGCCCCCTCCCCGGTAACGACGAGTGAGACTCCATTGAGTTTCCGGTCAAATTCGACCAGATCAAGAACCGTCTCGATCCCCGATTTCAGCGTACCGTTCAGAAATACCATGAGCGCTGCGCCCAGGCCTCCTGCCGCGCCGGAACCGGGAACATTGTCCATATTGATGCCGAACTGGCGGAAAAGAATATCACGGTAGTTGCACATGCCCTTTTCCAGCTCGTCCAGGATTTCAGGGGTTCCGCCTTTCTGTTTTCCGAAGGTATATGTGGCTCCGGATTCTCCGCACAGAGGATTGGTCACGTCGCACATTACGGTAAAATTGCACCTCTTTACGCGGGGGTCCAGTCCGGAAACATCAATGCTGCGGATATTAATCAGATCTTCTCCGCATCCTGGGAGCTCTTCTCCGTTTTCGTCGAGAAATTTAACGCCGAGCGCGCGCATACATCCGATTCCCCCGTCATTCGTGGCGGAGCCGCCGATCGCAATGGAAATATCCCGGAATCCTTTTTCAAGGGCATCAGCGATCATCTGCCCGGTTCCGTAGGTCGTGGTCTTGCGGGGATCACGTTTGTTACAGGGAACAAGAGGAAGGCCCGAGGCCGCAGCCATTTCCATTACGGCGCGGGTACCGTCCAGATTACCATAGAAACCGGACGTTTCCTCCCAGAGAGGACCTTTTACCGTGAGGGAGACACGTGCTCCGTTTACGGCGGAGAGCACGGCCTCGGTTGTCCCCTCGCCGCCGTCCGCAATATCTATGCTGGCGCAGGAACAGCCCGGGAAAATCTCGCCTGCCGCCTGTGTGAGAAGCTCTGCTGTCCGGCGTGATGACAGCGTTCCTTTGAATGAATCCGACGCAAATAAAAATTTCATATTGTCCACCTCATCGTTCATAAATGTCTTGTTAAAGAATGCTGTGCATTCCTGCGCGGCGTGCGCTTCAGCTCTGCTGCTTTATGAAAATCTTAGCAGTATTTACATAGGGGGTCAATATTACACAGAACAAAACCCACAGCCGGGAATTGGGCTGTGGGTATGCTTATGCGACCGAATGTATGTCACTGCAGGAGAGACTCGCAGGTAAAGCGGTTCCGGCAGCCTCTTATCAGTATCCAGGCGGCAAATGCGCATATCGCGCTCAGGACCAGAAGAAGCCACACGCTCACCAGCAGGATTCCGGCAAACTGCCCGACGATGAGCAGCATCAGGGGCAGAATCAGGAACACTGCCTTCTGCTGCGACTCTTCCATGGACTGTGCTTTCGCGGAGCCTCTCACAATGAGAGTGATGGCGATCAGCGAAACCGAAGGGGAGAGCAGAAGCAGCAGGACAGGCCAGCTCAACGAGGGGAGTATGATACTTCCGAACATTACGGCGATCTCTGTCTCCATGACAAGGATCATGGCTGCAAAGGACAGCAGAGATACGAGCATGCTCATCAGGAAAGAGGCCATTATTTTGGCATAAAATATCTGACCGAGTGAAAGCGGGCAGTAGAGCAGCGTTTCCAGCGTATATTTTTCTTTCTCCCCCACAAATGAACTTGCTGCCATGACAGAGGAGGTCATGATGGGAATAATGAGAAAAAATACCGGCAGAAGGTTGTTCAGAATGACCCGGAGAATGGTATGCTGTATGCCGGCGTTTCCGGCGGATTCCGGCAGCATGGAAAGAAGCGTCTCCAGATCTCCCATCTCTTCCGGAACAAAATATATTGTAAGGACAAAAATAGTGGGAATTATAACGATCAGGATAACAGGAACAAGAAGTATCGGCAAAAACAGCTGCCGGTTGTCGGTTACACTTTTAAAATCCTTGCGTATGACAGCATAAATCGCGGTTTTCATGAGCGGACCTCCTTTCCGGCTGTAAGAGTGAAATAGATATCTTCCAGAGAGGGAAGGCAGGCGGAGACATGGTAGATATCTCCTCCGCCGGAAACGATTCTGCGTACAAGGTCGGGAATTTCTTTTTCAGAGCTTACTTCTGTTTCCAGGCAGATCTCTCTGCTCCCGGCTGCTTCTCTATCTTCCCGCTCTGACTTCCGCAGATGCAGAAGAGAGATCAGATCCGAAGAAATGCCGGCTGCTTTGACCCTTACAGTGATCCGGGGAGAGACGCTCCGGCGCAGTTCGTCAAGCGTGCCGGCAGCCAGCAGACGCCCTTCTTCGATCAGTCCGTAACGGGTGCAGATCTCCTGGGCATATCTGAGCTGATGGGTGCAGAGGAAAATAGTCACATTTTCTTTCACTGCGAGATCGCGGATCAGGCGGTTGACATTCTGTGCGCTCTCGGGATCAAGCCCTGAGGTGGGCTCATCCAGAAAGAGTACGCGTGGCCGGTGGAGCAGGGCCCGGGCAAGAGAGAGTCTCTGCCGCATTCCGGTAGAATATGCGGAGAGCCGCTGGTTTTCTGCTTCGTTCAGCGCAAGCCTTTTAAGAAGATTTTCGGCGCGCTGCCGTGCCTCTTCCTTTCCAAGACCGAACAGGGAGCCGTAGAATATAAGGTTCTCCATACCGGTGAGATGGTCGTACATCCGCGCATGCTCTGTGACCACACCGGACAGGGCATGTACTTTTTCCGGCTCTTTTGACGGATCAATCCCCATAACTTCACAGTTTCCATCCGAAGGGGAAAGCATTCCTGTCAGCAGTTTTACCGTGGTCGTCTTGCCTGCGCCGTTGGGGCCCAGGAAGCCGAACACTTCCCCCTGATTCAGAGAGAGGGAGAGTCTGCTGACAGCTCTGTTCCCGCCGGGATATATTTTGGTGATGCGGTTCATGATAACAGATCTCATTTCCGGGCCTCCTTCCGGTTTCTGAAATATCTCCAGATATAATATATAACAAACGCCAGCGCGCTGACAATCCATGTCACCGGATAGCTGAAGATGATCGCCGGGATAGTAGGGGATACCTTCATTACCACAGAGAGCCAGATGATGCGGAAGACACAGACGCCGGCCAGGGTGATGACCATGGGAACGATTACGTCGCCCATGCCCCGGAGCGCTCCTGCCAGGATCTCGATAAATACATAGACAATGTACCAGGGGATAATCAGCACAAGCATACTACACCCGATCCGGATTACGTCTCCGTCTGAGGTAAACAGGCGGAAGAGAGGAACTCTCGCTGCGATCAGGAAGAGGACGAGGACACCGGATACAGCCAGATCGATCAGAAGACAGACCCAGGTGCTGCGCCGTACCCGGTCCATCTTTCCCGCGCCGTAGTTCTGTCCCACGAAGGTTGTGATGGAGATCCCGAAGGCGGTGCTGACCATCCAGAAAATGGCGTCCAGTTTGCCATAGGCTGACCATGCCGCGGTGGTGTCTGTTCCGAAAGTGTTGATGGATGCCATGATGGCAATGTTGGTGACAGAAAACAGTACGGACTCCAGTCCGGTAGGAATCCCCAGCTTAAGCTGCGTCTTCAGGACAGCTCCGTGGAAACGGATTTCTCTCAGTGAAAGTGCAAGGATATCGCGGGATCTCATCAGGTCTCGGGTGACCAGAACTGCGCTTACAGCCTGTGCGATGAGAGTGGCCACTGCGGCGCCCATGACGCCCATATGGAATACGATGACGAACAGAGAATCCAGTATGATGTTGATGACACAGCAGACGATCAGATAGTACAGGGGATGTCTGGAATCTCCGGTGGCGCGCAGGATTGCGGACCCCATATTGTAGATCAGGACAAAGATGATTCCGGCAAAATAGATCCTAAGGTAAATGACGGAATCCTGCATGATATCCGTCGGCGTCTGCATAAGAGCAAGGAGCGCCGGGGCGGACAGGATTCCGATCACGGTCAGTACAATACCGCCTGCAGCAGCTATGGCATATGCATTGTGAAGCCCTTCATTTGCCGCTTTGGCATTTTTGGCTCCGAAGAACTGGGCCACTGTGACTGAGGCGCCGGAGGAGAGACCGGTAAAGAAACCGACGACCAGAGAGACGATCTGTGCGGAGGAGCCGCCTACGCTGGCAAGTGCCTCTTTCCCTACAAACTGTCCCACGATTACACTGTCTATCGTATTGTAAAGCTGCTGAAAAAAAGTACCCAGCAGGATCGGGAAGAAGAACAGCAGGAGCTGTTTCCAGATTGTTCCCTCTGTGATCTGATTTTTGACCTGTACTGATGATTCCATGGAAAAAAACTTCTTTCTGAATATATTTGCAGACAGGAAAACATATCTGCGCGAACATATTATATAGAAAAGGAAGGTCGGACGCAATAGAAAAGAGAAGAGAAAAACATCAGGTTTCCTTCCATCCCGAAGGAAACCTGATGCCTGAAAAGGAAGAGTCAATAATTCCTGCAGATTACTTATTTATACCATACAGCTGCTTCATACGGCTTTAAGTTCATTACACCGTTTTCCACAGATGCCGCGTCTTTATAATTGCCGATCACGCGCTCATATCCTGCCACATCCGGAGCGCCTTTCCATGTGCAGTCTCTTCCGTAGAAGTTCGCTGCAACGATGAGCTCGTGTCCCTCGTAGGTTCTGCGGTAAGCAAATACACAGGGATCTTTTACAGCCAGCGGTTCGATGTCTCCATAAGCGATAATATCAAGCTCTTTTCTCAGAGCGATCAGCTTCTGGTAATAATGGAAGATCGAATCTTCGTCCTTCAGCTGATCCGCCGCATTGATGCGTGTATGGTTGCTGTTCACCGCAATCCACGGCTCGGCGCTGTCCTCAGCGGAGAATCCGGCGTATTTCGAGTCATCCCACTGCATCGGCGTACGGCCGTTATCTCTGGAGTGGATCTGGACGATGCGCAGTGCGTCGGAAGCGGAAAGGCCCTTGTCCTGAAGAATCTGATAGTGATTCAGGCTTTCCACGTCTTTAAACTGAGAGATTTCAGTGAAGTCCGTGTTGGTCATGCCGATCTCTTCGCCCTGGTATACATACGGCGTACCTCTCAGGCAGTGAATGATGGTACCCAGCATTTTCGCGGATTCCTTCCAGTATTTTCCCTCGTCTCCAAACCGGGAAACGACACGGGGCTGGTCGTGATTGCACCAGAACACTGCGTTCCATGCATTGTGCTCTGCCATTTTTGTCTGCCAGTCAAAGATGATGTCTTTCAGCTTTTGGAAATCAGCCGAAACAAGAACCCATTTCTCATTGCCCATGAAGTCCACTTTCAGGTGGTGGAAGCTG
>CAKNHF010000006.1 GCA_930972465.1 uncultured Lachnospiraceae bacterium
GACCACGGACGAAAGGAAGTATGGCGTGGCGTTTCCTACCTTATGAGCTGTATTCGGTACAGCGCTACCTGCAGTATGATGCGCTTTTACGGAATGGATTGCAGCATTTTGACAGCTGGGCGTCCACCTTTGGTGAGACAGTCACTGCTCTGGAGCTGGCTCCGGAGGGAACCAATTACCGGGCGAAAACCCGTTTTGCCAAGTTTTTCAACCTGCCGGAGCTGATGCTGATGTTTCGGGAAGTGGCGGATATTCAGACCGCCGATATGCTGAAGCTCCCTGTTCCGGCGGTCAAGTACCACAACATCAAGACCAAGCCAAGTGAAATCCAGACGGAACTGGTCGCTTCTCTTGCCAAACGAGCAGAAAAAGTCCGTGCAAGGCTTGTGGAGCCGAATGTGGACAACATGCTCAAGATTACCAACGATGGTCGAAAACTTGCCCTTGACCAGAGGATGATCGACCCCATGCTGCCGGATGATCCCAACAGCAAGGTGAATGCCTGTGTGGACAACGTGTATCGTATCTGGGAAGAATATGCGGATACGAAAGCAACCCAGCTGGTGTTCTGCGACCTGTCTACCCCGAAAAATGACGGGACTTTTAATGTCTATGATGACATTCGGGAAAAGCTGATCGCCCGTGGTATACCTGCCGAACAGATACGGTTTATCCATGAAGCTACCAGTGATGCACAGAAAAAGGAACTGTTTGCCAAAGTCAGAAACGGCGAAGTCCGTGTCCTGCTGGGTTCAACCCCTAAAATGGGTGCAGGTACCAACGTACAGGACAGACTTATTGCCATTCATAATCTGGATTGCCCGTGGCGTCCATCCGATCTGGAACAGCGCCAGGGACGTATTGAGCGCCAGGGAAACAGGTTCCCGGAAGTTCAGGTTTACCGTTATGTGACGGAGCAGACCTTTGATGCCTATCTCTATCAGCTGGTGGAATCGAAGCAGAAATTCATCTCCCAGATCATGACCAGCAAAAGTCCTGTCCGCTCTGCGGAAGATGTGGATGAGGTGGCCCTTTCTTTTGCGGAAGTCAAAATGCTTGCTACAGGGGACGAGCGTTTCAAGGAAAAAATGGACTTAGACATTCAGGTTTCTAAGCTCAAAGTCCTGAAACAGAGCTATCTATCCGAGCATTACGACCTTGAGGACAGGATACTGAAATATTTCCCGCAGACCATTAAGGAGTGTGAACAGCGGATTGTCTGCTATGAAGCCGATGCTTCCCTTGCCCGGCAGCATCAGCCGCAGGGCGAAGAAAAGTTCTGTCCGATGACCTTAAAAGGGATCACTTATACAGAAAAAACAGCCGCAGGCGAGATGCTTCTTGCGGTCTGTAAAGAATATCCGATGGCCGAGCCTGCGGAAATCGGCAGCTATCGTGGGTTCAAACTGGAAGTTTTTTATGATACCTTCAATGCCTATTACTGTTTATATCTTTGCGGAAAGGCAAAGCACAAAGTAGATTTAGGTACTGATCCACTGGGTAACCTGACCCGAATTGAAAATGAGCTTGCGAAAATCCCTGTAAAACTGGAAGCCGCAAAAACAAAAAAAGCAGAAACGATGGAGCAGCTTGAAACCGCTAAGATTGAGGTGGAAAAGCCGTTTGCCTTTGAAGATGAGCTGAAAGAGAAATCAGAACGGCTCAACGCCCTCAACATCGAGCTGAATTTAGACCAGAAAGATCCCGCTGTGCTTGACGCAGAGCCTGAGCAAAGTGAGGAATCGCCCGAAAGAAAATGCGCAAGCCGGGAGAGATAAATTCTCTTTTTGCACATTTGTATTACAGAAATATGGGCAGTATAATAAATATAGAATTGAAACTATCGGGGGTGAGAGCGGTGTCTGACGAGTTCAGATTTGAAACCTTTGTAGATGTCCACAGCAATGTCTTTCGTGAATATCTAAGCTCCGTGATTGCGAAACTGCCGGAAAGCAATGAGGACTACCGTGCCATTCAGGAACAGATGGAAGCGATATTTCAACAATATCCCAAAGTGCTGGAGGCTGTTGATACCGAAAAAGCAGCGGAATTATCCCACCAGGAATGTGCGGCTCTGATCAAAGTCATGGAGCTTAGGAACAATCTTACAGATATTGAAATGCAGACGGTTTACTTCCGTGGCTGCTATGATGGCGTTGGGTATCTGAAAAAAGCAGGAATTTTATAACCGACAAAAGCGGCATTGGCGCGAAGCTGAGGCCGCTTTTATATATATCAAAATACTAGATGCTGATTTTAGGTGGGGAGTAATACAAAATATAGATTGACAAGCTATAATGAATAGTTTATTGTAAATAAAAGAACACATTTTCTAAAAGATATTAACGTTAATGTTTTGAAAATAGCAATATATAAAAAAGTCAGATACATCTTTTGAAGATAGGAGGAGTAAAATTATGGCAAGATGTACAGCACCAATTAATGGTCATCGAACAGCAAGTGGAAGGGCAAACTGTCCAGTGTGTGGAAGAGGCGGAATTTCACGTTATAATTTTTATTCCACATATACTCCATCATATTCTTCGGGAGCAAATAATTCCAAAAGCAGTAGTGGTAGTAGTGTACAAACTAAGAAGAAGGCACGTTGGGCTTCACCTGGTTCTACTATTTTGTATTCGCCCGCAGAAATTCGAACGCTTACGCCTGTTCGTGAAAATGTTGTAAAGCGTTCGAAATTACCAGATTTACGAGATGTTTTTCTTTGCCATGCATGGGATGATCGTAAAGGTGCAGCCAAAGAATTGTATGACTTACTTGAAGCCAAAGGTGTGACGGTTTGGTTTAGTGAAAAAGATGTTCCTTTAGGCTCATCATTGCTTCGTGAAATTGATAAAGGTTTAGTAAAATCTCGTATCGGTATTGTATTGGTTACACCATCGTTCCTTAAACGTATTAAGGGAGAGGGCGTCGCAGATAAAGAACTTTCAGCTTTATTGGCTCGTGATTTGCTTGTACCTATTGTACATGATACAACTTTTGAAGATTTACGAGAAGTTAGTCCGTTGCTTGGTTCACGGAGTGGCTTAAGTACTATTGAGGAATCAATGGAAGATGTTGCAGCTAAAATAGCGGAATTAGTTACTTTAGAAACAGAAGAATAAAATTATAATCTGTATCGCTATAAAATTTAATTCGTGAAATAGATTAGGGGAAATTAGAACGTATTGGCTTGCAGAGCAAGGGTTAGCATCAAAGAGAGCACTTCTTATTGTAATACCACTTATAACATTCTTTTTTCTGGAACATATGAAACACGTTTTTGAAGGAAAAGGAGATAAAAAGATGGGAAAGACAAAGAAGGCTTTTGAAGCACTAAATGTAACCTTAAATTGTATTATAAATTTAAGTGGTAATATAGCAAGTGGTGCTCTGCTAGCTAATACGTTCTAGTGGTTATTTTCTCTTTATAGAATTAAATGGTAGTATATTAGTGATATATTGAAATGTAATATGATATTACATAGCCGAGAGGTTTTCATTACGAAAATCCCTCGGCTTTTTCTATTTTAGGAGGTGATTGTATTGAATGGGAAGGAACAGACACTATGTGCAGCTTGACCCTGACGTGATTGAGCAGGCACGGCAGATGGACTTGCTTTCCTACTTGCAGAGGTATGAACCAGACAATCTGAAGCATGTGGCGAGGAATGTTTACTGCACCAGAGAACACGACAGTCTGAAGATTTCCAATGGCAAATGGTACTGGTGGTCAAGAGGTTTTGGCGGTGTTTCTGCCCTGGACTATCTGATCAAGGTTAAGGAATACAGCTTTGTAGAAGCCGTGGAAGCTCTGGCAGGTATTACCGCAGGTTGGAGTCCGCCGCCTGTTTCTGCACCCAAGGAGGAACCGAAAGTTCTTCTTCTGCCGCCCAGAAATAAAGACTGTGACCGGGTGACCCAGTATCTTTCCGGGCGTGGCATTGACTTTCAGATCATTCAGGAGTGCATTGCAGACGGTACGATTTATGAAAGTGCCAGGTATCACAACGTTGTTTTTATCGGCAAGGATGAAAGCGGAACCCCTAAGTATGCTGCCTATCGTGGTACGATGGCCAGCTCCTTTAAGGGCGATGCATCGGGAAGTGACAAGCGGTATTCCTTCCGCCTTCTGGCAAGAGAGCCTTGCCAGTCGGTGCATCTGTTTGAAGCAGCCATTGATTTGCTCTCTTATGCGACCCTGCTCAAATGTGAAGGTAAGGACTACAAAAAAGAAAATCTGCTTTCTCTTTCGGGTGTATATCAGCCAAAGAAAGAGATAAAGGACAGCAAAATCCCCATTGCCCTCTCCACTTTTTTGAAGGCAAATCCACAAGTAAAGACCATTTTTCTGCATCTGGACAATGACAAAACAGGCAGGCTCTGTACTGCCGCCTTAAAAGAATTGTTGCAGAAAGACTATCAGATCGTTGATGATCCACCGCCTGTCGGCAAGGATTTCAACGATTTTTTATTGTCCTATTTAGGAATTGCAAGGCCAAATCGGAGCCATGAAAGGAGGGATGCCCGTTGATTGCCCACTGTTTTTTAGCAAGAAACACCACGGTATCGAAATCAAATTGAACAAAGAAAGCGAGGAAAATTCATTGAAAAAATTTGAGGTTACTTTAACTGGACACTATCAAAAGACCATTTCCGTATATGCGGAAACCCCGGAACAGGCAAAAGAAAAGACAGAAACCATCCTGTTTGACACTGACCTGATCGACTTTTCTGATGAGGATTTTATTGGCGGTGAAGCTGCAATCTCCGTAGGCTGCGAGGACGGTCTTGAAGAATTGGTCGAGGAAGAAACGGATGAGGACGACTGCTGTTCGGGCTGCCCGTACTTCTGTTCCGTTTGCGGAGAATGTGTGTATAAGGACGAGTGCGAGGAGTGATGTCTTACCAAGCACTGAATTTGGTTATCCAGATAGCTTCTGGATAACCAAATTCGCTTGTTAGGGGGCATCCCCTAATACCCCAGTGAAGAAAAGGAGTTTAAGAATGAGTGAATTTATTGCGTTTACCCTGGGCGGAATTTTCGGCGTTGTACTGATGTGCTGCCTGCAGATCAGCCGACTCTCCGCCAGAAAGGATGTGGAAAATGAGAAACCGAAGCGTACAGATCCTGTTTCGTCTGAATGAGGAAGAAGCGCAGCATCTTTATGAGCTTGTAAAAAGATCGGGCCGCTCCAAAGAAGCATTCCTGCGGGAAATGGTCAGGGGCTACCGTCTTTGTGAAAAGCCCGATCCTGAATTTTATAAGATCATGCGGGAACTGTCTGCCATCGGCAACCGTATCAACCAGCTTGCTGCCAAAGCCAACGCTCTTGGATTTGTGGACGCCCCCATGCTTTCACAGGAAGCAAAGAAGTGGCATGAGTTTCAGGTGGATGTCCGAAAAAAATATCTGCTTTCCCAAAGGCCATCGGGATAATGGCAGTCTGTGAGATCTGGGATGTACGAGGCAGGCTTGACCACCCGATTGACTATGCCGAAAACCCGGAAAAGACTGCCAATCCCAATTATTCGGAAACAGACCTTCAGGCTTTGGTGGATGTGATGGAATATGCGACCAATCAGGATAAGACGGAGCAGCGGTTTTTTGTTACGGGTGTCAACTGTGACCCTGCCTCTGCCAGAGAGGAAATGATGATCGCTAAAGCACAGTGGAATGATGAAAGTGAGATCATCTGCTATCACGGGTTCCAGAGTTTTAAATCGGGAGAGGTCACGCCCAAACAGGCACACGAAATCGGTGTCAGACTTGCCCAGCGGATGTGGAGCGACAGGTTTCAGGTAATCGTTGCTACTCATCTGAATACGGATTGTCTTCACAATCACTTTGTTGTGAACTCGGTTTCTTTTATGGACGGGAAACATTACCACGACAACAAAGCTAATCTTCGATTGCTTCGCCAGCGCTCCGATGAGCTGTGCCGGGAATATGCCCTTTCGGTCATAGAACATCCAAGCGGCAGAAAGAAACCCTATGCACTTTATCAGGCGGAAAAGAATGGGATGCCCACACGGGACAACGTGGCAAGGCAGGCAGTGGATGAAGCGATCAGCAAGTCTTTTACTCTGAAAGACTTTGACCGTCAGATGGCGGAAATGGGATACCATGTCCGGTTTGACCCGAACCGAAAATACTGGACGATCATGGGGAAAGGATGGAAGCGCCCCAAGCGGCTTTACAAGCTGGGAGAAAATTATACTAACGAGAGGATCATGGAGCGCATCCGGGAGAATTCCTATGCAGTGAAGTTTTCCCGGTTTGCCGGGCCGCAAAAGCCAATCCCGGTGTACCGCCTGAAAGGCACTCTGAATGGAGCAAAGAAAATCGGCGGGCTGCGGGGGCTGTATCTGCATTACTGCTACAGGCTCGGTATTCTTCCGAAAAACAGAAAACAGAATTATGCAAGGCTTCATTATCTTTTGAAGGATGACCTGATGAAGATGGAAGTTATATCGCAGGAAACAAGGCTGCTTTGCCGGAATCGCATTGATACGGTAGAGCAGCTTTGTTCTTATAAGGAATCTTTGGAAACGGAAATGGCTGACCTGCTTCAAAAGCGCAAGGGGCTTTATTCCCAATCCCGTAAGATGGGCAGTGAAGAAAAGGAAGCGATACGGTCGCAGCTTTCCGATCTTTCCAAACGATTGCGAGTGATCCGAAAGGAGGTGAAACTGTGCGAGGGGATCGAGGCCCGTAACGATACCCTCAAGGAAAAGCTGAAAACCATACGGGCAGATGAAGAACAGCAAAGAAAGGAGCTGATGACAAATGAACACAAGCGGCGAAGCGGCAGAACAGATCGTCCGAATGAGCTTGGAGGGATTTGAAGTCGCCGCCAGGATTACCGGTGCTGGTGCGAAAAACATTGCCATCCTCTTGTATTCGATTCTCAAAGAAGAAAAGAAAACCAAAGGCAAGGCAAGGCTCACCAACATGCTGCGCTCTGGAAAGGAACTGAAAGTCTTTACCGTCAAAAATGGTGATTTGAAGAAATTCACACAGGAAGCCAAGAAATACGGTGTCCTCTACTGTGTGCTTGCTGACCGAAAAAACAAAGATCCCAATGCCGAGGTGGATGTGATCGCCCGTGCGGAGGATGCATCTAAGATCAGCCGTATTGCGGAGCGCTTCAAACTGGCATCCGAAAGCACGGCGTCTATTGTGACGGAAACAGAAAAGTCCAAAGATACGAAGGACGGCCAGCCGGAGCCAGACATCGGAGTACAGGAAAAGGCAGAGAAAGATAAACTTCTTGACGCACTGATGGGTGCGCCGGTTCAGAAGGAGGAACATGCCCCGGAAAACCCCTCTGTGGCAAAGACCGAAAAATCCCCTCAGTCCGAGCCTATCTTAGAGCAGCCAAAGAAATCCGCAGAGGGGGCTACTATGACTAAGGAAAAACCTTCTGTCAGAGAGGAACTGCGGAAAATCAAAGAGAGCCGTAAGGAGCAGGAAGCGGAGGCTTCCCCTTCCCTGGACAAAAGCTCTGCTTCTGACAGAGCCAAGAAACCGCCAGCAGGAAAAACAGAGCATAAACAGCCGCCAAGGCGGAAAAAGAAACCAAAATCCAAAGAAACGAGGTAAATGATGATGAGTATTTATGATGTATTTAACGGCGGCAGCAAACCGTTTGATAAAGCACAGTGGGCTGCCCAGAAGCAGGAACAGCGTAAGGAAGCCTATGAGCTGATCGACAGTACCTGTGCGGAAATGATGACAAACGGCGACAGTTTCCGCCAGTACCTGGATGTACAGAGTCGTTTTGACCGTTACTCGGTTGCCAATGCCATTTTGGTATCTGCCCAGAAACCCGATGCAGTGCAGCTGAAAGATTACAGCACATGGAAGCAGAATCGGATCTATGTCAACAAGGATGCACACAAGATCGTCATTCTTGAACCGGGGAAGGAATATACCCGTGAGGATGGTTCAAAGGCAGTCGGCTATAATGCGAAGATTGTCTATGACATTTCTGAAACCTCTGCGGCAGGAAAAGTGCAGGCACCGGAGAGAAAAAACATGCGGGAGCTTGTTTCTGCCCTGATCGATGCAAGCCCGGTTCCCTTTGTTCCGGTTGGCGATCTGGAAATGCCTGCCTACTACGACAGTAAGCAGCAGACGATTTTTATTAAGACCGGTCTTTCCGAAGAACAGCTTTTTGTGAGCATGGCAAAGGAAGTTTCTGCAGCGGTCTTTGACTTCAAACACAATGAAAGCCGTGACGCTTCCGATTTCAAATCCTTCTGTGTCGCCTATATGGTCAGTGAGCGCTATGGCGTAGATACCAGAGGGTTCAGTTTTGACCGGCTTCCGGGTGAATTTTCGGAACCGGATACGCAGGTGTTCAAAGGCGAGCTTAACTCCATGCGTGATGTTCTGGGAGAAATCCAGAGTGACATGTTTAAGAGCCTGGAAAAGAGCAGACCGCCTAAGAATAAGGAGCAGGAACGCTAATCGGAGGTAGAGCCTATGAAAGAAGAACGATACCATATCGCACTGGATAGGTACGACAGGAATATCGTGATCAATGCCTTAAATACCTTGCGGACACGGCAGATACAGGAGGAACGCCCCACCGAGCCTGTGGATGAGCTGATCGACAAGGTAGCCAATGCCCCGACAAAGAAAGTCAGGGTGCTTCCCTGTAAGTGTCATGAGGAACGATAACGACCAGAAAACGAGCATCATCCTTTCTGTCTGTGGGATTGTTCCCGTCGTATGGTTTGCCCTGCTGACAGCACCATATGTCAGTGGAGGCATGGTAGAGATCGTCAATGGATTACCCGTGGCGATGAGCCACCCTTTTGCAATCAGGATGTGTGAGGACAGCTTAAAAACTGTCCTTCTTTTTTTGCTCGCTTATGCAATGGGGATCGGCATTTATTTCTCTACCCGCAGGAACTACCGCAGGCGGGAGGAGCATGGCTCAGCAAAATGGGGCAACACCGGGACTTTGAATAAAAAGTACCGGGATAAAGATCCGTCCGCAAATAAGCTGCTGACGCAGAATGTCCGTATTGGTCTGGATGGCAGAAAACACCGCAGGAATCTGAACATTTTAGTATGCGGCGGTTCCGGCGCAGGAAAAACAAGGTTTTTCTGTAAGCCCAATGCCATGCAGTGCAATACCTCTTTCGTGATCCTCGACCCGAAAGGAGAAATTGTCCGTGACATTGGCGGCCTGTTGGAAAAGAAAGGCTATGAAGTTGGAGTCCTTGATCTGATCAATATGCACCGAAGCCATTGTTACAATCCCTTTGTTTATCTTAGGAATGACAACGATGTGCAAAGGCTGGTGACAAATCTCTTTAAGGCGACCACGCCCAAAGGCGCACAGTCACAAGATCCCTTCTGGGATACAGCGGCCAGTATGCTGCTTCTGGCACTGGTGTTTTATCTGAAATACGAAGCGCCGCCTGATGAACAGAACTTTCCAATGGTCATGGAGCTTTTACGGGCTGGTGAAGTCCGGGAGGATGATGACAGTTATGTCAGTCCTCTGGATGAACTGTTTGACCGGCTGGAGCTGAAAAACCCGGAGCATATCGCCCTGAAGTATTACAGGGATTACCACTCTGGTTCGGCTAAGACCTTAAAGAGCATTCAGATCACCCTTGCCGCAAGGCTTGAAAAATTCAATCTGGAGAGCCTTGCCGGTTTGACAGCTACGGATGAGCTTGACCTGCCCTCTTTGGGCGAAAAGAAAGTTGCTTTGTTTGCACTGATACCAGACAACGATACGAGTTTTAACTTCCTTGTCAGTATCCTCTATACGCAGCTTTTTCAGCAGCTCTTTTATCTTGCCGACCACAAGTACGGCGGCAGCCTGCCTGTCCACTGCCATTTCATCATGGACGAGTTTGCCAATGTGAGCCTGCCCGATGATTTTGACAAGATCCTTTCTGTGATGCGCTCCCGTGGCGTATCCGTCAGCATTATTCTTCAGAATCTGGCACAGCTTAAGGCGCTCTTTGAAAAGCAATGGGAAAGCATCGTCGGCAACTGCGATGAATTTTTGTATCTGGGCGGCAACGAACAGAGTACCCACAAATATGTGTCCGAGCTTTTAGGTAAGGAAACTATTGATACGAACACCTATGGAAAAAGCTCCGGGCGCAGCGGAAACTATTCGACCAACTATCAGATTTCAGGACGTGAACTGATGACCCCGGATGAGGTGCGGATGCTGGATAACCGTTATGCACTGCTGTTTATCCGAGGGGAGCGTCCGGTTATGGATCTGAAGTACGACATCCTGAAGCACCCGAATGTGAAGCTGACGGTGGATGGCGGTCAGCCGCCGTATATCCACGGAGAGCCGACACAGGCTGTCGCTACGCTCGTGTTTGACAGTGAAATTCCAGAGAATGCCGTAAGCATTGCATCTGTCAACACAACTTATGAACTTCTGTCCGATGAGGATTTGGAAGAAATGTTTAACATCTAAAGGAGGATTTATCTATGAAATTTTTTAGCAAGAAGGATACCCAGAAGAAAGAAACCGTGAAGCTGCCGATGAGCAGAAAGACCAAAAGAGCGTTGATGGCGTATGCAGGCGCTGTGCTTTGTATGACCTGTTTTACCACGACGGCATTTGCCGCCAACGATCCCATTACCGTAGTCAATAACCTCTCCGACTTCATTTTCGGACTGGTCAGGGCTGTGGGTATGATCATGCTCGGCTTTGGTATCGTGCAGATCGGTCTTTCCCTGAAATCCCATGATCCATCCCAGAGAGCGAATGGATTTCTGACGCTTGCGGGCGGCGTAGTCATTACCTTTGCAAAGGAGATCCTTACCCTGATTACAGGCTAAGATAACGGACGAAACAAGACAATGGGAGCAGATCTGCTGCGGCAGAAATGCTCCCACTGTCTGTTTTATGACAAGAAAGGTGGTTGAATCTATCGAGAATATAAAAAAATATGGCATCATTTACGCCGATCCACCGTGGCACTACAACCAGAAAAATCTTTCTGGAGCAGCAGAACATCATTACCGCACCATGAGCATCGAAGAAATCTGTAAGCTGAAAGTTGCAGAAGTAGCCGATCAACATTGTGTCCTGTTTTTATGGGCGACATTTCCTCAATTACCCGAAGCCTTAAAGGTAATAAAAGCATGGGGCTTTCAATATAAAACAGTTGCATTTGTTTGGCTAAAACAGAACAAAAGTGGAAAAGGATGGTTCTTCGGTCTTGGATTTTGTACAAGAGGAAATGCGGAAATCTGCCTGCTCGCCACAAAAGGAAAACCTCGCAGACAATCAAACCGTATCTATCAGTTTATTATCAGCCCTTTGCGTGAGCATAGTCAGAAACCGGATGAAGTCCGAGAGAAAATCGTTGCGCTGATGGGCGACCTGCCGCGATTGGAATTGTTTGCCCGCCAAAAAACAGATGGTTGGGATGTGTGGGGCAACGAGGTTGTATGTGATGTTGAAATCAGCAGTTATGCAGAGAAAACAGGAGGTGATTTATGTGTCTGATAACTGGGTCGTACAGAATCTTGAAAATGCCCTGAACACCTGGAATGAAAAGCTGGCGGAGATATGGCAGCTCATTACCCAGTCACCGGAGCAGTTTAAAGGCGGTACGATATGGTCTGTTATCCTGAATATCCACGGCGCACTGCAGGCAATCGGGCTTGCCCTGCTGGTGCTGTTCTTTGTCGTTGGTGTCATGCGTACCTGCGGCAATTTTGCCGAAGTCAAAAAGCCGGAACATGCTTTGAAGCTGTTTATTCGTTTTGCCCTTGCAAAAGGAGTCGTCACCTATGGCTTAGAGCTGATGATGGCTCTCTTTAATATCGTTCAGGGTGTGGTTTCCACGATCATGAATGCCGCTGGATTTGGCTCTGCCACACAAACGGTACTGCCGCAGGAAATCGTCACAGCCGTTGAGGACTGTGGCTTTTTTGAGAGCATTCCCCTCTGGGCAGTCACATTGATCGGCGGTCTGTTTATTACGATACTGTCGTTCATTATGATTATGTCTGTCTATGGCAGATTTTTTAAACTGTATCTCTATACGGCGATTGCTCCCATCCCTCTTTCCACTTTTGCAGGGGAACCGAGTCAGAGTGTTGGCAAGAGCTTTATCAAAAGCTATGCCGCTGTCTGCCTGGAAGGTGCGATCATAGTGCTTGCCTGCATCATCTTTTCCCTGTTTGCAGCGGCTCCACCGGCAGTCAACCCGGATGCGGCAGCGGTATCTATGGTGTGGAGCTACATCGGGGAACTGGTATTTAATATGCTCGTCTTAGTCGGTGCGGTCAAAATGGCTGACCGTGTTGTACGGGAAATGATGGGCTTATAAAGGAGGTATCCATTTGGAAGTAAAGATCAATAAAGAAATCCGTAACTATACGGAAAGTATGTTTTTCGGACTGTCATTAAGGCAGTTCATTTTTTCTGTCCTTGCCTGCGGTGTTGCGGTAGGCTTGTATTTCCTTCTCCGTCCGTACTTTGGTATGGAAACCCTTAGCTGGGTATGCATTTTAGGGGCATTCCCCTTTGCGGCGATGGGCTTTATCAAATATAACGGCATGACCGCAGAACAGTTTGTCTGGGCATGGTTTAAATCCGAATTTCTGATGCCAAAGAAACTGATGTTCCGGCCAGACAATCTTTATTACGAAGCCATGAAGTCCAGCATCGAAGCAAGAGAAAAAGGACTTCCTGTCGTTCCCAAGAAACAGAGACGAAAAGAGCGAAAGGAGAAAAAACAGGATAAGAAGAAAACGAAAAAGAATAAAGGAGGCGCAGCATGATTAAAACACTGAGAACCCTGTTTAAGCAGGATAAGGAAAAATTTGTGGTGCCAAAGTCAGTACAGAATGTCATTCCCATTTATACGATCTGGGAAGATGGCATTTTCCTTGTGGGCAGGAACAAATATGCAAAGACCTTTAAATTTGAGGACATCAATTATGCCGTGGCCAGCCGTGAGGACAAGGAAGCCATGTTTCTGGAATACTCTGAACTGCTCAATGCTTTTGACAGCGGCGCTACCACAAAGCTCACCATCAATAACCGCCGTCTGAACCGGGTGGATTTTGAGCAGACCATCCTGATCCCCATGGCGGAGGACGGTCTGGATAAGTACCGTAAGGAGTACAACAAGATGCTGCTGGATAAGGCAACCGGAGCAAACTCTATCGTGCAGGACAAATATGTGACTATTTCTGTGTGCAAAAAGAATATCGAAGAAGCACGGAACTATTTTGCCCGTGTGGGTGCCGACCTTGTCACTCATTTTTCCCGCCTGGGCGCACGATGCGTAGAACTGGAAGCGGAAGAAAAACTCCGTATCTTCCACGACTTCTACCGTACCGGCGAAGAAACCGCCTTTACCTTCGATATGGTACAGAGTATGCGCAAAGGCCACGATTTCAAAGACTTCATCTGCCCGGACACCTTTGAGTTTGAAAAGGACTGTTTCCGTATGGGAGATCGATACGGGCGTGTGATCTTCCTTAGAGAATACGCTGCCTATATCAAAGACAGCATGGTAGCGGAGCTTTGTGAGCTGAACCGCAACATGATGCTGTCCATTGATGTTGTCCCGGTTCCCACGGATGAAGCGGTACGGGAAGTGGAAAACCGGCTGCTCGGTGTCGAAACCAATATCACGAACTGGCAGAGAAAACAGAATCAGAATAATAATTTCTCGGCAGTTGTCCCTTATGACCTTGAGCAGCAGCGCAAGGAAAGCAAGGAATTTCTGGACGACCTGACAACCCGTGACCAGAGGATGATGTTTGCGGTGCTGACACTGGTGCATACCGCAGAAACCAAAGAGCAGCTGGACAGCGATACGGAAGCCCTGCTGACCACTGCCAGAAAGCATTTGTGTCAGTTTGCAGTGTTGAAATACCAGCAGATGGACGGACTGAACACGGCGCTGCCGTTTGGTGTGCGTAAGATCGATGCCCTGCGCACACTGACCACGGAAAGCCTTGCCGTATTTATCCCGTTCCGGGTGCAGGAGATTTACCACAAGGACGGTATATATTACGGGCAGAATGTAATCAGCAAGAACATGATTATTGCCAACCGCCGCCATCTGCTCAACGGCAACTCGTTTATTCTCGGTGTGTCTGGTGCAGGTAAATCCTTTACGGCAAAAGAAGAAATGACCAATATCATCCTCACAGATCCCAATGCGGATGTCATTATTATCGATCCTGAACGGGAATATTCCCCACTGGTCAAGGCCATGCAGGGCGAAGTCATCCACATTTCTGCGACCAGTGAAAACCACATCAATGCAATGGATATGAACTCCGATTACGGTGACGGCGCAAACCCGGTCATTCTGAAATCGGAGTTTATTTTGTCTCTCTGTGAACAGCTCATTGGCGGTGCAAGTCTGGGGGCAAAACAGAAATCTATTATCGACCGCTGTACGGCCAGTGTTTACCGCCACTATCAGCAGGGCAATTATCAGGGTGTCCCGCCCACTTTGCAGGACTTCCGTGAAGAACTGCTCAAACAGAATGAGCCGGAGGCGCAGGAAATCGCCCTTGCCATTGAGCTGTTTACTGATGGCAGCCTGAACACCTTTGCCAAGAACACCAATGTGGATACCCACAGCCGTCTGATCTGCTATGACATTCTGGATCTGGGCAAACAGTTACAGCCGATTGGTATGCTGGTTGTCCTTGACAGTATCTTAAACCGCATTACGCAGAACAGAGCCAAGGGCAGGAACACATTCATTTTCATTGATGAAATCTATCTGCTGTTCCAGCATGAATACTCGGCAAACTTCCTCTTTACCCTCTGGAAGCGTGTGCGTAAATATGGTGCATACTGTACCGGTATCACACAGAATGTAGATGACCTTTTGCAGAGCCATACCGCAAGGACAATGCTTGCTAACTCTGAATTTATCATCATGCTTAATCAGGCGTCTACGGACAGGATTGAGCTTGCCAAGCTTTTGAACATCTCTGACCTTCAGATGGGCTATATCACCAATGTCGGTGCAGGACAGGGACTTTTGAAGGTAGGCGGTTCCCTTGTGCCGTTTGTCAACAAATTCCCGCATAACACCGAACTGTATAAACTGATGACGACCAAGTTTGGAGAGGTATAAGGAAGTGGGGAAGGAGACAGAGTGTTTAGATCTGCGCAATCAAATTTACTGTATGGATTGTATGGAACTGATGGCGCATATCCCGGATAACTTTGTGTCACTTATCCTGACCGATCCGCCCTATGGCATCGCATACCAGAACCATTTTGCCAGACAGCCCCATGAAATATTGGATGGGGATCACGGGATTGATTATGAACGCTTTGCGTGGGAAAGTTACCGCATTTTGCGGGACAATTCCCACGCTTATTTTTTTACCCGGTTTGACTGCTATTCTTTTCATTACGACTGTCTGCGAAAAGCAGGATTTACGGTAAAAAACTGTCTGGTGGTGGAGAAAGGGACATTGGGCGGCATCGGTGATCTGAAAGGCAGCTATGCCAATAATTCAGAATGGATTATTTTCTGTCAGAAAGGACGGCGATTGTTTCAGCAGACGCAATTACTGGAGAACCGTAAAAAAGAAGGCACATTGTTCCAGAAAGGCAGAGAACCAAGTAAGAAGTACAAGACGAGGTTCCCTGCCTGCTGGTTTGGAGAGGAATATCCCAAGGCAACCTACAATGCCACATGGCAGAAGAAACATGGCATTTACCATCCAACCGTAAAAAATGTGGAGTTTTTGTCGTGGCTGCTCCAGATTTCCAGTACCAGAAAGGAACTGGTCTTTGACGGTTTTATGGGGACTGGAAGCACTGCTTTGGCTGCCTTGGCAAACGACAGGGATTATTTAGGTGCAGAGATCAATGAGGCATATTTTAAGATTGCGCAAAAACGGATAAAGGAGGTATTTTCAAATGTCTAATATTCAATTTCGCTCCGCAGAGCATAGAGATTTCTTTCTGGAAAACATGAGTAAGTGCAGAGTCAACGACAGTTATCACCGGGCGTTTTTCTATGTCATGGGGATTGCTTCGGAAACAAGGGCAAATATCAGCCAGATGTTTGACTTTAAGAATGACTGTATCGAGCCGGATGGGATGCACGGCGGATGGCAGACCAGCGGAACGGTTAGGGTTTGCCGCCTTGCCTTTAACCTCTGGAATGGGTACACCGACATGGACAGCCCCCAGTCTTTTACACCGGAAGATCTGTTCTGTTGTGAGTTTGCCCCCTACTTCATGGAGGGCATCAAGGTCAGGTATCCCGAATATTGCAGGGATCTTCCCGCACCCAGAAAACAAAACGAATTGTCACGCTAAGAAAGGAGAAACCCATGAAAAAATATCAATCTATGATCTGTCTTGCTGCCGCCGTGTGCCTTTTAGGTATGGCGGCATTTTCTGTTTATCACATCTATGATCATTACGCACAGCTGGACGAGCAGACGGAAGTATTTGACGAGATTGCAGAAGTGGTGGCACAGGCTCCCGATGAAGAACCGGTTCCTGATGATGTTCCCGTCAGCGAGGGTGAAGATGTCCTGTCCAAATATAAGGAGCTGTATTTGCAGAATGAAGATATGGTGGGCTGGATTTCCATTTCCGGCACATCCATTAACTACCCTGTTATGCAGACAAAGGATGAACCGAATTATTATCTTAAACACAATTTTGAGAAGCAGTACAGTGATTTAGGTACTCCGTATATTCAGGAAAACTGTGACCTGCTTACCAGTGACAATCTCATTATTTACGGACACCACATCAGCGGCAACCGCATGTTTGGAGCTTTGGAGGATTATAAATCCAAGAGCTTTTATGAGGAACACAAAACCTTTCAGTTTGATACCCTGACAGAACAGGCAGAGTATGAGATCGTTGCTGTATTCAAGACAGTCGCTTACAGTTCCAGCGGCTACCGCTATTATGATTTTGTAAATGCGGAAAATGAGGAAGAATTTAATGCCTATATCGAAACGTGTAAAGAGCTTGCCCTGTATGATACGGGTGTTACGGCAGACTATGGCGACAGGCTGATTACCCTTTCTACCTGTGAATATTCGGCCACAAATGGAAGGCTTGTCGTGGTAGCAAAAAAGATGGCATGAGGAAAGGACAGCTTCTAAGAAAGGAGGGCTTCTATGGCTGATATTAAAACCAGGGATGCAGTCAAAGGTACGATTAAGACCATAGATAAAGCCGCCGTTGCTTCAGAGCGTATGAAAGCTGCCTATGCAAAGACAAAGGAGAAAGCGGAAGAAGGGTATTATGCCAACGAAGGCTCTGCTACGGAATATGCTGCGGATAAGATCTCCCATGCTTCTGACCGGGTAAAAGATGAGGGTATCCACCAGTTCAATAAGCAAGGGCAAAAAGGCGTTAAGATCACCAAAGACAATATCGTTAAGGCAAAGGACAAAATGGCTGATTTTAAGCAGAAGCGGGCTGCCAAAGCTGCTGAGCAGAGGTCAGCAAGGAATGTGTCTGGACAGAACGGCTTGCAGATCCATCGTGGAACTGCAGGCCGTTCTCCGGTTTCGGATGCTTCTGTCCAGACCATAAAAACAGCAACAGATACCAAAAGAACGATTAAGCAGTCGGCCAGAAGTGCAGGAAAAACCGTCAAGACAGCGGCAAAAGGCTCTGTAAAAACAACCGAAAGAAGCGTAAAAACAGCACAGGTGACTTCTAAAGCGGCCATAAAGACCACACAGCAGGTTGCCAAAACCGCACAGGCAGCGGCAAAGGCTTCTGCAAAAACCGCACAGAAAGCAGCGCAGGCGGCAAGAGCTTCCGCAAAGGCATCTGCAGCGGCGGCTAAAACAACCGTCAAGGCCACCATAGCGGCTGTCAAAGCGATCATTGCAGGTACAAAAGCATTGATAGCAGCGATTGTTGCAGGCGGCTGGATCGCAATAGTGATTATTCTGATCGTGGTATTGCTTGGTTGTGCGATCTCCCTGTTTGGCGGCGGCAGTGAAAGCACTTCCTATACTCCGGTCAGTGCCGAGGTAGAAGCCTATGAACCGCTGATCCAGAAATATGCAAAGCAGCATGGGATTCCTGAATATGTGGAACTTATCAAGGCGGTCATGATGCAGGAGTCTGGAGGACAGGGAAACGATCCCATGCAGGCGTCGGAATGTGGATATAACACACAGTACCCGAATACCCCCAATGGCATTACAGACCCGGAATATTCCATCAATGTCGGTATCCAGAATTTAGCTGCCTGTCTGAATGCCGCACAAGTGGAAAACCCCATTGACATGGATCGGATCAAACTGGCCTTGCAGGGATATAACTTCGGAAATGGCTATATTTCATGGGCGCAGACCAATTACGGCGGCTACACTTATGCCAATGCGGTTGAGTTTTCCACGATACAGGCAGAACGACTGGGATGGGACAGTTATGGCGATACCCAGTATGTTTCTCAGGTACTGCGCTATTATCCCTTTGGACGAGCATTTACCAGTGGCGGTAATCAGGCAATCGTAGAAGTTGCCCTGACGCAGCTTGGCAATGAGGGCGGACAGCCCTACTGGTCATGGTATGGTTTCAGCAGCCGGGAAGAATGGTGCGCCTGCTTTGTTTCGTGGTGTGCGGAGCAATGTGGCTATATCGAGGGCGGTTTTATCCCGAAGTTTGCAGGATGCGTCAGCGGTGCAAACTGGTTCAAGGAACGGAACCAATGGCAGGACAGAAACTATGAGCCTGCTGCGGGGGACATTATTTTCTTCGATTGGGAAGGCGATGGTTCAACCGACCATGTAGGTATTGTAGAGAAATGCGAAAACGGAGTTGTCTACACCGTAGAAGGAAATTCCGGTGATGCGGTAAAACAAAGACAATATACAGTTGGAAGCAGCTCCATCTATGGATATGGTGTTCCAGCCTACTAAAAATCAGCAAAAGAAAACCAGAGGATTTTTTATTCCTCTGGCTCTTTTGCCATACATAGCCCGTTCACAGTTGCTTCTATGACGGACAACTCTCTATCGTTGAGTTTGTCGAGCTGTGCGTCTAAACGTCTGCGGACGGAACTTTTCTTTACTTCTTTTTCAGGAAATATGTATTCATCAACAGACACATCGAACATGGTAATCAGCTGAATAAACAGCTCAATACTTGGATGTTGTCCTTCGTTCTCAATGGACTGAATGTGTCGTGGAGCATACCCAATGATCCCGGCAAGCTGCTCCCTTGTCATTCCTCTGGCTTCACGGGCTTTTTTGATCGCCTGTCCAATGGGCATAAAATCAAAGTCAAAATCGTTGTTTCTTTCGTCCATAAGCTCACCACCTTGTAGCAAAATAATGTTACTTTTCTATTGTACAGAGATAAGAGTTCTTATGAAACGATGTGAAATTTCTTGTAATGAGAGATTTTATATCTTATACATAGAAGTGTAAATTCATATTCTCTATTTGATACAGAAAACCTTCCAGCAGCTTCAAAATAAAATGTTGCTACACTTTATAATGCCTATTTGATACTGTGTTAGGTTGACAAAACTTCTATCATAATATTATAATTGAGTTGACAAAATCAACACTTATTGCGGTGTGAAATATTATGGAGGGAAGTATGGCAATAGAATTAGTGGCCGGTTATGATTTTCCAAAAGAAGTTGGAGTGCTTTTTACAGAATATACAACAATGCTTACAAACAGCGATCCTGCTTTCAAAAAATATCTCGACATACAAAACTATGATGACGAATTAGGTAATTTAAGCCATAAATACGGTTTACCAGATGGGCGGTTATACTTGGCTTATTATAATCACGATTTGGCTGGATGCATCGCCTTAAAAAAGATTGACAATGTTAAATGTGAAATGAAACGATTATATGTGCGCCCAGCATATCGTAAATTGCATATAGGAAGTGCCCTTGTTCATCAAATTATAAGCGACGCCAAATCAATCGGTTATAAATATATGTTTTTAGACACACTCCCATTTTTACAGGAAGCAATAAATATGTATAAAAAAGTAGGGTTCAAAGAAACTTCAAGCTATAATAATAGCCCTATGGAAACATCAATCTTTATGAGTTTAGATTTAAGTGAAAGGATATAATGCAGAGATTGGGGAGGGACGCATTTTGGATCATGAACTTGTAAAAAAAATACGAGAATTTAACCGATACTATACTGTATGGTTGAATGTGTTCACTAAGGGGTATTTAGGAACTGATTTTTCGTGGCCAGAGTCACGAACCTTGTTTGAAATATGGCTTTTTCCAGGAATTAACGCTACGGAACTATGCGAACATCTTAATATGGACAAAAGTTACATCAGCAGAATTATTGCAAAATTGGAAAAAAACGGATTTATAACAAGAGAACTTGTTTTAGGAAGCAAAGGGATTAAAAAGCTATGGTTAACTGATATTGGAGTAGAAAAAGCAAGACAAATAGATACCAATGGTGATAATCAAATAATTGATAAGCTCAAAACCATGGATGTCGAAAAATGTCAAAAGCTTTGTGAGGCAATGCTATTTATCGAAAACACCTTGCGGGAGCATGAAAAATGTAAAAATTGAATTATGCAGAAAGTACGATGGACTATGTCATCCCATCGACCATGCAGGGGAAAATCTTGATTTCTAAGGGATTTTGTACCCTAAATGTGTAGGCAGGAGAGAATTGCGTTATTATTATGTTCGCTCCTAAAAGCAATATCTTGACAGGTTGCTTTCAAACAGCTAAAATGAAAGTGACTACTTGCATAAATGGAGAGATAGAAATGGATGATACCAGCCAAAAAATAATTGATGCTGCTATGTCCCTTGTAAGAGATAAAGGGTATGTAGCAACGACAACTAAAGATATTGCCAAATTAGCCGGTGTGAATGAATGCACTCTTTTTCGTAAGTTTCAGTCAAAAAAAGATATTGTGTTAAGTGGAATTGAACAGGAAAAATGGCGGGGAAATATAACAACGGATGTCTTCAAAAATCTTAAATGGGAACTAGCTCCTGATTTAGAGATGTTTATGATAGAGTACATGAAAAGAATTACACCTGATTTTGTTAAATTATCTATTGGACTTAGAGCGCCACAGCTTTATGAAGATTCAGCACCGCTCATTATGAAAGTTCCGAAAGATTTTCTATCTGCTTTGGTAGAGTATTTTAATGGAATGGAGCAACGAGGGAAACTTCCACATTTGAATTATGAGTGCTTAGCTATGGCATTCTTTTCAAGCACATTTGGTTATACGTTTTTAACCGCTTCTTTTGACAATGAACTATTACCTATCACACAGGAGCAGTTTATCAATCAAACGGTTAAGACATTCATTGACGGAATCATGCATCAAAAATAAAGAATACGGCACCATTTCATTGGTGCCGTATAAAAAACAATTATATGCAAGCAAGTACACGCATTCATCAAGGAGGCCCAACTAATGCAAATTACAGGAGCAGAATTATTTGTAAAAGCATTGCTGGCTGAACAGGTTGACACTATATTTGCCTATCCTGGCGGTCAAGCAATCGATTTGTTTAATGCCCTCTATGGCGTAGAAGAAATTAAAGTTGTTCTCCCACGTCACGAACAGGGACTTGTCCATGCTGCCGACGGTTATGCACGTTCTACTGGTAAAGTGGGAGTTTGCCTTGTTACAAGCGGCCCCGGTGCAACCAATCTTGTAACAGGAATTGCAACCGCAAATTATGACAGCGTACCCCTTGTGTGTTTTACCGGGCAGGTTCCCACACATTTGATTGGAAACGATGCTTTCCAAGAAGTTGACATAGTGGGGATTACAAGGAGTATCTGTAAATATGCAATTACAGTTCGTAAAAGAGAAGATTTGGCGTCAATCATTAAAAAGGCTTTTTTTATTGCCCGTTCAGGTAAGCCGGGAGTTGTTGTTGTTGATCTGCCAAAGGATATTCAGCAGGCATTAGGAAGTGACTGTTATCCAGATCAAGTAGAGGTTCGAGGATATAAGCCCAATGTCAATGTGCATATAGGACAGATAAAAAAGGCTCTCGCTCTCTTAAAAACTGCAAGGCAGCCTGTGTTTCTCATTGGCGGGGGCGTAAATATTGCTCACGCTCAACAAGAAATGACACAGCTTGCAGAAAAAACCGGCATCCCGGTGATTACTACCATTATGGGGAAAGGTGCCCTGCCAACGAATCATCCTTTATATGTTGGAAATTTGGGAATACACGGGAGTTACGCAGCGAATACGGCAATTAGTGAGTGCGATGTGCTATTCTCGATAGGTGTACGATTTAATGACCGTATTACTGGTAAGGTTACTGAATTTGCAAAAAAAGCTGCCATCATCCATGTAGATATTGATCCGGCTTCTATTTCAAGAAATATTGTTGTAGATATACCTATTGTTGCGGACGCTAAAAATACGATTGTTGCATTGCTGGAAAAAACCCCGAATTATGATTTTGCGGATTGGAAAAAGCAAATTGATAATTGGAAAACAAAATATCCGCTTGGGAATATTTATGGGGCCAAATCAAAAGTTACGCCATTTTCTATCGTTCGGGAAATAAATCGTGTATTTGAAGATGCAGTTATTACTACTGATGTAGGTCAAAATCAGTTATGGACGACGCAATTCCTTGAACTGACAGAGAAAAAGCAGATGCTAACTTCCGGTGGGCTTGGCACAATGGGATATGGTTTGCCAGCTGCCATTGGTGCAAAAATAGGAAACCCGGATAGAGATGTGATAGCCATTTGTGGTGATGGCGGCATTCAGATGAACATTCAGGAGATGGCTACGGCGATTGTATATGAATTGCCGATTATCATTTGTATCTTAAACAATGGATATTTAGGGAATGTACGTCAATGGCAAGAGATGTTTTACAAAAAACGATATTCCTGTACTTGTTTAAGGTATAGAAAGAGTTGTGCCACTTTCTGCAATACGCCATCCGCATCTTGCCCGGAATACATTCCAGATTTTGTTCGGTTGGCAGAGAGTTATGGTGCAAAAGCTTTTCGAGTTCAAAGACCAGAGGACATAAAAACGACATTGGAAAAAGCCAAAGGTACGAAAAAAGTTCCTACAGTGATTGAATTTATTATTGACCCGGAAGAAAATGTACTTCCTATTGTCCCACCAGGTAATTCATTGAGCGATATGATTATGGGAGGTGCAGGAAATGATTAAAAAGAGATGGATCAGTTTATTGGTAGAAAATGAAATTGGTGTACTTTCCCGCATTTCAGGATTGTTTTCTGGAAAATCATATAATCTAAATAGCTTAACTGTTGGTACTACGGAGGATACAACCATTTCGCGCATGACAATTAGTTTGACAAGCGACGATCAAACATTTGAGCAAATTAAAAAGCAACTGAACCGTAGCGTAGAAGTTATTAAGGTTATTGATTTTACTGATACGGCAATTCATATGAAAGAGCTGATGTTCGTTAGGGTTAATAATTGTTCAAACGAAGATATGGCTACGTTGACATATATGCGAGATGTTTTTAGCGCCAAGATGATTGATTATGATACCACAGCAGTTTTGTTTGAATGTGTTCAGACGGAAGATCGGAATAATGACTTTATTAGGTTAATGCAAAGCACTTTCCCCAATCGTATAGAAATCGTTCGTGGCGGTAGTGTGGCAATCGAGGCCATAAGTATATCAAATAGATAATATAACGTGTAAATACTTAACTGCCATCCTTCTATGAATGTGATGATTAAATTTTGCTCTACTTAGGGCAGCTCTACATCAATGATGAACGCTTTTCCAATTATATAAATGGGTTTAGTAACGGAAATTTGGCGTCTTTCTTCAGCGAAGCAATCAATATTTTTTGCGCAAAGAACAAAGAGTAAAGGAAACGGGGGATGATATGAATGCAGAATGGATATTGTGTCCTCTTTGTGGAGGTAAAACCCGTGATAAAATAAGAGAGGACACAGTTTTGGTTAATTATCCACTCTACTGCCCGAAATGTAAACATGAATGTTTAATCAAAGCAGAACATTTACGCACTACTGTCATCAAAGAGCCAGCCGCAAAGACGCAGAGCCGATGAACTTGTGAGCAATCACAGTCATCGGCTCTGTTTTGTATTATTACTACTTTGAATAATCCCAACTCTCCATATCGGATTTGCATAATTGCTTGACAAAGCGACACGAGTGTCGTATAATTTTATTAGCGACACATATGTCGCAAAACGGAGATGAAGATATGGGAAAAAAAGGAGAAGATACGAAAAAGTTTATACGGGAAAAAGCTGCTTGTCTTTTTGCTCAAAAAGGGTACAAAAATGTAACAATGAAAGATATATGTGCTATTACAGGTCTAAGCAGAGGGGGATTATATAGGCATTATGATAGTACACAGCAGATTTTTTCTGAAATCGTGGATATGCTTATGAACGCACAGGATAACGAATTGTCGGAGAAAATGGCTGCAGGACTTCCTGCCCGACAAATACTTGAGGAAATCTTAGAACGCTATCGCATGGAAATGTTGGATAGCAGCGCATCATTAAGCGTAGCGATTTATGAGTTCTTTAGCGAGAACTTTTCAGACGGACAAGATAATTTGCTTTTGAGGCAATACCAATATTCTGTGGATATGTGGAGTGAATTTTTAGCCTATGGAATAAAACGAGGTGAATTTAAGCAAGTAGAGTGTAAAGAGATAATTGATATTATTATCTTTTCGTATCAGGGAGTGCGTATGTACAGCACGATTATTCCATTGGATGAAGAAATACCATTGAGGATTATCAATCATATTAAGAAAACATTATTGGTTTAGGAGGTGCATTATGGGAACTGTTTTTCAAAAATATCCGAAAGAAAAAAGAGCATTTATTAACCCAGAGGATTTCACAAAACAAAATCCCCATTTTCCTGAACTTTGCGTTTCTACTTTTTCAAATGGAATCATTGATAAATTTGCTTCTTTAAATAATGTGAAAGTAATCGACCATTTATACACTGCAAATGGAAGTGTGCCAATTTATCAAATTATTTATAAAAACACGCCGATTGCATTCTATTTATCACGAGTAGGTGCGCCTGCCTGTGTCGCAGGGATAGAAGAAGTCATTGCTTTAGGTGCGAAAAAAATAGTGTTGTTTGGGAGCTGCGGTATTTTAGAAGCCTCTGCCGATAATAAAATTATTGTTCCGACATCTGCTGTTCGTGATGAAGGTACAAGTTATCATTATCTAAAAGCGGCTGATGAAATATCTGTTGATAAAAATACTATTCATAAAATTACGAAGTGTCTTGATAAGTGCGGATATTCATACATAACAGGAAAAACTTGGACAACAGATGCAATATATCGGGAAACAGAGTCAGTGATCGCAGAGAGAAAAGAAGCAGGATGTCTTTGCGTAGAGATGGAATGTGCTGCCGCCTTAGCTGTAACAAAATTTCGTGGTATACCATTTGCGCAGTTTTTATATGGAGCAGATAATTTAGATAGCCTTGAATGGGAGCCTCGAGATCTCATAGAATATGGATTATCAAATGCTGAAAAATATTTAGCACTGGCATTTGAATGTGTATTTGAACTGTAATAAAGTGAGGAAGGTAAGAAATGGGTAAAGAATGGATATTATGTCCTATATGCGGGAATAAGACTCGTTTGAAAATCAGGAATGATACAATTTTAAGGTATTTTCCTTTATACTGCCCAAAATGTAAGCAGGAAACCTTAATCAATGTTTGTAAACTAAAAATCACAATTATCAAAGAGCCAGACGCACAGACGCAGAGCCGATAATGCAGCTATAGTTGTTGTTATCGGTTCTTTTTTATTATTTATATTACTTTCATGTGTTCATGACAATTAGATTATGGAGGTATGATCAAAATGAAACTACGGATAGTTGGAAGTGGAGGAATGTTTCAAATTCCTAATCCTTTTTGCAGGTGTCCAATTTGTGAGGAGGCCCGTTTAAAAAGAGGAAGATATGAACGATTGGGGCCGAGCATTTACATTGAAGATATACAAATGCTTATTGACACCCCGGAGGATATTGGTGTGGCGTGCGATAGACAAGGTGTTTCCGAAATTAAATATCTTTCTATATCACATAAAGACCCAGACCATACGCGAGGTATGAGAATCGTGGAACCTTTAGGCTATGATTGCATAGCTAATAAAGGCACCCCCATACAGTTTATAGCGTTGCCGGAGGTGGTAAACGATATTAATGCATGGAACGGAGATGGTTTGTATTACTATCAGGATATTCTTCACTGTATTTCGATCAACAGAACAGACTACATTAAAATTGGAAATATCCAAATTCATTTAGTCAATAATAAAACACAACGTGGCAATATGACTTTTTACGTCATATCAGATAAGGATAAAAAAGTTATATATGCTTGTTGTGACGTGAAGCCTTTTGTTCATAATAAATTATATTTTGATGCAGATATTTTAATTGTTGGTCTTGTTTCTGATGATGGAGTTTTGAAAGGTGGAAATCTTCTCATAGATGCCCCTTTCAAAGATGATCTGTTTACTATAGATGAGATAATGACAATTAAGCATAAATATAGGATAAAGCAAATCATTGTTACACATATTGATGAATATTGGGGGAAATCTTATGCTGACTATCAAAAGATAGAGAAAAAATTTGATAATATCTCTTTTGCCTATGATGGTATGGAGATTATTTTATAGTAACATACTCTATAATCAAAGAGCCAGATGCTAAGACGCAGAGCCGATGAACTTGTAAGATCACAAGGTCATCGGCTCTTTCTTTTTATACGAATTATACGAAAGAAGGATACAAACTCACCGATTAAAAAAAACGGTGTTTCGGTGGGCAGTTATCTCATGTCTATTTTCATTTTATCCCTCTGAACCCGTTTGAGGTTTGGAGGGATTTTTATGTGCTGGTCTGATATGACCATCATGCTGCTTATCCGAAGCAGCAATTATTTATATTTCTCTGTACAGGAATGAGGATAATCTGTTAAAAAAAGCTTCTGCAGTCATTGGCGTTCTTACGCCCCCAAGGTAGAAGTTTTATTTCTACATAATAGTTCTCATTTTTCTTATTGCCGCAAAGGTTTGAGTGCCTTTGCGGTTTTTTGTTTGTCGGTATTTGTCGGGAAAAAGAATATGCCTTCTTCCGGTATCGGCTGCCGTTCTCCGCCCTTTCCAATCTGAATGTTCAAACAAATCAGATTGGAGGTAAGGAAAATGGCATATAACCATGGAAAAGCAGAGCGCAAATGGAAGCTCTGGAAAGATAAAGAAGAAAAGATTTTAAGAGATAGTGGTGTTTCGGAAGATAAGATTGAAGAAATCCGTCTCTATGACCGTCAGGAATTTAATTCAGACAGACGATATTATGAGCGTGTGCAGGGAACAGGTACATACCTTGATACCATAGCAGCATCCACAGATCAGCCAGAACCGAAAACAGTACAGGAATTCCTAGATCATATTGAGAATCAGGAATTGTATCATGTACTGATCACCGTGGACAGGCTTACCCTGCAGATCGTTCTGATGAAGATCCAGGGGTATAGCACTCATGAAATTGCCAGGTATCTGAAGATCACCGAAAAGGCGGTTTACAGGCGCATGGACAGACTGAAAGAAAAAATTGAAAAATTATTTTAATATGAGGGGAAATTGATAGTTCCCCATTGGCGACAGGGTGAGAGGACGAAATCCTCCACCCTGTTTTCCTTTGTGTGGCGAAAACAGGATTGTTCCTTGACAACCGAATAGTCATTCGCCAAATACTTCCTCTTTGTGATTGTGATGAGCATAAGCGTGCGGAGCAGTACGCTAAGACCTGCCGACAAGCAAATAGCGATGAAAGGTGGTGAGCGAGCCTATACTGACTCCCAATATCGGTTAGCCCCCGGTTCCGCCATAACCCACAAAGAGCATAATGGTACTCCCGTCCAGTCACAGTCCGAGCGGTATCCAATCCGCCGCAGGCAATGAGGGCGGCTCTGGCAGACCGTCAGTTGGGGTGAAACTCCCGTGGAGTCAGTTCGCTGCTGACCGTTTGGCGACTTCCCTGCGCTTTTGCGCATTTGCATTTCGGGGTGTCGAGGACAAATAGAAATGCCATGATCATAAAGCCAGACACAGGGTTATCAATGAGAACAGAGCTTTGTTTTATGCGCTCCCGAACTCAAAACAACCTTTGTCTGGCTTCTTACATAGACAGAAACCGTATGTCAAATTTAGATTGGAGGGCATTCAAATGAAAAGAGCTGTCAGGCGTGGAGATATTTATTATGTGGATTTAAATCCCGTTATTGGGTCAGAACAGGGTGGAAAAAGACCTGTACTTGTCATTTCTAATGATACTGGAAACAAACATAGTCCCACCGTTATCATTGCAGCGATTACCAGTCGAGTATATACAAAATCAAAATTACCAACACATGTGGCAATTAAGAACTTAGAAGGGCTGGATAAGAACTCTGTTGTTTTACTTGAGCAAATACGTACAATAGATAAACAGCGTTTACAAAAATTTATCGGAACAGTCAGTGACAAAATTCTTATGAACACTGACAAAGCATTAGCAATCAGTGTAGGGCTTTTAAAATTAAAATAGATATCCTTGAATGATTTTGGATTTATATTATGAGAAAGGACTATGTTTATGAGCGAACAACCACAAGTTGAAATAAAAGATAAGTTTTGCCTTACAATAGAAGAAGCCGTTGCTTATTTCAATATAGGAGAAAAGAAATTGAGGAAGATTGTATCAGACAATATGGATACTGGAGTAATTATCCAGAATGGAGTTAAAATTCTGATTAAAAGAAAGTTATTTGAAGATTATCTTAAAGATATAACAGCTATTTGAAGAGTTCCTGATTCATACTTTGCAATGAATTGCACAATAGAAAAAGAGTCTTGCCTATGATATACTAACAGTATCGTGGCGAGGCTCTTTTATTATGAAAGGAGCATTTAAATGAGCGAAAAAAGAAGAGATCGAAAAAATCGTATTCTTCGAAGTGGAGAGAGCCAACGCCGAGATGGGCGATACGTGTTCAAATACATGGATAAAACTGGAAAGCCACAATTTATATATAGCTGGAAACTTGAAAAGACAGATAAAATACCTGATGGAAAACGGAATGATCTTTCGTTGAGAGAAAAAGAAAAGCTGATCATGAAAGACATTGCAGATGATATTGTTCCTCGTGGTGGAGAGATGACCGTACAGCAGCTGGTTGAAAAATATCTTTCCCAAAAAACAGGTGTCCGAGATAATACAGAAGCTAACTATAAATTTGTTCTGAATATTATCAAAAAAGAAGAGTTTGGTAAAAGAAGGATTGATAAAGTTAGATTATCGGATGCCAAGTGTTGGCTTATAAAATTACAGAAAGATGGTCGAGGATACAGTACAATCCATTCCGTGCGAGGTGTGGTCAGGCCAGCTTTTCAAATGGCTGTAGATGATGACTTGCTGCGGAAGAATCCATTTGAGTTTCAGTTAGCAACTGTTGTTGTGAATGACAGTGTAACAAGGGAAGCAATCACAAGAAAACAGGAGAGAGCTTTTCTTGATTTTGTGGCAAAGGATAATCACTTTAAAAAGTATTATGAGGGAATTTACATTCTGTTTAAAACAGGGCTTCGAATTTCTGAGTTTGTTGGATTGACAATTTCAGATATTGATATGCAGGAGAGAACGATCAATGTAGACCATCAATTACAAAGAAAGCGTAATATGGAATATATCATTGAAGAAACCAAGACATCCTGCGGAACAAGAAAAATACCGATGTCTGAAGATGTATATGAATGTTTCAGCCGGATCATAGCAAATAGAAAGAAAGTAAAAAGCGAGCCAATGATAGACGGGAAATGTGGTTTTCTGTATCTGGACAAGAATAATATGCCAATGGTAGCATTACATTGGGAAAAATATTTCCAGCATATCTGTCAAAAGTATAATCGGATTTACAAAATTCAAATGCCGAAAATAACACCTCATGTATGTCGTCACACCTATTGTTCCAACATGGCAAAAAGTGGTATGAACCCGAAAACTTTGCAGTATCTCATGGGACATGCTGACATAGGAGTAACCTTAAATACTTATACGCATATGGGATATGAGGATGCGAAAGAAGAGGTAAGAAAAATATGCAATCTCTGAAGTATGAAAATGTACTACTGGAATTTACTACTTGCTGAGATCAATTTACTACTTTTTTACTACTTTTGAGGTCAAAGATATGCAAAGATATGCTAAAATATGCCAGAAAAATAAAAAAACAAAAAAGCTGTAAATCCTTTAAAAATCAAGGAAATACGCAGAAAATAAGGAGTTTTTGGATATGATAAAAATACTTTTTATCTGCCACGGCAATATATGCCGCAGCACAATGGCTCAATATGTTTTCCAGAACATGATCGACAAGGCCGGGCTTACCGACTCGTTCTATATTGATTCTGCGGCCACCAGCCGCGAGGAGATAGGGAATTCGGTCCACTACGGCACAAGGCGGAAGCTGAAAGAGGCGGGCATTCCCTGTGGTGACCACAGAGCACGTCAGATGCGCCGGGACGAGTATGATCAGTTTGATTATATTATCGGGATGGATTCCTGGAATATCAGGAACATGATGAGAATTCTCGGCAGTGATCCGGAAGGAAAGGTATCGAAGCTGCTTGATTTTACAGACAGAAGCGGGCAGGATATTGCAGATCCCTGGTATACAGGAAATTTCGATGAGACTTACAGAGACGTAAAAGAGGGCTGTGAAGCCCTCATGCAGGACTGCCTCCTACGCCTTTAAGGTGTAGGAGAGCAGCTTTTTTAAATTGTGATGAAACTGCCTGTTCCGCGAGCGGAGTCTGATTTTTTCCGAACTCGATTTGTTCTGTTCCACATATGCCGCATAGCGGGAAAAGAGCACATGATAATCCATATCCTGTTTCTGCCCCCACCGTACCAGCACCCAGTTCATGGCCTCAGGATGCCAGTATTCCATTGGTATTCCGGCCATTTTAAGAGTTGTAATGTACTGAACCGCCTGGAGAGAAAGCTGTGTGATCTGGCGGCTGCGGTATGTTTCCGTCCGCCTGTCTTCACTTTTCCCGATTTTTTTGAGAAAGCGCTGAGGCAGAGGTTTCCTGCTGTTCTCCTTTTCGATAAGGCGCATACTCCTGGCGATCGTTTCGTTAAGACGGCTGGCTGCATTCCAGTATGTAACGAATGACGGCGTCTCGTCTTTCTGGCCATCCTCAGGTCCGACCTTGAAGGTTCGAAATACTCTTGTTGTTTCTCCGAAAGTTTCCTGATTATAAGCTTTGCGTTTCTCAGGATCAGACAGAACCTGATAGGCTTCCAGTATTTCCTGCATAAAAGCAGTTGTATCTATATCTTTATGTACATTTGCATCGGGATGGTATACTTTTGCCAGTGCGTTCTTGGCATTTGTGATCTCTTCTAAAGTTGCATCTCTGGAAACACCTAAAATATCATAATAAGTGTTGGATTTCATGCAGGACCTCCTTATTAATAATCAATCCATTTTCTCCCACGCAATAATATACGCCAGGTATTTTCAAAAGTCAATTGTGATTCTCATGAATTAGCCATGTAAAATTAAGTGGCAGTTCTGAAGGAACCGAAGGCCGCGGACAGTCATATATTACGAAAATGAATGAAAAGATCAGAAGCGGAAACAGGCATATTTTCAGACGAAAGCAACTATACTGGTAACAGACGATAAAATCGGAGGAATTTATGGATGAAAAGGTTTCTGGCGGCTGTCCTGGGGATCATTGTTGCATTGCAGTGCATACAGATGACGCCTCCCGGAGAGGTTTATGCGGAAGAGGCAGAAGAGCAGACAGGTGAAAATAAGAAAGGGCCCGAGGTCAGCGCACCGTCAGCTGTTCTGATGGAGGCGTCCACAGGTACGATACTATATGAAAAAGATGCCGATACGGCAAGGCCGCCGGCCAGTGTGACAAAGGTTATGACAATGCTTCTGGTTTTTGACGCCATCGAAAGCGGAACAATCCGGCTGGAGGATGAAGTGACGACGTCCGAGTATGCGGCATCAATGGGAGGATCTCAGGTGTTTCTGGAACCGGGAGAAGTACAGACTGTTGAGACACTTCTGAAATGCATATCTGTTGCGAGTGCCAACGATGCCTGTGTAGCGATGGCAGAATACATATGTGGAAGTGAGGAAGAATTTGTCAGTCGGATGAATGAGAGAGCGCAGGAGCTGGGAATGGAGAATACCAGTTTTGTAAACTGCAACGGACTTGACGCTGAGGGACATGTGACAAGTGCCAGGGATATTGCGCTTATGTCCAGAGAACTGATTACAAAATATCCCCAGATTCATGATTATTGTATGATCTGGATGGAAAACATCACTCATACAACATCAAAGGGAACGAGCGAATTCGGGCTGACCAATACAAATAAGCTTGTCAGGCAGTATGAATATGCTACCGGGCTTAAGACAGGTTCTACGGGAGACGCCGGCTTCTGTGTGTCGGCGACAGCAGAAAAGAACGGGGTTGAACTGATAGCGGTCGTCATGGCCGCGGAAAATTCAAAAGCAAGATTTCAGGATGCGGTGACTCTTCTGAATTATGGATTTGGAGTATGCCAGCTGTATGAAGATCAGAATATGGGACACCCGGAACCGGCAGAGGTAGAGAGCGGAGTGGAAGACAGAGTGAAGACGGAATATTCCGGCACATTCAGTTATCTGGATACAGCGGGAGCGAATCTTAACCGGATAGAGAAGTCTGTGGAAATGGAGGAAAAGATATCAGCTCCTGTAAAGAAGGGAGATGTTGTAGGGCGGATCATATATTCGCTGGATGGAAAAGAGATCGGAAGTGTGAATATACTTGCTGCCGAAAGCGTGAAAAAGGCAGGATTTTCAGATTATCTTCAGCGTGCGGCCTCGATGCTTTGTCTCTGAAATACAGCTATTGACACCTGATATTTTTGATGATATCTTGTAGTTGACCGTGAGAGAAAGGAGACGCAAAGATGGTACAAAAGCTGAGAGCTGTACTGACAGCCTCTACAGTAATATTTGTCAGCATTCTCCTGCTTTTCCGGCTTGATTCGGATGAGACGGAAAAGCATCTCCAGGATGAAGCCGGGCAGGAAATGCTGTGTGAGCAGTCTCTCACAGACTCTTTGAACATTCACACCCTCCTGGACAGATATATGCGTTCGAACAAGGAAAAGCAGCTGCCGACGCAGAAGACACAGGGGATGAAAAATATCGTAAAGATATCAGCAGCTATACTGATGATCACGGCATTCTCCCTGTTTTTATATCGGAGGAGAATGCTTTTGTCATGTAACAGAGCAGACGTGTTTTCTCTGAGACGCTTTTTGAGCGAGTTGTCTGCATGTCACGAAAAGGACGGCAAAAAAAGAAGCTGCGCTTTTTGATATTCCGGGCAGAATAATCCGGGAAACAGATGACAAAAAGGCTTGAAAAGGATGTAATTGAGAAAATGAAAAATATAATCAGCAAAATTATCATGTTTTTAAAAAAGCAGCCCCCGGGACGACTGATTGCGCTTGGATTTGCGCTTGTCATCCTGTTTGGGACATGCCTCCTTCTTATGCCGTTTTCTGTGCGGAACGATGCAGAAGTTTCATTTGTCAATGCATTGTTTACATCGACCAGTGCCGTATGTGTTACGGGACTGATCGCCATTGATACTGCGGATCATTTCACACCATTCGGACAGGGGGTGGTGGCTGCGCTGATACAGGTCGGAGGCCTGGGCGTGACATCGATTGGCGTGGGACTCATGATCGCTGCAGGCAAGAGAGTCGGCCTGAAAAGCAGAAACCTTGTAAAAGAGGCACTAAACGTTGACAATTATCGTGGAATCGTAAGGCTGGTCAAATCAGTCCTTATACTGACTCTCTGCTTTGAGGCGGCAGGGGCTCTGCTGAGCTTTATCGTGTTCAGCAGGGATTATTCTCCGCTGCATGCGCTGGGAATCAGTGTTTTTCACTCCATTGCGGCGTTTAACAACTCAGGATTTGATATTCTGGGAGGGTTAAGGAATCTTATTCCCTATCAGACAGACATACTGTTGAATCTGACCACATGCTTCCTGATTATTTTCGGGGGCCTGGGTTTTCTGGTTATTCTGGATATATTGAAACAGCGCTCTTTCCGCAGGCTTTCTCTCCACTCCAAGGTGGTTATTACGACGAGTGCGGTACTGCTTATCGCAGGAACGCTTCTTCTGAAAGCGACAGAAGATATTTCGTGGCTTGGAGCGTTTTTTCACAGCGTTTCGGCCAGAACTGCGGGATTTTCAACATATCCGATAGGAGAATTTACCAATGCCGGGCTCTTTGTCCTGTGCGTTCTTATGTTTATCGGAGCGTCACCGGGCTCTACGGGAGGCGGTATAAAGACGAGTACATTTTTTGTTATGTTTCAGGAAGCAAGAAGTATGTTTACCAAAACAACAGTGCATGCTTTCCGCAGAAGTATCTCAAAAGAAAATATTACAAAAGCGTTTATGATAACGATCCTTTCGGGAGCAGTCGTATGTATAGCTGTATTTCTGATGTGTGTGCTTGAACCGGAATACAGTTTCATCCAGCTGTTCTTCGAGGTGATCTCGGCGTTTGGTACAGTCGGACTTTCTACGGGAATCACCCCGGATCTGTGTTCGGCGGGCAAGATCGTGATCGTTCTGGTAATGTTTACCGGAAGGGTGGGAGCGTTTACGCTTCTGTCCATGTGGATCGATCATGCAGAGCCGAACGCAAGGTATTCAGAGGAGACTGTCGTGATCGGATAAATGACAGTGGGCCATTTAAAATTGAAATAAAATAGGGTTAGGCCGTTTTACAGCGGCAGAATGGAGAATATGATGAAGAAGAAACAGAATATCGCATATGGCGTGATCGGACTCGGGCGGTTCGGAATGGCGCTGGCTGTCATGCTTGCGGAATCGGGAAAAGAAGTTATTGTAATCGACCGCGACGAGAATAAAATCAAGGAAATGCGTCAGTATACAGAGTATGCCTTTGTTGCTGACAATCTCAGCAGTGAGACACTCAGGGAGGTCGGCATTCAGAACTGTGATGTGGTCATTATCTGTATCGGTGAAAAAGTGGATGTGAGCATTCTTACAACAATGAGTGTGATCGAAATGGGAGTTCCGAGAGTTATTTCAAAAGCGCTCAGTGCGGAACAGGGCGCGGTTCTCAAGAAGCTTGGAGCCGAAGTTGTATATCCGGAGAGGGATATGGCGCTTCGTCTTGGAAAAAAACTCCTGTCAAGCAATTTCCTGGATTACGTTTCGCTCTGTAACAGTGTTGAGATACGTCAGATACAGGTGCCCGACAGCCTGATCGGCCGGAGTGTGGAAGAAATCGAAATCCGCCAGAAATACCGTCTAAATATCATCGCCATAGAGAGCGGGGAGCAGACCAATATTGAAGTCAGCCCCGGATATTGTTTCCGTCGGGGAGACATTATCGTGGTTATCGGAAAAGTTGACAATATAGATACATTTGAGAATACACTGTAGAAACTGAATATATTTGGAGAAAAGGAGAGGAATCCACAATGGATTATGCAAAGATGATCGATCATACTTTATTAAAGCCGGAGGCAACGAAAGAACAGGTGAAAAATCTCTGTGAAGAAGCTGTACAATACGGATTCCATTCTGTCTGTGTGAATTCCAGTTTTGTATATTATTGTGCAGAGCTGCTGAAAGATTCTGATGTGAAAGTGTGTACGGTCATCGGATTTCCTCTGGGAGCAATGTCCACGGCCGGGAAAGCGGCAGAGGCGCAGGCGGCTGTTGCCGACGGGGCCGAGGAACTTGATATGGTCATCCATGTGGGAATGATCAAGAGCGGTGACTGGGATTATGTAAAGCAGGACATTGCTTCTGTTGTCGAGGCCGCAGGAGATAAAGCTGTTGTAAAGGTCATTCTGGAAACCTGTCTTCTGACAGATGAAGAGAAGAGGAAGGCCTGTATGATCTGTAAGGAGGCAGGAGCTTCTTTTGTAAAGACATCCACCGGTTTTTCGAATGGAGGGGCGACGGTGAAGGACGTGGCTCTGATGAGGGAAGCCGTGGGATCAGATATGGGAGTCAAAGCTTCCGGCGGAATTCGTTCTTTTCAGGATGCCAGAGCCATGGTGGAGGCCGGGGCTGACCGCATTGGAGCAAGTTCGGGAATAGCGATAATACGCGAACAGAAAGAGGGGGAGCGGAAAGCATGATGGGAATTCGTATCTTTCTCATCCTTGCGGCCGTTCTTCTTGTGGCGGTCTTTCTTGAGATCTACAGGGAAACGCACAGTTTCAGGGTGACCAGATATACTGTGAATTCCGGCAAGATGAAAGGATTCGGTGATGAGATCCGGATCCTTTTCTTCAGTGATCTTCATAATATGGAATACGGAAAACATAATGAGCGGCTTTTCCGCGCTGCAGCCCGGGAGAATCCGGATCTGATTCTGATCGGCGGTGATATGCTTGTGGGAAAACCGGATGTTTCCTATGATCCGGCTTTGAAATTTGTACAGAGACTGACAGAACTGTGTCCTGTATTCTATGCCAACGGGAATCACGAACAGCGAATGAAAGAGGAGCCCTGGAAATATTCCTTTTCCTATGAAAGTTACAGAGAACAGCTGATCCGGAAAGGTACGGTGTTTCTTGAAAATGAGAGCCGGGAAATCACTATTCGCGGGAAAAAACTGGTGGTGAGCGGTCTTGAACTGCCGCTTGTTTCCTATGTGAAATTCAGAAAAGACCGTATCAGCGGAAGTACAGTGTCGGAGAGTCTCGGCTTTACTCCGCCGCAGCAGAACCCGGACAGGGAAGCTTACTATATACTTCTTGCGCACAATCCCACGTATATGGACGCGTATAAGGAATGGGGCGCTGACCTGATCCTTTCCGGACATCTCCATGGCGGAATTGCAAGAATTCCCGGGATCGGAGGTGTCATCACGCCCCAGGTCTTCCTGTTTCCAAAGTACTCCGGGGAGATGACTGTAGAGGGAGACCGGACAATTATTGTGAGCAAAGGTCTTGGCACGCATACTGTCAATATCCGGTTTATGAATATGCCGGAGCTTGTGTCGGTAAGGATACATGGCTGACAGAGCGTGCGTATAAAAAGTAATTGTAAAAAGCGGCGGATTCCCTTATAATAGTAACATTGACATTCGAGATTCGAGGAGAGTTCTATGGGAATACCGGTAAAGCTGGAGGTATTTGAAGGGCCGCTTGATCTGCTCCTTCATCTGATCGATAAGAACAAGATCGATATCTATGATATACCTATCGTCGAGATTACAAACCAGTATATGGAATATATAAAGAATATGCAGAGAGAAGATCTCAATATCATGAGCGAGTTCCTTGTCATGGCCGCGACTCTTCTTGATATCAAGTGCAGGATGCTCCTTCCGAAGGAAGTTACAGAAGAAGGAGAAGAAGAGGATCCCAGGGCGGAACTGGTTGAACAGCTTCTCCAGTACAAGATGTACAAATATATGGCATATGAGCTGAAAGACCGTCAGGTGGATTCGGATATGATAATGTACAGAAGCCCTCATATTCCCGATGAGGTCAGGAGGTGTGAGGAGCCGGTCAACCTGGATCAGCTTCTGGATGGACTTACTCTGGGAAAACTCAGTGCAGTATTTCAGGAAGTGCTTAAAAGGCAGCACGACAAGATCGATCCGGTGAGGAGCCGGTTTGGACGAATCGAAAAAGAGGAGGTTTCTCTGTCTGACAAATTTTCCTATATTCATCATTACATGAAGGACCACAGCAGATTCAGTTTCCGGCAGCTTCTGGAGGAGCAGCACAGCAAGATGCACGTGGTAGTCACATTTCTTGCCATACTTGAGATGATGAAACTGGGAGAGATCCATGTGGAACAGGAAGAAAACTGCGGAGAGATTATGATTGAAAGGACTGGATTTATCAATGGAGATAGAGAAGCTTCAGGGGGCGATTGAGGCCATCCTTTTTACTATGGGCGACTCAGTCGAGCTGGAGAAGATTGCCGCCGCGATCGGTCATGACGAGAAGACGACGCGGAAACTGATCCATAATATGATGGACCGGTATGAGGATGAGGACAGAGGAGTGCGTATCATAGAGCTGGATAATGCTTTTCAGATGTGTACCAAGAAAGAAATGTATGAGTATCTCATTCGCGTAGCAAAGCAGCCGAAACGGTATGTGCTCACAGATGTCCTCCTGGAAACGTTGTCGATTATCGCCTACAGGCAGCCGGTGACCAAACTCGAGATTGAGAAGATCAGAGGCGTGAAGTCAGATCATGCGGTAAATAAGCTGGTGGAATATGGCCTTGTGGAAGAAACAGGAAGACTGGATGCTCCGGGAAGACCGATTCTGTTTGGAACTACAGAAGAATTCCTGCGCCGATTCAGCGTTCATTCGCTTGATGAGCTGCCATCTCTTAAGCCGGAACAGATTGAACATTTTAAGGAAGAGGCGGAAGACGAAGCGCAGATGAAGCTGGATATCTAGGAAAAGTCATATACGGGTAAAACGGTTCATAGACTGATGGTGAGATGATCCTGGCAGGAGATGAGCTGTCTTGAAAAAAACTGCGGAACAATGGATTAAGTCAAAGGCGATATGTACGGTTCTTGCCATTCTTTTTATCTTCACGCTGCTCCCGGGCAGAATGTCTGAAGTGTCGGCAGAAGAAAATATGGACGAGATCACAGCTTCCGAGCTGTACGCCCGGTCAGCGGTCCTGATGGATGCTGACAGCGGGCGTATTTTGTTTGCCAAAAACGGGCAGGAGGAGCGGGCCATGGCAAGTACCACGAAAATAATGACGTGTATTCTTGCTCTGGAGAAGGGGAATCTTTCAGATAAGGTGACAGTAAGCGACAATGCTGCGGCCCAGCCGCGTGTCCATCTGGGAATGCAAAGCGGCCAGGCGTTTAAGCTGGAGGATCTTCTCTATTCTCTGATGCTGGAATCACACAACGATTCTGCGGTAGCCATCGCCGAGCATATCGGAGGAAGCGTGGAAGGATTCGCTTCTATGATGAATCAGAAGGCAATGGAACTGAAATGCACGGATACATATTTTATTACCCCGAACGGTCTGGATGCGGAAGATAAGACCGGAAAGCATCACACGACTGCGGTGGATCTGGCACGGATTATGAAATACTGCATTATGGATTCTGAGAAAAGTGAGCAGTTCCTGAAAATTACCCGGGCTGAGTCTCATGAATTCTCTGACTGTGAGGGAAGCGGATCATACAGCTGCAGAAATCATAATCTGTTCCTTCAGATGATGGAGGGGGCACTCTCGGGGAAGACGGGATTTACGGCAGAAGCAGGGTACTGCTATGTTGGCGCACTCAGACAGGGAGACCGAACGTTTATCGTGGCGCTTCTTGCATGCGGCTGGCCAAATAACAAGGGATATAAATGGTCGGATACTCGCAGACTCATGGAGTATGGTCTGGAGAATTTTCATTATCGTGTGATCGGCGCCGAACCTGAAAAAGTTACTGTGAAAGTGGAAGGGGGGACAGATGGAGAATTCCCGGATATGGATCCTGCTGAACTTGACCTGACAGTTGGTACAGAAGCTTTTTCTATTCTTCTGAAAGACAGCGAAGAGGTCAGCATTGATTACAGGATTCCGGATTCTGTAGCCGCTCCGGTAAAAGAAGGGGAGGTGCTGGGAGAGGTTGTGTACAGTCTGAACGGAGAAACTCTTCAGGAGTTTCCTGTGACGGCCTCTTCGTCTGTGGAAAAAAGAACATTTCGAACCTGTCTCTTTTATATCTGTGACAGCCTTATGATGAGATTATAAAAACAGAAACGTTTTACAGGCCGTTATATGCACGCAAGATTAAAATATATCAATATAAATGATTAATTTTGCCACTACCATAGTTCGTAAACCTGTGTTAGTATAAGTGAGGATAAAATAAAACAACAAAATTGATTAAATATAAGGAGACGTATGACATGGAAAACTGGAAGAAATACGAAAAGACATATTTTATGCCGCCGGAGCCGTGCTATGACTGGGTGAAAAAAGACGCAATAGACAAACATCCGATCTGGTGCAGCGTTGACTTAAGAGACGGAAATCAGGCTTTGATCGAACCTATGAGTCTGGATGAGAAACTGGAGTTCTTTCAGCTTCTTCTGGACGTGGGCTTCAAAGTAATTGAAGTCGGATTCCCGGCAGCATCTGAGACAGAATATCAGTTTGTAAGAACGTTGATTGAACAGAATATGATTCCGGACGATGTCACGATCCAGGTGCTTACACAGGCAAGAGAGCACATTATCAGAAAAACATTTGAAGCGGTCAAGGGCGCTCCGCATGCTATTATACATGTATACAATTCTACATCGGTAGCACAGAGAGAGCAGGTTTTCAAAAAAGACAAAGAGCAGATCAAGAAGATTGCCACAGACGGCGCGGAGCTTCTGAAAAAACTTGCGGATGAGACGAAAGGCAACTTTACATTTGAGTACAGTCCGGAGAGTTTCCAGGGAACGGAAGTGGACTATGCGCTTGAAGTCTGCAACGCGGTGCTTGATATCTGGAAGCCGACGCCGGATAACAAAGCGGTCATCAATCTTCCGACAACTGTTGAAAATGCAATGCCTCATGTGTTCGCAAGCCAGGTTGAGTATTTCAACAAACATCTGCTTCACAGGGACAGCGTAATCCTTTCTCTTCATCCGCACAATGACCGTGGTTCGGGTGTCAGTGATGCCGAGCTTGGAATTCTTGCGGGCGCTGACAGGATCGAGGGCACTTTGTTCGGCAATGGCGAGCGTACGGGCAACGTGGATATTATAACCGTAGCTATGAATATGTTTTCCCAGGGAGTGGATCCGGGACTGGATTTCTCTAATATGAGCGAGATATGTGAGGTCTACGAGCGTGTCACAAGGATGAAAGTCTCTCCGAGACAGCCCTATGCAGGAGAACTGGTCTTCACGGCCTTTTCCGGTTCTCATCAGGATGCGATCGCCAAAGGTATGGCCTGGAGAGAAGAGAAACATACGGAGAAATGGAGCGTTCCGTATCTTCCGATTGATCCAAAGGATGTTGGACGGCGATACGATTCCGATGTTATCCGGATCAACAGCCAGTCGGGAAAAGGCGGCGTAAACTATATCCTGAAACAGAGTTTCGGGATCAGTCTCCCGGAAAAGATGAAAGAGGAAGTCGGCTATCTTGTGAAAGATGTATCCGACAAGGCTCACAAGGAACTTACTCCGGACTGGGTATATCATATTTTCGAGGACAATTATATCAATGCGAAACCTGTATTTACGGTAGACGAATGCCACTTTAAGCAGGAAGACGGCATCGTTGCGGAGGCGACCATCCACCACAACGGAAATGACCTGAAAATTACAGGTGTCGGAAACGGGCGTCTTGACGCGGTGAGCAATGCAATCAAACATTATTTTGACGTGAGCTATGAGCTGGCGTTCTATGAAGAGCATTCACTTACAAAAGGATCTTCCTCAAGGGCTGTCGCGTATGTGGGCGTGATCTGCAATAAGAAGCTTTACTGGGGCGTGGGAATCGATCCGGATATTATCAAAGCTTCCATTGAGGCATTGGTTGTTGCGGTAAATAAGATCAAGGAGATTGTAGAGTCTGAGGTGAATAAAGATGAGAGACTCCTTGAGATAACGAACTATATTTATGCGAACTACAAGGATGTAACCCTGGATGACCTGGCAGAAAAATTTTTCCTCTCCAAGCCGTATCTCTCGAAATATATCAAGGAAAAGTCGGGTATGACTTTCGGCGATATTCTGAAAAAGGTGCGCATGAAGAAAGCGCGGGCCATGTTAAAGAGCAGCACTGCCACTGTTGAGAGCATTGCGGAGTCTGTGGGGTATCAGAATGTAGAACACTTTAACCGGGTTTTCAAGAAAATGTATAATATTACTCCTGTACAGTACAGGAACAGACACTAGCTGATATTCTGATCTTTCCCATATGATTCTGCGCCGGGCAGGAACAGGAAAAGGGAAGATGAACAGAGCGGATTCAGGCTGAGGCAGGCCGTATAAAACGTGTTTCATGGGGAAACACATTTTATGCGGCTTTTCTGTCTCTATGAGACGATGGGGAGCGGCGGGAGCATCGGAGATCTGTCATCAAATTTGCAAACCTGAATTTCGAATTGAAAATTGGAAATCGTTGTTATATACTAAAATTGGTGGAAATTTTGGTTTATTTTAAACAAATTTAATAAATGGAGGACTAGATTATGAGCTACGACGCAACAGGAAACTCAGCGGGCAGACGAATCACGGCGCTGCTTGACGAGGGAAGCTTTGTTGAAATTGGCGGTGCGGTTACAGCGAGAAGCACGAATTTCAACCTGCAGGAAAAAGAAACTCCGTCTGACGGTGTTGTCACCGGATACGGAACGATCGATGGAAATCTTGTCTATGTATACAGCCAGGATCCCTCAGTCCTTAACGGAACGATCGGAGAGATGCACGCAAAGAAAATTGTAAAAATGTACGATATGGCCATGAAGATGGGAGCCCCTGTGATCGGACTGATTGACTGTGCGGGGCTGAGACTTCAGGAAGCGACTGATGCGCTGGAGGCGTTCGGAAACCTGTATTATAAACAGTCCATGGCATCCGGAGTGGTTCCTCAGATTGCGGCTGTTTTCGGCATGTGCGGAGGCGGTCTTGCAGTTGTTCCCGGGCTTGCTGATTTTACTTTTATGGAGAAAGAGAACGGGAAGCTTTTCGTTAATGCTCCGAACGCGCTGGCCGGAAACGAGATTTCCAGGTGCAATACTTCAGACGCGCAATATCAGAGTACGGTAACAGGCCTTGTGGATGCTGTCGGAACGGAAGAGGAAATTCTGGGACAGATCCGTTCTCTTATATGTATGCTGCCGGCAAACTGTGAAGATGATCTTTCGTATGAACCATGTGAAGATGATCTGAACCGGCTCTGCCCGGACCTGGCCGCTTCTGCGGAAGATGCCGTCCTGGCGCTGAGGCAGATTTCCGATAGCGGAATCTTTTTTGAGATAAAGAAGGATTATGCAAAGGAGATGGTCACAGGCTTTGTTCGTCTGAACGGTATGACGGTTGGTGCAGTTGCGAACCGTACGAAAGTGTATGGCGCAGACGGAGCGGAGGAAGCATCCTGCGACTGCGGGCTTACTGTGGACGGGTGCGGGAAGGCTGCTGACTTTGTCAATTTCTGTGATGCGTTTTCTGTTCCGGTTCTAACGCTTACTAATGTGTCAGGGTTCTCGGCTGCTGTTGAATCCGAGAAGAATATGGCACGCGCGGCGGCAAAACTGACTTATGCTTTTGCAAATGCGACTGTGCCCAAGGTGAATGTGATCGTCGGCAAGGCGTTCGGAAGCGCCTATGTGACGATGAACAGCCGTTCAATAGGAGCGGATATGGTATATGCATGGCCGACGGCTCAGATCGGAATGATGGATGCCGATATGGCGGCGCGGATCATGTATCCGGATGCAGGGACAGCCGAGCTCAGGGAAAAATCCGCCGAATACCGTCTTCTTCAGTCCAGTCCGGAATCCGCGGCGGGAAGAGGTTACGTGGATGCGGTCATTGAACCGCAGGATACGAGAAAATACGTGATCGGAGCATTTGAGATGCTTTTTACAAAGAGAGAGGGACGTCCGGACAAAAAACACGGTACGGTTTAGTGAGGTGAGGCGAAGTGAAGAAGAAAATCAGTTTATTGGGACTTGTCCTCATCCTTGTTCTCGGATTTACAGGATGCAGCAGGTCCACGATGGAATATGATCAGACGGAACTTGAGCAGTATGCCAATTTTATCGTCCAGAACTTCAGCGGACTTCCCGATGAACAGCTGGACAGTTTTTCTGAAATATCTGAACTGGAGCTGGATCTGACACTGCTGAATGCAGGTGTGCCGATCTCGGGAGAAGATTTTCTGACCATGATTGATGCATGGCAGGCCGGAGAGGAAGAGTGCGGCGCATTTATCGGAATTGGAGAATATACTGCGGAGACGACAAATGACGGTGTGACACTTTCGGCGGAAGCTGAATATGAAGACAGAAACGCAACCATAGAATTCGCATTTGATGATGAAATGAATATGGAGAGCATCACCGTGAGTGCGGATTATACGACCGGAGAGATACTTCAGAAAGCGGGCCTTAATACGATCCTCGGGATGGGAACCGTATTTGTCGTTCTGATATTCCTGTCTTTCGTCATCTGGCTCCTGAAATTTATTCCGGTTCTTGAAACAAGGTTCCGGAAAAGCGGAGATGCGGAAGATACGGCTCAGACACCGGACGAAGAACCGGAGCGGCTGCAGCCTGCCGCGGAGGAGATAAATCCTTCGGAAGATGAAGAGCTCGCTGCGGTGATAGCAGCGGCCATCGCGGCGGCGGAAGGGACTTCCACAGACGGATTTGTTGTAAGATCAATCAGAAGAAGAAAATCAAATAAATGGTAAAACAGGAGGACCAGAAAATGAAAAGCTATACGATTACAGTGAACGGAAATGTATATGATGTGACAGTGGAAGAGAAGAGTGCTTCTCAGACAGCGCCGGCCGCAGCTGCGCCTGCGGCGGTTCCGAAAATGCCGGCGGCGCAGCCACCGGTTCAGGCTCCGGCTCAGAAAGCAGCGGCGGGAAAGATTCAGGTAAAGGCGGGAGCGGCCGGGAAAGTGTACCAGATTCCGACGACTGTAGGGCAGAGTGTTCAGCCCGGGGATGCGGTTGTTATTATTGAGGCTATGAAAATGGAGATCCCGGTTGTTGCTCCGGAAGCCGGTACTGTTGCCAGCATCGATGTGGCAGTGGGAGATGCGGTAGAGGCAGGAGCGGTACTTGCTACATTAAATTAGTTCTTCCGGGAGGTTTGACAGATGGAATATATTTCAAATACACTGGGGAATCTTGTGGAGCAGACTGCTTTCATGAATCTGACCTGGGGAAATCTGGTTATGATCGGCGTCGCCTGCATCTTTCTCTATCTTGCAATCAGGCACGGCTTTGAGCCGCTGCTGCTTGTTCCGATCGCCTTCGGCATGCTTCTGGTTAATATTTATCCGGATATTATGATCAGTCCCGAAGAGGCGTCTAATGGAACAGGAGGTCTGCTTTATTATTTTTATGTACTTGACGAGTGGTCGATCCTTCCGTCTCTGATCTTCCTTGGAGTCGGCGCGATGACGGATTTCGGACCGTTGATCGCAAATCCGAAGAGCTTTCTTCTGGGAGCGGCCGCGCAGTTTGGAATTTTTGCGGCATATCTGGGCGCCATGGCAATGGGCTTTTCCGACAGAGCGGCGGCGGCGATTTCGATCATAGGAGGAGCTGACGGTCCTACTTCCATTTTCCTTGCCGGAAAGCTGGAACAGACTGCGATTCTCGGGCCGATCGCAGTGGCGGCTTACTCGTATATGTCCCTGGTTCCGATAATCCAGCCGCCCATCATGAAACTGCTCACGACCGAAAAAGAGCGCAAGATTAAGATGGAGCAGCTTCGTCCCGTATCGAAACTGGAGAGAATTCTGTTTCCGGTTATCATCACGATTGTGGTCTGCGTGATCCTTCCGACAACGGCTCCGCTGGTCGGTATGCTCATGCTGGGCAACTTGTTTAAGGAGTCCGGAGTAGTCCGGCAGCTGACAGATACGGCGGCAAATGTACTGATGTATATCGTAGTTATTCTGCTGGGAACTTCGGTTGGCGCTACGACAAGTGCCGAGGCATTTCTGAACTGGGATACGATCAAGATTGTGATTCTGGGACTGATCGCTTTTGCGTTTGGAACTGCTGCCGGCGTTCTGTTCGGAAAACTGATGTGCTGGGCAACCAAGGGCAAGGTGAATCCGTTGATCGGCTCGGCAGGTGTATCGGCCGTTCCCATGGCTGCAAGAGTTTCTCAGAAGGTAGGTGCGGAGGCCGATCCTACCAACTTCCTTCTGATGCATGCAATGGGACCGAATGTTGCCGGCGTTATCGGTACTGCTGTGGTAGCGGGAACATTTATGGCAATCTTCGGCGTTAAGTAGTTATTATGGAGGAAAAATAAATGGCAGAAATAGAAAAAAAACCGGTTAAGATTACAGAGACGATTCTTCGTGATGCACACCAGTCTCTGATCGCCACAAGAATGACAACAGAACAGATGCTTCCGATTGTTGATAAGATGGACAAAGTAGGGTACCACGCGGTCGAATGCTGGGGCGGCGCAACATTTGATGCATCTCTGCGTTTCCTTAAAGAGGATCCGTGGGAGAGGCTGAGAAAGTTCCGCGACGGATTCAAGCATACAAAGCTTCAGATGCTCTTCCGCGGACAGAATATTCTCGGATATCGCCCCTATGCCGACGATGTGGTGGAATATTTTGTGCAGAAATCCGCCGCCAATGGAATTGATATCATACGTATCTTTGACTGCCTGAACGATATCCGGAATCTTCAGACAGCGGTTACGGCTGCGAATAAGGAGAAGGCTCATGCGCAGGTGGCAATGTCCTATACCCTGGGGGACGCCTATACTCTGGATTACTGGGTGGATCTTGCAAAGCGAATCGAAGACATGGGTGCCAACTCTATCTGTGTCAAAGATATGGCAGGACTTCTTTGTCCGTATCAGGCTACTGAGCTGGTTACGGCTCTGAAAGGAGCGGTCAGCATCCCAATAGAAATGCACACACATTATACATCGGGAGTCGCCTCAATGACATATATGAAAGCTGTTGAGGCCGGGGCGGATATCATCGATACCGCAATTTCTCCGTTTGCACTGGGAACATCTCAGCCCGCGACGGAAGTTATGGTGGAGACCTTTAAAGGAACGCCTTGCGATACAGGTCTGGATCAGAATCTTCTGGCCGAGATTGCGGACTATTTCAGACCGATCAAGGATGAAGCGTTAAAGAGCGGGCTTCTTAATCCTACAAATCTGGGTGTGAATATCAAGACGCTGCTTTATCAGGTGCCGGGAGGCATGCTCTCCAACCTTACTTCTCAGCTCAAGGAGCAGGGAGCAGAGGAGCGTTTCTACGATGTGCTTGAGGAAGTTCCCAGGGTCCGCAGAGATCTCGGCGAGCCGCCGCTTGTTACACCTTCTTCTCAGATTGTCGGCACACAGGCTGTGCTGAACGTTCTGATGGGGGAACGTTATAAAGTGGCGACAAAAGAGACAAAAGATATACTGGCAGGAAAATACGGCGCAACTGTGAAACCCGTCAATAAAGATCTTCAGAAGAAAATCCTGGGCGAAGATGCTGAAATTATCACATGCCGTCCGGCTGATCTCATCCCGAACGAGCTCGATACACTTCGTAAAGAGTGCGAACGCTGGATCCAGCAGGATGAAGATGTCCTAACGTATGCATTGTTCCCGCAGGTGGCGGTGGACTTCTTTAAATATCGAGAAGCACAGCAGACGAAAATTGATGAGACTGTTGCAGACACAGAGAATGGAGCATACCCTGTATAATTCCGGTCATTTCTGTTTAAAATTTAATAAGATTATCAGAGAAGTTCAGTGACAAAAGATCAGAAAGCGGAGACTGCCTGAAAAGGCTGCTCCGCTTTCTGAATATTCAGACAACGGTCGACACAGGGGTCAGGCCCCTTTGCAAAGGGGCCTGACCCCTGTGAAAATTTATTGTTTTAGAAATATTTTAGTGTTATGATAGGAATGAATTTTGCTGACAGGAGGCTCTTTTGTATGAAAATTTGTGAAAGGATAGATGCTCTTCGCCGCGAGATGGAGAGGGAAGGCATGGATATTTATATCGTTCCTACGGCGGATTATCATCACAGTGAATATGTGGGGGAATATTTTAAAGTCAGACAGTTTCTTACAGGCTTTACCGGATCGGCAGGTACTGCAGTGGTTACGAAAGACAAGGCCGGACTCTGGACGGACGGGAGATATTTTATCCAGGCAGACAGGCAGCTCAGGGGAAGCGGAATTGAACTTTACCGTATGGGAGAACCCGGAGTGGATACGATCGTGGAATTCGTCAGAAAGGAACTGCCTCGTGGAGGCGTGATCGGTTTTGACGGACGGACTGTGGGGCTTGCAGAGGGAAGAAAATACGAACGGATCGCGGAAGAGAATAACGGAAGTATGAACTACGGCCATGATCTTGGAGGAAGGATCTGGGAAAACCGGCCCGAGATGTCAAAAGAAAAGGCGTTCCTGCTTGACGTCAGATACTCAGGTGAGACCGCAGGAGCCAAACTTGGACGAATTCGCGAAAAGATGACGGAATATGGTGCGGATGTTCACATTCTGTCCAGTCTGGATGATATTGCATGGACATTGAATATCCGGGGCGGAGACGTCGCTTACTGCCCTCTGGTGCTTTCCTATGCCGTGATCTGTATGGATCACGTGGACCTGTATGCGGACAGCGGAAAGTTTTCGGAAGAGATCATGAGTAGTTTTGCAGAGAATGATATCCGCGTGTACCCTTATGAACAGATTTATGAAAATGTGAAAAATATAGAAGATGATGCTGCAATTCTGATTGACCCGGAGAGAACCAGTTACACCCTTTATAAAAATCTTCCGGAGCATGCAACGGTTATTGAAGCACAGAATCCGTCGGTTCTGATGAAATCCGCGAAAAATGATACAGAGGCAGAAAATATCAGGAAAGCGCATCTGAAAGACGGTATCGCCCATACACGGTTCATGTACTGGGTGAAGAAAAATATCGGGAAAATACCGATGACAGAGATATCTGCATCTGATAAACTGGAAGAGTTCCGCTCAGAACAGGAAGGATATCTCGGGGCCAGCTTTGCTCCCATAAGCGCGTTTGCCGATCACGGAGCAGTCATTCATTACAGCGCGACCGAGGAGTCAAATGCAGAGCTGAAGGAAGGAAAACTGTTCCTTACAGACACCGGCGGGCACTACTGGGAGGGGTCTACCGACATTACCAGGACAATCGCGCTGGGGAAAGTCAGCCGCAGGGAGAAAGAACATTTTACTCTTGTGGCAAGAGCAATGCTGCGACTTGCGAATACTGTATTTCTTCACGGATGCACAGGGGCGAATCTTGACTGTATTGCAAGAGAGATTTTCTGGAAAGAAAGACTGAACTTCAACCATGGCACAGGACATGGAGTGGGCTATCTGATGAATATCCATGAGGCGCCAGTCAATTTCCGGTGGAAGGAAGGAAACGTTCCGGCGCAGCCTCTTGAGAAGAATATGGTGATATCAGATGAACCGGGAATCTATATCGAGGATTCCCATGGGATACGTCTGGAAAATCTTCTCCTTGTACAGGAAGATGAGGAGAACGAGTATGGACAGTTTATGAAATTTGAGATTTTGACCTATGTGCCGATCGATCTTGATGCCCTGATCCCGGAGCTGATGACGCAGGAAGAACGGGAAATGCTCAATGAGTATCACAGCAAAGTGTATGAGCTGATCGGTCCTCACCTCAATGAGGAGGAACGCACCTGGCTGAAAGAATATACACGACCGGTTTAAATGAGTTTATGACAAGGAAACATGGAGAATGGAACCAACAGAAAATACGACGAATGAACTGATCGTCAGAATTGAATCAAAATATTCAAAATTAAGCAAAGGACAGAAACGTCTTGCGGATTATGTGTGTAAAAATTATGACAAAGCAGTCTTTCTGACGGCGGCCCGTCTGGGAGAAATTGTCGGAGTCAGTGAATCCACCGTGGTACGTTTTGCCACCCAGCTTGGATATAAGGGATATCCCGGATTTCAGAAGGCGCTGGAGGAACTGGTGAGAAATAAACTGAATTCTATCCAGAGAATGGAAGTTACTTACGGAAGGATCACCCAGAGTGAGATCCTTGAAACCGTACTTCACTCGGATATAGAAAAGATCAAGCAGACACTATCGGCTATTGATCACAAGGCGTTTAATCTTGCCATTGATACAATACTCGGAGCGGAAAAAATATATGTCATCGGGATAAGAAGCTGTGCTCCGCTTGCCTCTTTCCTCAGCTTTTATCTGAATCTGGTATGTGACGATGTGACGACGGTGACAACAAACAGTTCGAGTGAAATATTCGAACAGCTGATCCGGATCAATGAAAAGGATGTCATCATCGGCATCAGTTTTCCGAGGTATTCCATGCGCACGCTGAAAGCCCTTGAATTTGCAAGCAACCGGAAAGCAAAAGTGATCACTCTGACGGACAGCATACATTCACCCATGAATCTGTATTCATCCTGCAATCTGATTGCACGCAGTGATATGGCATCCATTGTCGACTCCCTTGTGGCGCCTCTGAGCGTGATCAATGCACTCATTGTTGCGCTCTGTATGAAAAAGCAGAAAGAAGTGGTGAGCACTCTGGAAACGCTGGAGGAAATCTGGGACGAGTATCAGGTGTACAGCGGGGATGAACTGAATCCGGTAAGCGGAACGGTTTCTGTAGAACAGGGGGAAGAAGACGCGGGAGGCAGTGAGAAAGATGAGTAGGGTAATTGTGATAGGAGGGGGAGCCGCAGGGATGATGGCCGCTGCCGCTGCCGCTGCCGCCGGCTGCGGCTGTGATGTATGCCTTCTGGAGAAAAATGAAAAGCTTGGTAAAAAGCTGTTTATTACGGGGAAGGGACGCTGCAATCTGACGAATGTTGCGGAGATTCAGGATTTTTTCCGTGCGGTAATCAGCAACCCGAAGTTTTTATACAGCAGTTTTTACAGCTTTACCAATGAACAGGCGATCGATTATTTTGAAAATCTCGGGGTGAAGACAAAGACTGAGCGGGGAGGACGGGTCTTTCCCCTCTCTGATCATTCGTCCGATGTCATCAGCGCCCTGAGCAGGGAACTGACCAGACTTAAGGCAGATGTACGTCTTCATGCCGAAGTAAAAGGACTGCTGACAGAAGAAGGGAAAGTAAAAGGCGTGCTTCTTGCGTCGGGAAAAAGGATATATGCAGATGCGGTTATTGTCGCAACCGGAGGAATATCTTATCCGTCTACAGGTTCCACCGGGGACGGATATCGGTTTGCTCAGGAATGCGGGCATAAGGTGACAGAGCTGACCCCATCTCTTGTTCCAATGGAAGTGAAAGAAGAATATGCGGAAGAACTGATGGGACTGTCCCTGAGAAATATTGAGATCAGGATCACCGACGGGAAAAAGAAGCTGTATGAGGAGTTCGGAGAAATGCTTTTTACGCATTACGGTGTCACCGGGCCGGTCATCTTAAGCGCCAGCAGTATTGTCGGAAGACGGCTGAAAGAGAAAGAACTGACCCTTCATATTGACCTGAAGCCGGCTCTCACCGAAGAACAATTGGACAAAAGAGTGCTGAGAGAGTTTGAGGCAAATCATAACCGGCAGTTCAAAAATTCTGTGGACAGTCTGTTCCCGTCCCGGCTCAGGCCTGTGATGGTGGAACTCTCAGGAATTCCCGGGGATAAGAAAGTTCATGAGATCACAAAAGAAGAACGCGGCCGTTTTGTCCGGCTCATCAAAGATTTCACGATGACTCTGACGAATCTCCGAGGATTCAATGAAGCGATTATTACAAAGGGCGGTGTGTCCGTAAAAGAGATCGATCCGGGAACTATGGAGTCAAAAAAGATACAGGGACTTTATTTTGCCGGAGAAGTCCTGGATCTTGACGCGCTGACCGGCGGGTATAATCTGCAGATTGCATGGTCTACAGGATATCTGGCGGGAATCAATGCTGCAGAGCATGTCTGCGTTTCCTGACAAAGGAGATCCTGACAGGGAACAGACTGACAGACAACAGGCTGCAGAAACAGGGAAGAACGGTTTTTCAAAGACAGATTATATAAAGAAGACATATTATGCTTGATGTATGGAGGAAAAAATGGGGTATAATGTAGCGATTGACGGGCCGGCAGGAGCCGGAAAAAGCACCATAGCAAAGCTGGTGGCAAAAGAAAAAGGATATATTTATGTAGATACGGGAGCAATGTACAGGGGACTTGCGATTCATTTTCTGAAAAAAGGGATTGATCCGGAAAATAAGGAAGCCGTTGCGAAGGCGTGTCAGGATGCCGAAGTAACGATCGGGTATGAGAACGGCATTCAGCAGATTTATCTGAACGGAGAAAATGTGACGGAAATGCTGCGCACAGAGGAAGTTGGAAATATGGCGTCCAAAACGTCTGCCATTCCTGAAGTCCGTGAGAAACTGCTTGACCTGCAGCGATCTCTGGCGCGGGAAAAAGATGTGATCATGGACGGAAGGGATATCGGAACCAACATTCTTCCGGATGCAGATGTAAAAATCTATCTGACCGCAAGTGTTGAGACAAGGGCGGAGCGCAGATACAAAGAACTGAAAGAAAAAGGAGAGAAATGCGATCTGGCGGAGATCAGCAGGGATATCAGGGAACGCGATGAGCGTGACATGACCAGGGAGATCGCTCCGCTTAAGAAGGCGGAAGATGCAGTCCTTGTGGACAGTTCAGATATGACGATAAAGGAAGTGGTTGACGAGATCTGCCGTCACTGCAGATAGATCACAGAAACGGGAGATGATGAAAATGAAAGTGATAAAGGCGAAAACCGCAGGATTCTGCTTCGGAGTAAGACGGGCGGTAGATACGGTTTATAAACAGGTCAGCAGCAGGAAAGCGGGCGAGCAGATCTATACTTACGGTCCGATCATACACAACGAAGAGGTCATAAAGGACATGGAAGCAAAGGGAGTGAAAGTGCTCAGATCAGAAGAGGAGCTGAACTCTCTTAGCGGGGGCACTGTCATCATCCGCTCTCATGGCGTTGAAAAAAGAATTTATGATATCCTGGACGGAAAGAATGTGAAGATTGTGGATGCGACATGTCCGTTTGTTAAAAAAATTCATAACATTGTGCAGGAACAGAGCAGGAGCGGGAGACTCATTGTGATCATCGGGAATCCGGAGCATCCGGAGGTCCAGGGGATAAAGGGATGGGCCGGCAGCAAAGTGTGCGTGATACAGAACCGGGAAGACGCGGAAAACTTTTCTGCGAATCAAAATGAAAAAATCTGTATAGTTTCACAAACGACATTTAATTACAATAAATTTAAAGATTTAGTTGAAATTATTTCTGAAAAGAGTTATGATGTAAGTGTTTTAAATACAATCTGCAATGCTACAAAGGAGCGTCAGACAGAAGCGGAAAGCATTGCAGAAACGGTGGATGCTATGATAGTTATTGGCGACAAACATAGTTCCAATACCCAGAAGTTATTTGAAATTTGCCGCATGGCATGTAACAATACGTACTATATACAGACACTTGGCGATTTGGATTTGAATCAATTAGGGTCAGTGGAAACAGTAGGTATTACAGCAGGGGCATCCACGCCCAACAATATAATTGAGGAGGTTCAAAATAATGTCAGAATTATCTTTTGAACAGATGTTAGACGAATCATTTAAAACAATTCATAACGGTGAGGTAGTTGAGGGTACTGTTATCGATGTGAAACCGGATGAGATCATCCTGAATATCGGTTACAAAGCTGACGGCATCATCACGAAGAATGAGTATTCAAATGATCAGTCTCTCGATCTGACAACAGTTGTTTCTGTGGGAGATACGATGACTGTCAAGGTTCTGAAAGTGAATGATGGAGAGGGGCAGGTTCTTCTTACATACAAGAGACTTGCTGCCGAAAAAGGAAATGAACGTCTGCGTGAGGCATACGAGAATAAGGAAGTCCTTAAGGCTACGGTTACTCAGATCCTTGGCGGAGGTATCTGCGCGACAGTCGATGAGGTTCGTGTATTCATTCCGGCAAGCCTGGTATCAGATTCTTATGAGAAGGATCTCAGCAAATATGAAGGAAAAGAGATTGAGTTTGTCATCAGCGAATTCAATCCGAGGAGAAACCGTGTGATTGGTGACAGACGCCAGCTGCTTGTTGCTGAACGCGCAGAGAAACAGAAAGAACTGTTCACTAAACTGAAAGTCGGCGACAGAATTGAAGGAACTGTCAAGAATGTAACAGATTTCGGTGCCTTTGTAGATCTCGGCGGCGTAGACGGACTGCTTCATATTTCCGAGATGTCATGGGGCAGAGTTGATAATCCGAAGAAAGTCTTCCATGTCGGAGATCAGCTTACAGTTCTCGTAAAAGATATCCACGATACCAAGATTGCACTCAGTCTGAAGTTCCCGGAGACGAATCCGTGGGCGAACGCAGCAGAAGATTTTGCAGTAGGGAAGGTTATTACAGGAAAAGTTGCACGTATGACAGATTTCGGTGCTTTCGTAGAACTGGCACCGGGAGTCGATGCACTGCTTCATGTTTCTCAGATATCAAAAGCTCATGTTGACAAACCGTCTGATGTCCTTTCGATCGGACAGGAGATCACGGCAAAGATTGTTGACCTCAATGAAGCTGAAAAGAAGATCAGCCTCAGCATGAAAGCTCTCGAGAATGAGAATCAGGCAGAAGAGGACAGCGAAGAATAAGATGAAAAACAGAAACAGCCGGTACAGCCGGCTGTTTTTTTGTTAAAAAAACGACGTGTTGTTTATGAAAATATACAATGTTTGCATCGAAATTTGTGGATTTTGGCTGTTGTTTTTAGTAAAATAGTATTATTGCGAAAATAAGTATGGTTTTTGCTGTGGTAAAAATCACTACGTAAAGAAAGGAAGAGTAAAATGGGACTTTTGACATTCAAAGGCGGTATCCATCCGGATGATGGCAAACGTTTTTCGAAAGACCAGGCAGTTAAACCTCTTTTGCCGAAAGGAGACATGGTTTATCCGCTCTCTCAGCATATAGGGGCTCCGGCCAATCCTGTGGTGAAAAAAGGAGACCATGTCCTGAAGGGACAGATGATCGCCAGTGCGGGAGGATTTGTTTCTGCTCCGGTCTATTCTTCTGTATCCGGGGCTGTAAAAGGGCTGGAGCAGAGATTCAATCCGGCAGGCACAAAAGTAGAGTGTATCGTGATTGAAAATGACGGTGAGTACAATGAAGTGGAGTACGATCCGGTGAAACCGCTCAGCGAGATGAGCAGGGAAGAGATACTGGATAAGATCGCAGATGCCGGGATCGTAGGTATGGGCGGTGCGGGATTCCCGACAAGAGTAAAGCTCTCGCCGAAGGATCCGGATAAGATCGAATATATCATTGCCAACTGTGCTGAGTGTGAGCCATATATTACGGCAGACTACAGAAGAATGCTGGAAAATACGGAAGAACTGGTGAGCGGTATGCGGGTGGTTCTTTCCCTGTTTCCGAACGCAAAGGGAATCTTTGCTGTGGAGGATAATAAAAAAGACTGTATTGAAAAGCTGAATCAGGCCGTGGCGAATGAACCGGGGATGGACGTGAAGGCTTTAATGACCAAGTATCCGCAGGGAGCCGAGCGCCAGCTCATCTATGCGGTGACAAAACGGGCCATCAATTCATCCATGCTTCCCGCAGATGCGGGCTGTATCGTAGATAATGTGGAAACTTTGATCGGCATTCACAATGCGGTTGTCAATGGCAGACCGCTTACAGAGCGTGTCGTCACAGTGAGCGGAGACGCAGTAGAATCTCCCGGCAACTTCCGGGTGCTTCTCGGGACGAACCACAGAGATCTGATCGAAGCCGCCGGGGGATTCAAGGCAGAGCCGGAAAAACTGATTTCAGGCGGACCGATGATGGGATTTGCCATGGTGACACTGGACGCGCCGGTTACCAAGACTTCTTCATCCATCCTCGCATTTAAAGAAGACGCAGTGTCAAAGAATCCGGAAACTGCGTGCATCAACTGCGGAAGATGCGTCGAAGTCTGCCCAAGCAGAATTATTCCGTCCAGACTGGCCGATTATGCGAACCGACAGGATGAGGCGTCGTTTATAGCAATGAACGGTCTGGAATGTGTGGAGTGCGGATCCTGCAGTTATGTCTGTCCTGCAAAACGTCAGCTGAAACAGGCAATCGGAGGAATGAGAAAGATCGCACTTGCGAATAAAAGGAAAAAATAAGAGAGGTGACTGAAAAGTGAATGAGAATTACAAAGTATCAGCTTCGCCGCATATCCGGGACAGGATAAAAAGCAGCAATATCATGCTTATGGTGGTCATCGCCCTCCTTCCGGCAACCATCTTCGGAATCTGGAATTTTCGACATGAGAATGCCTGGATCCTTGTGGTTGTGACAACGGCTTCCGCGGTGCTGGCTGAATACATATATGAAAAACTGATGCATAAACCGATTACGATCAATGATTTCAGCGCGGTCGTAACAGGACTTCTGCTTGCACTGAATCTTCCGCCCACACTGCCGTGGTGGATGGGTGTGCTGGGAGCTGTTTTTGCGATTGTAGTAGTAAAACAGCTTTTCGGAGGTCTGGGCCAGAATTTTATGAATCCGGCTCTGGCTGCAAGATGCTTCCTTCTGATATCATTTACAAGTGATATGACGTACTTTGTGTATGATGGAGTGACAGGAGCGACACCTCTGGCAGAATTAAAAGCGGGCGAAGCAGTGAACACCATGGATATGCTGATCGGCAACATCCGCGGAACGATCGGAGAGACTTCTGTTGTAGCCATCATGATCGGCGCAATGTTCCTGCTTCTGATGGGTGTGATCGATCTGACGATCCCGGCATCTTATCTGATTTCTTTTGTCGTATTCATTACAATTTTCGGCGGGCATGGACTGGACGCACAATACATTACCGCCCATCTGTGCGGAGGCGGACTGATGCTTGGAGCATGGTTTATGGCAACAGATTATGTGACGTCGCCGATCACGACAAAAGGAAGGATCGTGTACGGTGTCTGCATAGGACTTCTCACAGGACTCTTCCGTCTCTTCGGCGGTTCTGCGGAAGGCGTGTCCTATGCAATTATCATCAGTAATCTTCTGGTTCCTCTGATCGAGAAGGTTACTCTTCCGAAACCATTTGGCAAAGGAGGAGAGAAGTAATGAACAATATTGTAAAGAATACACTGATTCTTACATCTATCACTGTGGTTTCAGGGCTTCTTCTCGGAGTTGTCTATGACATTACAAAGGAGCCTATTGCGGCTGCACAGGAGAATACAAAGCAGGAAGCATACCGTTCGGTGCTGGCAGAAGCCTCTTCTTTTGAGACAATGGAAGACTTTGATGCTTCAGATGCACTGGCCCTGCTTCAGGAGAATGGTTATGCGTCTGATGAGATTACAGAGGTGGCCGAGGGTGTTGATGAAAATGGTGAGACTGTGGGATATGTCATTAACGTGATGTCTCATGAAGCATATGACGGTGACCTTGAGATTTCTGTCGGTATTGCAGATGACGGTACCGTAAAAGGGATCGAGATGCTCTCCATCAGCGAGACGGCTGGTCTTGGAATGAAGGCAGATGAAGCCGACTTTAAGGACCAGTTCAAAGATAAAAAGGTAGAGCGCTTTTCTTATACAAAATCCGGTGAGAGCGGCGATGACAAGATTGATGCCATCAGCGGCGCTACAATTACGACCAACGCTGTAACAAATGCGGTGGATTCTGCGCTGGTATATTTTCAGAATGAGTTAGGAGGCGGTGTCAATGAATAAGTGTACAGAGAGAATATTCAACGGCCTTGTTAAAGAGAACCCTACATTTGTTCTGATGCTCGGTATGTGTCCGACGCTTGCGGTCACAACTTCCGCAACTAACGGAATCGGTATGGGCCTCTCCACCACGGCTGTGCTTGTAATGTCCAATATGCTGATCTCCATGCTGAGAAAGATCATCCCGGACTCAGTCAGAATGCCGGCCTTTATTGTAGTTGTAGCTTCTTTTGTGACCATTGTGGACTTCCTTCTGGAAGGGTTTGTCCCCGGACTCTATGATTCTCTGGGACTCTACATTCCACTGATTGTTGTAAACTGTATTATTCTCGGAAGAGCAGAAAGTTACGCTTCGAAAAATCCTGTGCTTCCGTCTGTCTTTGACGGACTGGGAATGGGGCTTGGATTTACCGTGGGTCTTACCTGCATCGGTATCGTACGTGAGCTTATCGGTTCCGGAATGATTTTCGGTCATCAGGTGCTTCCGGATTCTTATGTTCCGGTTACCATCTTTATCCTTGCGCCCGGAGCTTTCTTCGTGCTGGCCTGTCTGGTCGCACTTCAGAACAAAATTAAAAATAATCTGGCCAGAAAAGGGAAAAAGGTTCCCGAGGCGGCAGGGTGCGGCGCGGGATGTGCAGCATGCGGGAACCGCGCGGCCTGCGGCGGGCATATGCTGACGTCCGAAACGGATAAAAAGGATAAAGAATAGGAGGGGAACGATATGGGAGAACAAATACAGAATCTATTGTTGATCGCGGTCGGCTCCGCATTTGTGAACAATGTCGTGCTCAGTCAGTTCCTCGGGATCTGTCCGTTCCTGGGAGTGTCCAAGAATGTGAAGACAGCTGCAGGAATGGGAAGCGCCGTGGTGTTTGTCATAACGATTGCGTCCTTTGTAACGGGGCTGATCTATAAATTCATACTTGGAAATCCGAATATTATGGGCGGCGAGCTGGAGTATCTGAATACGATCGTATTCATCCTTGTAATTGCCGCGCTGGTTCAGTTTGTGGAGATGGTCCTGAAGAAATCCATGCCTTCGCTCTACAATGCGCTGGGCGTTTATCTTCCTCTGATCACGACAAACTGCGCGGTGCTCGGCGTTGCTCTGACAAATGTCCAGGAGGGATATGACATTCTTACCGGAGTTGTAAACGGTTTTGCGACCGCGGCAGGATTCCTTGTATCTATCGTACTGATGGCAGGAATCCGTGAGAAGATCGAACACAATGATATTACAGAATCATTTCAGGGAACACCGATCGTACTTGTGACAGCCGGTCTGATGGCGATCGCGTTCTTCGGATTTTCGGGACTGATATAGGAGGGCTGAAGATATGGATATAGCTGGAATTATAATTGCTGCCGTTGTTGTCGGCGGTACGGGTTTATTTATCGGTGTCTTCCTTGGAATCGCGGGAAAGAAGTTTGCCGTTGAGGTTGATGAGAGAGAGGAAGCTATTCTGGAAGTGCTTCCGGGAAATAACTGCGGCGGCTGCGGATATGCGGGATGTTCCGGTCTTGCGGCTGCGATTGTCGCCGGTGATGCGGAAGTGAGCGGATGCCCGGTGGGCGGAGCACCTGTCGCGGAAAAAATCGGAAAGATCATGGGAGTGGACGCCGGCGCGCAGGAAAGAAAAGTCGCATTTGTAAAATGCGGGGGAACCTGTGAGAAAGCAAAGAATGAATATGAATACTTTGGCATCAGGGACTGTGTCATGGCAAGCCAGATGCAGGACGGCGGAGCGAAGGGGTGTTCCTTCGGATGCCTCGGGTACGGATCCTGTGTGAAGGCATGTCCGTTTGATGCAATACATATTGTGGACGGAATCGCGGTGGTTGATAAAGAAGCGTGCAAGGCCTGCGGGAAATGTGTCGCAGCATGTCCGAAGCATCTGATTGAGCTGATTCCCTACAAACAGCAGACATTTGTACAGTGTAATTCGAATGAAAAAGGAAAAGCCCTTATGTCAGTATGTGAGGTTGGGTGTATAGGCTGCCGTTTATGTGAAAAAAGCTGTGAAGCAGGAGCTATCACTGTGAATAACTTTCTGGCGCATATTGACGCCGATAAGTGTACAAACTGTGGTTTATGCGCAGAGAAATGTCCGAGAAAAATCATCAGGATTTAATTCCGCATATGAGGAAGAGCGCATTCGGTACGGAAATTATTCCGCCGGATGCGCTCCATTTGTGTCCGGATTCCTCTGAAAAGAAGGAGGAGCCTTCGGTATTAGAGAGTTACTGAGATATAGGAAGACTGTCACTGGATACGTGGAGTTCATAATCGCTTGTGACAAAGACTGCCTCCGCTCCGTCCAGACTGCGGATCAGTTCCATGCCTTCGGTGAGACCAAGTGCATAACACGTCGTGCTGAGGGCATCTCCATCCACGGAGCCGTCGGACAGAATCGTTACCTGAAGGAGCTCGTTCTGGATGGGATAACCGGTCCGGGGATCCAGAATGTGGTGGTAGATGATTCCGTCTTTCTCAAAATATCGCTCATAATTTCCGGAAGTAACAACAGACTGGTCTGTTACATCCATAACTGCAAGTGCCGTGCCGTCGGATTCAAACGGTTTCTGCAGTCCGATGCGGAACGGGGTCCCATCATATCTGCTCCCTACCGCGAGCATATTTCCGCCCAGGTTGATCAAAGCGTGTTCTACGTCCTGGCTGACCAGATATTCTTTCAGCCGGTCCGCAATGTATCCTTTTGCGATGCCGCCCAGATCGATCTTCGCTTCCGGATCGGCCAGAGTAACAGTATTTCCCTCGACTCGGACGTTACGATAATCAATGTGAGTAACGGCCTCGGAAAGAGCATCCGGATCCGGAAGCAATTTTTCATCGTTATCTGTAAAGTTCCACAATTCACTTGCGGAAGCGATCGTTATATCAAAATATCCGTTTGAAATACTGCCGTATTTCAGCCCTGTGCGGATCAGGTCTGCCGTCTCTTCAGATACAGTGACGGGACGTCCTCCGGAACGGTTGATTTCAGACACTTCACTGTCAGGAAGAGTCCGGCTGAATAAGTGCTCATAATATTCGCAAAGCTCCCCGCAATGGTCCAGGACTTCTTTTTCAGCGCCCCAGGCTTCAATTGTCACTACAGTATCAAAATATATTCCGGTTATACTGACGGACTCATTCTGAGGAGGAGAAGAGCATCCACAGAGTGATACACTGAGAAAAGCCGTCATGAGGAATGCGGCACATTTTTTCAGATTCATAAAATTCTCCATTCTGCCGCCGGAAGGGCAGCATATTTATTATACTTTGACATCATGACGCTATTATAACGGTTTTGTGCAGAATGTACAATCGAACGTTTGGTTGCATTCTGGGGGGCTGTGTGCTATGATATTGAACAAAAGGGGTATCGGTATGAAAAAAAATGACTGGATCCTTGCTGCATGTATTTTACTGGCTGCTGTTGCGATTCTTCTGTTTCAGTTTGTGAGAAGTGACAGCGGCGCCGGAAAGGTGTCGGTAACTGTAGACGGGGAAATATTCGGAACATACAGTCTGGCAGAGGATCAGACTGTAGATATCGACGGTACGAACCGCCTTGTCATAGAAAACGGAACCGCAGAGATGGAATGGGCTGACTGCCCGGATCAGATCTGCGTGAATCACAGGGCTGTATCCCGGGAAGGGGAGAGTATTATATGCCTTCCGAATCAGGTTGTCATCTCGGTGACAGACGGAGAAGAAGCAGAACTGGACGGAATAGTTCAGTGAGGATATCCGGGGAAGAAAACGGCAGTCGGCTGCGGGGAGAGGAGAAGAATTGAAGAACAGAGCGGCATATTTCGGCGTGTTTACGGCGCTGGCACTGATTTTAAGTTATGTGGAGATGCTGATTCCGGTCAGCTTTGGAATCCCCGGAGCGAAGCTGGGACTGGCGAATCTTATCATTGTAGTCATGCTCTACAAGACAGACTGGAAAGAGGCATTGCTCCTGTCTGTAGTCAGGATCGTGCTGGCAGGTTTTATTTTCGGCAATATGTTCAGCATCCTCTACAGTCTGGCCGGGGGCGTGCTCAGTCTTGCCGTTATGGCCGGACTGAAAAGAACGGGGAGTTTCGGTGTGGCCGGGGTAAGTGTTGCGGGAGGTGTAAGCCATAATGTGGGACAGCTCCTTGTTGCCATGATCGTGGTGGAGACGTATCAGGTGGGATATTACCTTCCGGTGCTGCTGATTGCAGGAGTCATAACCGGACTGCTGATCGGCATCATTTCAGGAGAAGTTCTGAAAAGAATCCGGCAGATAGATTTAACAGGAGAAAGAAGAAAATGATATCATATGTACGCGGAGAGCTTGCCGCTGTGGAAGCAGATAAAGCGATTATAGATGTGGGTGGAGTCGGGTACGGCGTCTGTATGTCAGGACAGACTCTGAGCATGCTGCCTCAGCCCGGAAACGAAGTGAAGATCTATACATATCTCAATGTCAAAGAAGACGCAATGCAGCTGTTCGGTTTCCTGACCAGGGAGGATCTGGAAGTGTTCAGGCTGGTGATCGGAGTGAGCGGAATCGGTCCGAAGGGAGGACTCAATATTCTTTCCTGCCTGTCGCCGGACGAACTGCGGTTTGCCGTAATGTCAGGTGATGTGAAGGCAATATCGGCGGCGCCCGGAATCGGAAAGAAGACGGCAGAGAAGCTTATATTGGAGCTGAAAGATAAGATGAAGATCGAGGATGTCCTGGAACACGCGGCACATGGAGGCGAGATGGAGAAAGCGGCGCCCGGAGCATCGGAGAGCGGGATGCAGGCTGAAGCCGTTCAGGCGCTTGTGGCTTTGGGATACGGCAGCGCTGAAAGCATGCGGGCCGTCAAGAAGACTTCCCCGGAGTGTGAGACAGTAGAAGATATTCTGAAAGAGGCCCTGAAATATCTTTTTTAGATTATACGAGAATAAGGACGGCGAAAGGTGAACAAGGTGGGAAAACGAATTATAACAACAGAGAACCTGGAAGAAGACATTAAGATCGAAGGACAGCTTCGCCCGCAGTATCTGGAGGACTACGTAGGACAGGAAAAGGCGAAAGAGACGCTGAAAATATATATCGAGGCGGCAAAGGCGCGCGGAGAAGCTCTGGATCATGTTCTGTTCTACGGACCTCCGGGACTGGGGAAGACAACCCTGGCCGGGATCATTGCAAATGAATTGGGCGTGAACCTGAAAGTGACCTCCGGTCCGGCGATTGAAAAACCGGGAGAAATCGCCGCGATTCTTAACAGCCTTCAGGAGAACGATGTGCTTTTTGTGGATGAGATACATCGGCTGAACCGACAGGTGGAAGAAGTTCTCTATCCTGCCATGGAGGATTATGCGATTGACATTATGATCGGAAAAGGCTCCAGCGCAAGATCGATCCGCCTGAATCTTCCCAAATTCACTCTGGTGGGAGCCACTACCCGGGTGGGGATGCTGACGGCTCCGCTGCGGGACAGATTCGGGGTGATCAACCGACTGGAGTTCTACACGAATGAGGAACTTAAGACGATTATTCTTCGTTCTGCCAGGGTGCTCGATGTGGAGATTGAAGAAGAAGGGGCGCTGGAGCTGGCAAGGCGTTCCCGCGGAACTCCACGTCTGGCAAACCGTCTGCTGAAACGGGTCAGAGACTTTGCCCAGGTAAAATACGACGGGAAGATTACCAGGAAGGTGGCAGATTACGCGCTGGATCTGCTGGATGTGGACAAGTACGGACTGGACCACAATGACAGGATGATACTGCTGACCATGATCGAAAAGTTTCAGGGAGGTCCCGTTGGTCTGGATACTCTTGCGGCAGCCATATCTGAAGATGCGGGAACCCTGGAGGATGTTTATGAGCCCTATCTGCTTCAGAATGGATTCATTCAGAGAACTCCAAGGGGGCGGGTGGTAACTGAACGGGCATACGGCCATCTTGAAATCCCTTCTCCTCTCCGAAATACATGAATCCCGGTTTGAAGAAGAGCGGGAAACCCGGATATACGGCCGGATTGCCTAAAAAACAGTTGGTTTTTACCGGTAAATAGTTTATAATAGCTTTTAAGAAACGCGAGGAGGATGCTATGAGTTCGGCAAAACATTTTACGGAAGTATTAATCGGGGGAAAGGTTTATACTCTCAGCGGATTTGAAGGAGAAGAATATCTGCAGAAAGTATCTTCCTATCTGAACCATAAGATAACAGAGTGTGCGAACAGCGAAGGGTACAGGAAGCAGAGCGCGGACACAAGAAATGTCCTTCTTGCCCTGAACATTGCAGATGACTATTTTAAGGCGAAGAAGCAGGGAGACTCCCTCGAGAATGATATTGAGATGAAAGACAAAGAGATGTATGATCTGAAGCATGAGCTGATTTCCGCCCAGATCAAACTTGAGAATGCGGAGAAGGAGCTGGCGAAGATAAAAGAGGAGAACAATGATCTCCAGATGCAGATCGTGAAGCTGGAAACAGAGATGAAAAACCGTAGAAGGTAAAGATAGGCTGTCAGAAACGACAGCCTATTTCATTAAAAAAGCGATATAAAGACAGGAATAAACAGAAATATGAACAATGATAAGCAATGCAGAACAGTAGAGATCCTGTCACCTGCAGGATCCTATGAATGCTTCAGGGCGGCGCTGAACGCCGGGGCAGATGCTGTCTATGCCGGCGGCCCCCGGTTCGGAGCAAGGGCATATGCCGATAATTTCACGGCGGAACAGCTGGTGCGGTCCATCGGGGAAGCGCATCTTCATGGATGCAGATTCTATTTGACGGTAAACACTCTTCTGAAAGAAGATGAGACTGCGGAACTGTATGATTACCTGGAACCGCTTTACACAGCGGGACTTGACGCTGTTATAGTGCAGGACACAGGTGTATTTGATTTTGTGAGAAGATGTTTCCCCGGAATGGATATCCATGCAAGTACTCAGATGACGATCACCGGCCCGTATGGCGCGCGTTTTCTGGAAGAACAGGGGGCGAAGAGAGTGGTTCCGGCTAGGGAGCTTTCGATCGACGAGATCCTGAGAATTCGGAAAGAAACGGATCTGGAGATTGAATGCTTTGTACACGGGGCACTGTGCTACTGTTATTCAGGACAGTGTCTTATGAGCAGCATGATCGGAGGCAGAAGCGGGAACCGCGGACAGTGTGCACAGCCCTGCAGACTTCCTTATACTGTAAACGGGGAAAAGAAATATTTTCTGAGTCTGAAAGATATCTGTACTCTGGAACTCATTCCGGAGATGATAGAGGCGGGAATCGATTCATTCAAAATTGAGGGAAGGATGAAGAGTCCTGAGTATGTGGCGGCTGTAACTGCCATGTACAGGAAATACACAGATCTGTATCTGCGCTTCGGAGGCAGAGGATTCAAGGTGGATCCGAAAGACAGGGAGATACTGATGGATCTTTATAACCGGGGCGGATCACACACGGGTTATTATAAACAGCATAACGGACGGGGCATGCTTTCCCTGGACAGGCCCAACCACGGAGGAGTCCCGGCTGTGAAGATGACATCACAGCGGGGGCGTGAGATAAGGGGAACGGCTCTGACCGGGCTGAACAGAGGGGATGTCCTGGAAACCGCCGGCGGAAAGGCAAACTATACGCTCGGAAATCCGGTGCAGGAAGGACAGAGCCTGTCATTCCTCGTCCCCCGGGGAGTTACATTCCGAAAAGGGACTGTATTCCCGAGAATAAGAAATGAACAGCTTATCGAGTTGATCCGGAATAAATATATCAGAAAAGATAAACAGGAAAAAATCTCCGGAGAGCTTGAACTCATGAAGGGGAAACCTGCTGTTCTTACTGTGAAATGCAGAGACATTATTTTTACAGCAAAGACGGAAAGCACAGTGGAAGAGGCCAGGCAGAGACCGCTGACAGCTGATGAGGCGGAAAAGCAGATCAGGAAAACAGGAAATTCAGAATTTTGCTTTGACTCTCTTGAAATTCGGGCTGATAAAAATATATTTCTTCCGGTACAGCAGCTGAAGGCTCTGCGAAGGTCTGCTCTTTTGGGGCTTCAGGAAGCTGTTTTCGAGAAGAACAGTCGGATGTCTCCGTCAGAGGAAAGAGGCCCCGTGTACAATGTGTATTACGCGGAAGGAGACTGTCAGGAAAAAGCGCGGAAAGCGAATATACCAGATCTGGCTGTGCTTGTATCAACGGGAGAACAGCTGGAAGAAACAGAAAAATACATGGCGGCTCATCCGGAACACAGGATAAGGCGTATATATCCGGATTGCCGGATGAGCGGGGATTTTTTTCACGATGAGGCGATACGGACAGATCTGAAAGAACTGAAAAGATCAGGTGTGGAGATCATACCGGCTCTTCCTCATATATTCAGAGAACCGGCTGAAAGGTACTTAAAAGCCGGCGCGGATGCATTTGCGGAATTCCCTATGGATGGATTCCTTATACGGAATTACGAGACTTTTCAGTTCCTTAACGAACTGCAATTTGACAAAACGGTGATCTTAGACCATAATCTATATGTGTTTAACCGGTGTGCGAAGAACTTCTGGAACCGGCAGGGGGTGACGGGCTTTACAGCGCCTTTGGAGCTCAACGAGGCAGAACTTGGCACGCTGGGGATTCATGAAAGCGAGCTGATTGTATACGGGTATGTTCCGGTCATGATATCAGCGCAGTGCATCAGGAAAACAGCATCCGGGTGCAACAGATGTCCCGGGACAACAGTCATGACTGACAGATACCGGAAAGATTTTATCTCGGAGCAGTGCTGTGCATTCTGTTATAATGTCATCTATAATTCCGAGCCGCTGTTCCTCGGTATGCAGAGGGAAAAAATAAAAAGTCTGTCTCCTGCGGGACTGAGAATGCAGTTCAGTACAGAAAGCGGCGCCCGGACAGGAAAAATGCTTGAACTCATGCATGCTGTTCTCTATAGCGGGGAGAGACTGAACGTTCCGGAGTTCGAATACACGCAGGGACATTTCAAAAGAGGTATCATATAAGGCAGGTGAAAAAGTGGTCAATATAGTTACTCAAATTTCAAAATATATCATCATTATTCTGATGGCAGCCTATACATTTTCATGCTTCTCTATTTTTACGAGAAATTATGAAGATGAGGAACACAGGGTGCTCATACGGCAGAACGTATTGATGTTCCTTCTGCAGTTTGCGGCATTCGGAGTGATGTATCTGTCGACAGAAGATATCCGGATACTGTTTATATATGCGGCACTGGCCGTGACACTTCTGGCTGTGATCCTTCTGTATAACCTGATCTATCCGAATGTTTCAAGACTCGTTGTCAATAATATGTGTATGCTGATCAATGCGGGCATGATAATGATCACAAGGCTTTCCTATGACAATGCGTCGCCTTACGGCAGCGCGGTGCGTCAGCTTGTTTTTGTCGTGCTGGGCATTATCTTCGGACTCACTGTACCGGTTATAATACGGAAGCTTAAATTTCTGGAAAACTGGACATATATCTATGCAGGGGTAGGAGGAGCTGCACTTCTGGTTGTAGCCGTTTTCGCAGTGTCCTCAGGAGGGGCAAAGCTGAGTTTTGACCTGGGTCCCGTCAGCATACAGCCCTCTGAATTTGTAAAAATCCTGTTTGTATTTTTTGTTGCGTCGAGCCTTAAGAAGTCAACAGAATTTAAAAATGTGGTCGTCACAACGGCCATTGCTGCTGCACATGTCCTCATTCTGGTTCTGTCCACGGACCTGGGAGCGGCTTTGATCTTTTTTATTGTATATCTTATCATGCTGTATGTCGCAACAAGACAGCCGCTGTATGCTCTTGCAGGTATTGGAGCCGGAGTGCTGGCGTCAATCGCCGGTTATCAGCTGTTTTCGCACATCAAGGTAAGAGTACAGGCATGGCAGGATCCTTTCGCGACATACAGCGGAGGCGGTTATCAGCTGGCACAGTCGCTGTTCGCAATCGGAACCGGAAGCTGGTTCGGAACCGGGCTGTTTCTCGGCCAGCCGGATACGATACCGGTTGCTGAGACAGATTTTATTTTTTCAGCCATCACGGAAGAAATGGGCGTGATCTATGCGCTCTGTCTTATTCTTATCTGCGTGAGCTGCTATGTGATGTTTCTCAACATTGCAATGGAACTGCGCGATCCGTTCTATAAGCTGGTCGCACTGGGGTTAGGTACATGTTATATCTTCCAGGTGTTCCTTCAGATCGGAGGCGTGACAAAATTCATACCGTCAACCGGAGTGACGCTTCCTCTTGTGAGTTACGGAGGAAGTTCCATGCTGAGTACGATGATCATGTTCGGGATCATTCAGGGCCTGTATATCATCCGGGAAGATGAGGAAGAACAGATTGAAAGAAAAAAAGAAAGAGAGTTGAGAGATGAGCCGAGAAAGACGAACAGAAGGAACACGGCGAAAACAGGGCCGAGGTTCGAAGAAGTCCCAAAACAGAGAACGCGCAAGAAACAAAGAGTTCGCTAGGGTAACGTATTTCTTTGTCATCCTTTTTATCGCGCTGATCGCCTATATTGTATACTTTACCGTGGTCAGAGCGCAGAGCGTTGTGAACAGTCCCTACAATCAGAGACAGGATGCCTTCGCAGAGAGTGTTATCAGAGGCGATATCGTAGACCGCAGCGGGAATGTTCTTGCAACTACAGATGTCGCAGAGGACGGCACTGAGACGAGAAGCTACCCTTATGGAAATGTGTTCGCCCATGTGATCGGATACAGCGATCCGGAGCTGGGAAATACCGGCCTGGAATCTGTGGAGAATTTTGAGCTGCTGACATCCAATGCGTTTTTCCTTGAAAAGCTGCAGAATGAATTCAGCGACTCAAAGAACAGAGGAGATACTGTTGTTACGACTCTGGATGCGGATCTTCAGCAGGCGTCATATGATGCGCTGGGAGACAACAGAGGAGCTGTCGTCGTGATGGAAGCGGATACCGGGAAAATACTTTCGATGGTTTCCAAGCCGGATTATGATCCGAATACGGTCTACAGCGACTGGTCAAGTCTGAACTCGGACGAGGAGAACAGTCCTCTGCTCAACAGAGCGACTCAGGGATCCTACGCTCCCGGATCTACGTTCAAGATCGTGACGACGCTTGCTTTTATGCGGCAGAACAGTAATTACCAGGACTACAGTTATGACTGCGTGGGTGAGATTACGACGGGAGACACGACAATCCACTGTTTCAACGGTACAGTACACGGTTATGAGGATCTGAAGGCCTCCATAGCAAATTCCTGCAATGCATCTTTTGCAAACATCGGTACAATGCTCGATATCGATGAATACAGAAATACTGCGGAAGACCTGCTGTTTAACAGCAGCCTGCCGTCGGTGCTCGGGTATACGAAGAGTTCCTTTGCCCTGACCTCCGATTCCGGCGAGGCCGAGATCATGATGACAGCTATGGGACAGGGGAAGACCACAGTCAGTCCTTATCATATGGCACTGATCACTCAGGCTATAGCGAACGGCGGAACACTGATGGAACCTTATCTTGTAGATAGTGTGACGAATTATACCGGAACAGAGATCAGAAGAAACGTACCGAAGAGCTACCGGCGTCTCATGACAAGCGATGAGGCAGAACAGCTGAAGGAATATATGACAGCGGTTGTTGAGGAAGGAACCGGATCCGTCTTAAGCGGCGCGTCTTACACTGCGGCCGGCAAGACAGGTACTGCAGAGTACAGTATGTCGGACGGAGAAAAGACACATTCATGGTTCATGGGATTCACAAATGTGGATGATCCCGAGCTGGTGATCAGCGTGATTACCGAAGGGTCGGACGGAAGTGCGAGCGGAAAAGCAGTATCGATAGCAAAGCAGATTCTGGATTCATATTATAACTGACGGAGACGGCTGAGTATGCGCATAAAGTTTTACTGTGATCTATATATCAGCGACAGCTGGGTGAATAAAAAGAAGAAGATAATGGAAAAATTACAGAGGAATGCTCTGCAGCCGACAGTGTACATTGTAACATTGTCCCAGGGACCGCAGAATAATCTGGAATTTTATTCCAGCATGCTTCTGAAACAGCATATTTTTGACGGGGCTGATCTGTTCGTTGTCGGAATCGCAGACGGATATGCAGATGCCGTGTACATGATTGAACGCATTACGGCGGATGCATTCAGGAATACAGGAGATGCGGACATACGCCGGTATATTCTCGAACGGCAGGATGAATATGAAAGGACAGGACGGTAATACTGATGTTACATATACTTCTGTTGATTTTAAAAATTATAGGAATCATACTTCTTGCTGTTCTGATTGTCCTTCTGCTCCTGTTTCTGACAGTCTCGGCAGCGCCTTTAAAATACAGAGCCGAAGGCTCATGCGCGGGCAGTGCGGATACAATTTACGGCAGAATCAGATTTCAATGGCTTTTTCATCTGATATCCGGAGAGGCTGTTTATGAAAACGGCAGAATGAAGTGGACGATAAGAGCAGCGTGGAAGCGCATGGGCGGACTGACAGACTCTGAAAAGGAAGAAAATGTCCCCTCCTTTTCATCAGGAAAAGAACAGAAGAAACCGGAAAAAGAAAGAAAGAGTGACACGGAGACGCACAGATCGGATTCTGTTTCGGAGCCTCGTGTCCGGAAAGAGACAGACAGGAAGAACTTTGAAAGAACAAGTACTGCAGCATCCCGCGGGGAAGAAAAGAAGAAAAACGTGGGAGAAAGAAAGACGATGTTTCAGAGGCTCGGGAGATATGCCGATAAGATCAAATATACTTTCAGAAAGATTTGTGATAAAATAAAAACGCTGGCAAGAAAAAAAGAAAGGCTTAAGGCATTTATTGAAAATGAGATTCACAGGAAGGCATTTTCCCGTGTTGTGAAAGAAGCAAAGAGACTTTTCGGATTTCTGAATCCGGATAAGTTGCATATAAACCTGGAGTTCGGCTGCCGGAATCCGGAATATACCGGATACATACTTGCCGGTATCGGCATGGTGTATCCGATGATAGGTGAGTATATCGACGTGAGTCCGGATTTTGAGCGAAGGATATTAAAAGGGGATGCATACGTTGAAGGGAAATTCAGGATCATGTATACGCTGATTGTGGCATGTAATCTTCTTTTAGATAAAAATGTAAGAATAACATACCGGCATATCCGGAAATTTAAATTATAGTACAGGAAGCTTTAAGAGGAGGAAATTAAAATGGCTGAAGGAAACAATTTCAAGGCGACTGTGGAGGCACTCTTTCAGGGAATGGACAGTGTTGTTACATCGAAGACAGTGGTAGGAGAGGCGATTCATATCAATGGAACGATAATTCTTCCTCTTGTTGATGTATCGTTCGGAATCGGTGCAGGTTCTTTCAATGCCGAGAAGAAAGAAAAAGGAATGGGCGGAATGGGGGGAAAGATTTCTCCCAGCGCTGTGATCGTGATACAGGACGGCAGGACAAAGCTGGTCAATATTAAGAATCAGGATACGATAACGAAAATTCTTGACATGATTCCTGATGTTGTGGATCGGTTTACAACAGATAAAGAAGACAGAATGACTGAAAAAGAGGTAAAAGATATACTGGATTCAGAAGAGAATTCATAAAATCGAATACAAAAGCATAAAATGAATTAACTGGATTATCGGAAGTGGCATGATGAAAAGAGTGATCGGATTTGCGCTGTTTTTTATGGCGATCGGAATGTTCATAATGATGCTGCTTCCGAATCTTGTCTGGGGAGTTATCGTGCTTGTACTTCTTCTGATCGCCGGATATCGGCTGTTCTGCTGTTAAAGATTCTGTCTGATTTCGCTGGCGCTGCATTTCATTCACGGGTATTTGCTCCGGAGCAAAATAATAAGGAGCCAATTACAAGTAAACTTGTATTGACTCCTTACTGATTCTCTGCTTCAGGTTCAAACTGATTATGCACGCTCCACGCGTCCTGACTTTAAGCAGGATGTACATACGTACATTTTCTTGGATCCGCCTTCTGTTTTGACTCTGACGGACTTCACATTTGATTTCCACATTTTTGGTGTTTTTCTATGAGAGTGGCTTACATTGTTTCCAAAGTGAGCACCCTTTTCGCAAATAGCACATTTAGCCATGACTGCACCTCCTAACGATCTGAACTGGTCATTTAGACTCATAACAATGATATTCTAGCAGAAAGATTTCTCTATTGCAAGTATTTTTTAAAAAAAGTGAATCCATATTGTAAAAATACCAAACTGATAGTATAATAATCATGTTATTTGTGGAAAAATCCATTAGTAGAACTGGAGGTAATATATGATGAAGGGAAGCATGAGCACGGATCTTGGAATCATTACGATCAACCCTGAAGTGATCGCCAAATACGCAGGGTCGGTTGCAGTCGAATGTTTCGGCATTGTGGGGATGGCTGCAGTCAATATGAAGGACGGGCTGGTTCGTCTTCTGAAGAGAGACAGCCTGACGCATGGAATCCAGGTGGAAATATCTGATGAAAATATCCTTACTCTGAATTTCCATGTCATTGTCGCATATGGTGTGAATATCCTTTCGGTCTCTGACAATCTTATGAGTAATGTCAAGTATAAGGTGGAAGAATTTACCGGCATGACGGTTGATAAGATCAACATCTTCGTTGAAGGTGTGAGAGTGATAGATTAAGGAGGATTTTGTCGTGGCTGTTAAGACGATAGATACGGAGATGCTTCAGAAGATGTTTCTTGCCGGAGCGGCGAATCTGGAAGCAAAGAAAGAATACATTAATGAATTGAATGTATTTCCTGTGCCGGATGGAGATACAGGAACAAATATGACGCTGACGATCATGTCAGCGGCAAAAGAAGTGAGCGCTCTGGAGAAACCTGATATGGCTTCTATGGCAAAGGCAATCTCGTCCGGTTCTCTGAGAGGAGCAAGAGGTAATTCCGGGGTAATCCTCTCACAGCTTCTCCGCGGATTCACAAAAGAGATCAGAGATTATCAGGAGATTGATGTAAATATACTGGCAAAGGCGTGCGAACGCGCAACGACAACCGCTTATAAGGCGGTTATGAAGCCGAAAGAGGGAACGATACTTACTGTTGCAAAAGGAGCGGCTCAGAAAGCCGCGGAACTGGCAGAGACAACGGAAGATCTGGAAGTGTTTATCCCGGAAGTGATACGGTGTGCCGAGGAAGTGCTCGCTCAGACGCCTGATATGCTTCCCGTGCTCAAAGAGGCAGGCGTAGTCGATTCCGGCGGACAGGGACTTGTAGAGGTCCTCCACGGAGCGTACGATGCTTTCATGGGAAAAGAGATTGATTATACCGCAATCGAGGCCGGACAGGCAGCAAAGATGGTAAAGCCGGATCAGCAGGCCGAAGCGGATATAAAGTTCGGCTATTGTACGGAATTCATCATTATGACAGAGAAAGAGTTTACAGAAAAGGATGAGACAGAGTTCAAGGCCTACCTGGAATCTATCGGAGATTCTATTGTCTGTGTCGCGGATGATGATGTGGTCAAGGTTCATGTGCATACGAACGATCCGGGTCTTGCAATTCAGAAGGCGCTCACATACGGACAGCTTTCTCGGATGAAGATCGATAATATGCGGGAGGAGCATCAGGAAAAGCTGATACGTGATGCAGAGAAGATCGCGGCACAGCAGACTGAGAGCGCGAAGCCGAAGAAGAAAGAGCCGAGAAAACCGGTCGGATTCATCTCTGTTTCAATCGGTGAGGGAATGAATGAGATTTTCCGTGAACTGGGAGTTGATTATATCATTGAAGGCGGTCAGACGATGAATCCAAGCACGGATGACATGCTGACGGCAATCGACAATGTGAATGCGGATCATATTTTCATTCTTCCGAATAATAAAAATATCATACTTGCGGCCAATCAGGCGCAGTCGCTCACAAAAGACAAGGATATCCTTGTTGTCCCGACAAAGACCGTACCGCAGGGGATCACTGCTGTGATCAGCTACATGCCCGAAGCTGATGTGGATTCCAATCTGGACGCCATGAAAGAAGGCATCAAGAATGTAAAGACCGGACAGGTGACATATGCAGTGCGTGATACACACATAGACGACAAGGAAATTCATGAAGGCGATATCATGGGAATCGGTGATCAGGGAATTCTTTCTGTGGGACAGTCTGTTGAGGAGACGGCCAAGGACATGCTGGCCCAGATGGTGGATGACGATTCAGAACTGATCAGCCTGTATTACGGACAGGATATACTTGCAGAGGATGCAGAGAAATTTGCGGCTGCGATTGAAGAGATTTATCCGGATGTGGATATTGACCTGCATTCCGGAGGACAGCCGATCTATTATTATGTGATCTCTGTCGAATAAAGCAGATATGTCGGGACGCTTTTCCAACCGGAAGAGTGTCCCGAATTTTTCGCCTGTGAATGGAATATCAGGGAGTTATTGAAAATGAACGAGAGATCAGAAATCAGTGAACTGAAAGGTGTGGGAGAGAAGACCACGCGTCTTTTTCACAGAATCGGAGTAAGAACAGTGGGGGATCTGATCAGATATTATCCCCGGACATATGAAGTATTTGAGGACCCTGTATGTATAGGAGAAGTGTGCGAAGGAAGAACATGTACAGTGACAGGAACGGTCTTCGGCAGAATTCAGGTATCCGGAAATCGCAGTATGCAGGTTACGACACTCTGGCTGAAGGATCTTACAGGAACTCTGAAGGTCATATGGTTCCGCATGCCGTTTCTGAGGACAACTCTCGGAAAGGGCGGGACGCTGACACTCAGGGGACGGGTACTCAGAAAGAAGGATGGCCTAGTGATGGAACATCCCGAAATATACTACCCCAGTGAAAAGTATGAAGACAAGAGAAATTCCGTGCAGCCGGTTTATGCTCTCACTGCCGGGCTGACAAACAATGCTGTCATAAAAGCCGTGAGGCAGGCCCTTCCATATGCGGATAAGCGACAGGACGTTCTTCCTGCATACCTGACGCGGAAATTTCACTTTCCTCCCTACAGCGAAGCTGTGAGCAGAATGCATTTTCCGGAGAACAAAGAAGATTTTGCGGAGGCAAGAAAACGATTTGTCTTTGAAGAATTCCTTGTATTTATTCTCTCGCTCAGGAAAATGAGAGAAAGAGAAAATCGTGTAAGAAACAACTTCTGTTTTTGTGATAAACCGGAAATCGAACGGTTCTTGAGAGCACTGCCTTACAGGCTGACAGAGGCTCAGAAAAGGGTATGGGATGAGATACGTAAAGACATGCAGGGAGAATACGTTATGTCCAGACTGGTGCAGGGAGATGTGGGCTCAGGAAAGACAGTCATAGCGTTTCTGGCCCTTTTGCTGGCCGGACTGAACGGATATCAGGGAGCTCTGATGGCGCCCACGGAAGTGCTGGCAAGACAGCATTTTGAGAATATTTCCGGAATGCTCACAGAGTACGGACTGCCGATCAGCGCAGAGCTTCTTACCGGATCCATGACGGCAAAACAGAAAAGAGAAGCTTATGGAAGAATAGAGAGTGGTGAAGCCGCGATCGTGATCGGGACCCATGCGCTCATACAGGAAAAGGCCGTTTACAGGAATCTGGCACTGGTTGTGACGGATGAACAGCACCGGTTTGGTGTAAAGCAGAGAGAGGCTCTGGCGGGCAAAGGAAACATGCCTCACATTCTTGTGATGAGTGCCACGCCTATTCCCAGAACACTTGCAATTATTTTATATGGCGACCTGGATATTTCGGTGATCGATGAGATGCCGAAAAACCGGCTGCCGATCAAAAACTGCGTGGTTGATACGGGCTACAGGAAAAAGGCGTATCAGTTTATGAAAAAGCAGACAGAGGAAGGAAGACAGTGTTACGTGATCTGCCCAATGGTGGAAGAGAGTGAAGCCATGGAAGCAGAAAATGTTCTTGGCTATTCGGAGATGCTTTCCGAGATTATGGGGGATACTGTCAGAGTTGGCTGTCTCCATGGGAGAATGAAGCAGCAGGAAAAAGATGAAGTCATGGAGGCTTTCGGGAACAACGAAATACAGATCCTTGTGTCGACTACCGTTGTTGAAGTGGGAATTGATGTCCCGAATGCAACTGTCATCATGATAGAGAATGCGGAGCGCTTCGGACTTGCACAGCTCCATCAGCTGAGAGGAAGAGTGGGAAGAGGAAAATACCAGTCTTACTGCATTTTCATGACTGCGTCAAAATCAGATGAGACAAAAGAAAGGCTGGACATATTGAATCATTCCAATGATGGTTTTTTTATTGCGGGAGAGGATCTGAGGCTGAGGGGACCGGGAGATCTGTTCGGAATCAGGCAGAGCGGAATCATGGATTTTAAAGTAGGAGATGTATTTCAGGATTCTCTGATCCTGAGGCAGGCGGCAGAGGCGGCCGGTGAGATATTAAGGGAAGATTCAAAAATGGAAAAACCGGAAAATACACGGCTTTTTGCAGCTCTTGAAAAATATATGACAGACCAGAATCTGGAATCGACATTATGAGAAGAAAAATATAGAACATTTTGACTGATTTTCAGAACATGGTGTGCTTGAGTCTGTCCTAAAATAGTATGATAATAGGTTTCAAGCAGCTGATATTTAAAAGTAAGGAGAGAAAAAATATGTCATCGAAAAATCAGTTTGTCAAAAGATTTCTTATGATGCTGACCGGAATTCTGTTTATCAGCATCTGTGTGGGATGCTATCGTCTGAGCGGATTTGGCGTGGACGCATTTACATGTATGAATCTCGGAATCAGTGGCTTTATTCATATGTCTTTCGGCACCTGGCAGCTGATTATGAATGCAGTGATCCTGATCGTTGTATTTTTTACCGCAAGGAAATGCATCGGAGCCGGAACTATCGTAAATATGGTATGTGTCGGCTACGGGGCTGATTTTATCTGCTGGGTGACACTGGATGTCCTGAAGATCGATATGACTCTGCCGCTCAGGATTGGAGCCCTGCTGATCGGATGTCTGTTTGCGGGGATCGGCGTAGCGTTTTATATGGTTGCGGAGATGGGAATCGCTCCTTATGACAGCGTTGCGCTTATTATTGAAAATACTTCAAAAAAGAGAATACAGTTTCAGTATGCGAGAGTGATGAGCGACGTTGCCTGTGTCATTATCGGGGTTCTGTTCTGTATTGCCGCCGGAAACAATCTGTGGATGATCGTAGGAATAGGTACGCTTATCAATGCATTTTGCAACGGACCTCTGATCCAGTTCTTCAGGACACATGTTACGGAACCGCTCCTGCACAGACACGAAAAGGGAACGGATAGAACAGATGAATGCAGAAATTCTCAGAAGAGTCAGGTAAAAGAATGAAAATGAACTGTTACGAATTTCCAGTTTAAAAGATCATATCCTCCATATACTAACATCGTAACAGAAACGAACGGAAGCGGATGTATGATAACCGGCTGCATTGAAGCAGCGGATTACATACAGATGCGGCCGGACTGTCATGTTACAGAACAAAGAAAAAGTAACTTTATGAGTTACTGAGATGCAGAAGGAGGAAACAAAAATGGCAAGTCGTTCATCGAACAGAGCAGCAGTGCCTGAGGCAAAGGGCGCTCTGGACAAATTCAAGTACGAGGTGGCAAACGAGCTTGGAGTACCGTTATCTGACGGTTACAACGGAGACCTGACCTCCAAACAGAACGGATCTGTAGGTGGATATATGGTCAAGAAAATGATCGAACAGCAGGAAAAACAGATGGCCGGCAAATAAATGCCTCCGGCTTCTGTAAGCAGAACAGACTTTCTTATGCTTATCCAAAAAGGTCTGCTGCAGAAAAAGCACTCGGGATTGACCTGAGTGCTTTTTTCTGCTAAAATTCAGCATAGTTAGATAAGTGAGGTGTCGCCTGATGAGAGTGATCGCCGGAAGTGCGAAGAGACTCAGGCTGAAGACGCTGGAGGGAATGGACACGAGACCTACGACGGATCGGATCAAGGAGACTCTGTTTAATATGATCGGCCCTGCAATGTATGACTGTGTGTTCCTTGATCTTTTCAGCGGAAGCGGAGGGATCGGAATCGAGGCCTTAAGCCGTGGAGCAAAGGAAGCTGTCTTTGTCGAGAACAATCCCAAAGCGATGGCCTGTATAAAGGAAAATTTAAAATTTACCCGTCTGGAACCGAAAGCAGTGACTATGACGCGGGACGTGATGAATGCGCTGTATCAGATGGAGGGCGAGAAGGTATTTGATTTCATATTCATGGATCCGCCATACAACCGCGGCCTGGAAAGGAACGTTCTGGAATATCTGTCAGGATCAGAGCTGGTCTATGAAGATACGGTCATTATTGTGGAGGCATCCAAAGAAACGGATTTTTCATATGCGGAGAATATAGGTTTTGTGATTACCAGAGAAAAAAATTACAAGACAAACAAACATGTTTTTTTAGAAAAAGCAGGAAAGGAAGAAATATGTTAAGAGCGGTCTATCCCGGAAGTTTTGATCCGGTTACATACGGGCACTATGATATCATATTAAGATCCTGTAAAATCGTGGATGAATTAATTGTCGGGGTGCTGAACAATAAAGCGAAAATGCCGTTGTTTTCTGTGGAAGAACGTGTTAAAATGTTAAAGGAAGTGACGAAAGATCTGCACAATGTCAGAATTGAGCCGTTTGACGGCCTTCTGGTTGATTTTGCGGCTCGGGTGGATGCCGATGTCGTGATCCGGGGACTGAGGGCTATCACGGACTTCGAATATGAACTGCAGATGTCGCAGACAAATCATAAACTGGCCCCCAATGTGGAGACCATGTTTCTTACTACCAGCATTGAATATTCTTATTTGAGTTCTACCACAGTACGGGAAATTGCTGCTTTTGGGGGAGATTTAACACAGTTTGTGCCGGAAGCAGTAGCAGAAGAACTTAGGAAAAAGATGAATACAAAAAGGAGAGTGTAACCAATGAGCAGCCGTATTGAGCAGATTATTGAAGAGATCGAGGAATATATCGACAGAGATTGCAAGTTTCAGCCGTTATCTTCTACAAAGATCATTGTAAATAAGGAGCATCTCGACGAACTTCTGAGAGAATTGCGTATGAAGACTCCTGACGAGATCAAGCGCTATCAGAAAATCATTGCGAACAGAGACGCGATTCTTGCCGACGCGAAAGCAAAAGCGGATGCAATGATTGAGGATGCTCAGGTTCAGACAACCGAACTGGTCAGCGAACATGAGATCATGCAGCAGGCGTACGCCCAGGCGAATGAGATCGTGACACAGGCTACTGCCCAGGCTCAGGAGATCATCGACAACGCTACAAGGGACGCGAATACTATCCGCATCGGCGCGATCCAGTATACAGACGATCTTCTTGCCAATGCAGAAAGCATTATCGGACATACACTCGACAGTTATACGACAAAATATGACGGGCTGATCAATTCCCTTCAGGAGTGTTACGATACTGTGCGTTCCAACCGTGCGGAACTGGATATACCGGAGGAAGACGACGGAGATTATGACACACAGAATGACGCTGATTAACCTGTTAACTGACTGAGATAGAGATAAAGTACTGCCAGTAAACTGGCTGCCGCTGCGGCAGCCAGTTTTTCTATGATGTAGGGAAAGATCCGGAGATCGGTTCCTGACAGCATGCACTGTGTCTGAGCGATGGAACAGAATCCGCCGAAAGCGGTCAGACCTGTTACGGCAGGATAGCAGATATTTATATCGGATACAGTATTTTTTAAAAGGAGAATTCCATTGGTTACTTCAAGTGTCGGCGCCAGTGCTGAGATGAAACTTCGCTGCCATGGAATCTCCTGCAGAAGTGTCAGGAGTACGGAAAACAGGATGATATATCCGCCTACTTTTACTATGGCTTCAAAACTGTTCATCATACAGGAATCAAATACTGAAAAATTAAACGTCTTTCCTGCAGACACAGTGCCGGCTGGAATTTCCGGAAAGTATTTCTGCCCGTTGAGATAGAATTTCCGAAATATAAAACTGAGCAGGACGGGAACCAGGATCAGTATGGACAGTGTGGGAAGAAGAAGAGAACGCTTGCCGAAAGTTTTCCACACAATAAAATTGATGATAAAGATCGGGCTTGTATTATTGCAGAAGGAGAGCAGATACTTTCCCTCCTGAGGCGTAATCCTGCCGTCTTTCAGGAGATCTGCGGTGATTTTTGCTCCCATCGGATATCCGCAGAGAAAACCGGAAATCACTGCAAAAGTTCCTCCGGAAGAGACCCGGAAGACAAAGCGGGACAATTGCCCGAATACTCGTGAGATGATGCGCAGCCCTCCTGTGGCAAGCAGAAGGTTTGTTATAACGAGAAATGGAAACAAAGTCGGAAAAATAATCTGATACCACAGCAGGAGCCCTTCGCTTGCTCCTTTAAAAACCGCTTTCGGGAAAAAAAGCATGGCGGCAAAAACTGCCGTTACAGCGATCCCCGCCGGAAAATGTTTCATAAAGATCCCTTCCTTGATATTACAGTGTTATTTCAGATATATGAGACGGGAATGGTTTTTATGAACCGGTCATATAGTAAAAGAAAAAGGTGATTTCTCTGAGAAAGGCGAAATATTCGCAGATTCTTTTCTTCCTTTTTCTTCTTGTGCTTGCCGCGGCGATATGGATTCCGAGACTGAAAAATTCAAGCAGGGACGGAAGGCTGTCGGAAGAAATTATTTTTTCTGCCGATTTCAGAAGTCAGCCTGTCAGCGATGATATGATGATGCTGCTTGAGCAGAGCGATTCGCCGGGAGAGACTGCGGGGATCTTCTGGCTTGAAAGCGATTTCCTGAGAGAGAAGACCGATCTCTCGTCAGATAATCTGGCGGAACGCAGAGAGAGGTGGGCAGTTCTGCCGGGATGGAACAAATATCTGTCCGCCTGCAGGGCTGTCTGGGACGACGCTGTATATTTCCCGGTCGCGCAGGCTTCCAATCGTTTGGATACGACTGTAACTTATGAAAATTCCTGGATGTTTGGCAGAAGCTATGGCGGGGACAGGGGACATGAAGGGACAGATATCATGGCATCGGTCAATAAGCGGGGGCTTTATCCGGTAGTCAGCATGACTGACGGAATTGTGGAAAGCAAAGGCTGGCTGGAACTGGGAGGATACAGGCTGGGAATCAGAGCGCCGGGAGGAGCGTATTTCTATTATGCGCATCTGGATTCTTATTCAGATATTGAGGAAGGCGATCAGGTAAAGGCTGGCGATCTGCTGGGATATATGGGTGATACCGGGTACAGCGAAACAGAAGGAACGACGGGAAACTTCCCGGTACATCTTCATATGGGAATCTATCTTTACCCGGACGGACGGGAGATCAGCGTAAATCCTTATCCTGTTCTGAAATATGTTGAGAATGATCGGATAAAATGTAATTTCCGCTAAGGGGTTTATCGGGGCAGAAAATCATGATATACTGTCCTCTATGGAGGAAAAATGATGAATCTACCAAAAGCATTTGAAGAAGAAATGGTCAACCTTTTAGGAGATGAGGACTATAAAAAATATACGGAGTGTTTTGATGAGAGCAGACATTACGGACTGCGGGTGAATACGGCAAAGATATCTGTTGAAGAATTTCTGAAGATTGCACCATGGCCCCTTGAAAGAGTGCCGTGGATCAGCAACGGCTTCTATTATGACGGAGAGAATATACAGCCGGCAAAGCACCCGTATTACTTTGCCGGTCTGTACTATCTGCAGGAACCCAGCGCCATGACGCCTGCGGACCGTCTGCCTGTGGATCCCGGCGACCGGGTGCTGGATGTGTGTGCCGCTCCGGGGGGGAAAGCGACGGAACTTGGCGCAAAACTTCGCGGAACCGGCGTATTGGCGGCAAATGATCTGAGCAGTTCCCGGGCAAAGGGGCTGCTGAAAAATCTGGAACTGTTCGGTATCGGAAATGTGCTTGTTTTGAGTGAAGAACCGGGAAAACTGGTGCCTTATTTCCGGGAATATTTTGACAAGATTCTGATCGATGCGCCGTGTTCCGGAGAAGGAATGTTCCGTAAAGATCGGAAAATGGTGCGCGCATGGGAAGAACACGGACCGGAGTTCTTTTCCAGGATCCAGAAGAGCATTGTCTCCCAGGCGGCGCAGATGCTGCGGCCCGGGGGAATGATGCTCTACTCGACCTGTACCTTTTCTCCGCTTGAGAATGAGCAGACGATAGAGTATCTTCTGGACCAGTATCCGGAATTCGAGATCTGCGAGATGGAAGGATATGAGGGATTCTCTGAAGGCATGCCGGAAGTAACACGAGAGAAGGATGAGAACCTGAAAAAAACGGTCCGAATCTTTCCGCACCGAATGAAAGGAGAAGGACATTTTATCGCTCTTCTGAAAAAGGGAGAGGTTAAAAAGCGGCAGGGGACCTCAGATAAGGGCAGAGCCGGGAAAATCCCTGAAGAACTGGAAGAATTTCTGGAGGGAGTGGACCGTGCTTTCGATCTTTCGAGGATCCAGATACGGGGAGACAGGGTCTATTATATGCCGGAAGATGTTCCGGATTTGAAAGGCGTGCGTTTCCTGAGAACAGGGCTTCTCATGGGAGAGCTCAAGAAGAAACGCTTCGAACCCAGTCAGGCTCTTGCCATGAATCTGAAGAAAGATGAGTATCGGCATATTCTGGATCTGCCCTCCGAAGATGTCCGTGTGGTCAGGTATCTGAAGGGAGAGACGCTGGATGTTGAGGATCTCGCAGCGCCCAAAGACAAGGGCTGGTATCTCGTATGCGTGGACGGATATCCGCTGGGGTTCGGAAAACTGGGAAATCAGACCCTGAAGAACAAATATCTCCCGGGATGGCGGTGGCAGTCACTGTGAGAATCAGACTGGACAAATATCTTGCTGATATGGGATACGGAACCCGCAGCGAAATAAAGAAAGAGATTGTAAAGGGAAATATACGGGTAAACGGCGCTGTGGAAAGAAAACCGGAGACGAAAATCGATACGGAAAAAGACAAGGTTATATATAATGGTATTCCGGCTGTATACGAGCAATATGAGTATTATATGCTGAACAAACCGGCCGGCGTGGTTTCGGCAACGTTTGATCGTAAGGACTGTACTGTGGTGGATCTGATTGAAGCAAGGCAGAGAAAAGACCTGTTCCCTGTAGGACGTCTGGACAAGGATACAGAGGGGCTTCTTCTTATTACGAACGACGGGGAGCTGGCGCACCGGCTGCTCTCACCGAAAAAGCATGTGGATAAAGTGTATTACGTAAAAATCGAAGGATATCTGACCGACGAGGATGTGGAAAGGCTGGCGGATGGGATCGACATCGGCGAAGACAGACCGGCGCTGCCGGCCCGGCTTGTCATCCGCAAGAGCGGCACAGTCTCGGAGGCGGAGATCACCATACAGGAGGGAAGGTTTCATCAGGTAAAACGTATGTTCCATGCGCTGGGCAAAGAGGTAATCTATCTGAAACGTCTTCGCATGGGCTCTCTTGTATTGGATGAGACATTAAAACCGGGGCAGTACCGAAAACTGACGGAGGAAGAAAGAAACGGATTATGCTGAGAGGAAAGAAAGCAGTAATATTTGACATGGACGGCTCGCTGGTGGATTCCATGTGGATCTGGCCGGAGGTTGACCGCATATACATGGGAAAATACGGGCTTGAGCAGCCGGCGGATTTTCATAAGGCAATAGAAGGAAAAAGCTACACTGAGACAGCACAGTACTTTGTAGATACCTTCCGCACTCTGCATCGTACCGTGGATCAGGTAAAAGAAGAGTGGAAAGAGATGACCATGGAGCTCTATTCCACGAGAGTTCTTCCGAAACCCGGGGCCGTGGACTTTCTGAAAGCCATGCATGAGAGAGGAGTGCTTCTGGGGATTGCAACGAGCAATGACCGGAGCCTGGCGGAAGCGGCGCTGAAAGCTCAGGGCATCTTTGGATATTTTGACTCGGTCCGCACCTCCTGCGAGGTGGCGGCAGGCAAGCCGGCCCCGGATGTGTATCTGAAAGTGGCAGAAGATCTGAGGGTCGAACCGTCGGCGTGTCTGGTGTTCGAAGATGTACCGAACGGAATACGTGCCGGTAAGAATGCAGGGATGGAAGTATGTGCTGTGGACGACGAGTTTTCAAGATGCGACGAGGAAGAGAAGCGGCATCTGGCAGACTATTTTATCCACGATTTTTATGAGATAAGAGACAATACCTATGAAAGGTGCAGACAGAATGGGAAATAGATTTTTGCCGGTGTGCAGACAGGATATGGAAGAGCGGGGATGGGATCAGGTTGATTTTGTGTATGTGATCGGAGACGCCTATGTGGATCATCCTTCCTTCGGACACGCCATAATAAGCAGACTGCTGGAATCAAAAGGATACCGTGTGGGGATCATTTCACAGCCGGACTGGAGAGATCCTGAAAGCGTTGCGGTATATGGAGAACCCAGACTCGCGTTTCTGGTTACATCCGGAAACATGGATTCTATGGTAAATCACTATTCTGTTTCAAAAAAGAGGCGCAGAACGGATGCCTATACTCCGGGAGGAATAATGGGAAAAAGGCCGGATCATGCATGTGTTGTCTATGGGAATCTGATCCGTCAGACTTATAAGAAGACACCGGTCATCCTTGGGGGGATCGAAGCAAGTCTTCGGCGGCTGGCACATTATGATTACTGGTCAGACCGGCTGAAAAGATCTGTACTGCTGGATTCCGGAGCTGACATTATCTCCTATGGTATGGGTGAGCGCTCCATACTTGAGATTGCGGAAGCACTGGAAGCGGGAATCCCTGTCGAAGAACTGACGTATGTTGACGGAACGGCTGTCAAAGTCCGTTCTCTTGACCGTATATATGACGCAGAGATCCTCCCTTCCTTTGAAGCACTGAAAGAAGATAAAAAGGAGTATGCAAAGAGCTTTTATACGCAGTATCTGAACACGGATCCGTTCAACGGGAAACGTCTTGCCGAACCTTATTCGGACCACCTGTATGTCATTCAGAATCCGCCGGCAAAACCGCTTACAGAGACGGAAATGGATGATATCTATGCTCTCCCCTACATGAGGACCTACCACCCGTCTTACGAAGTGGCAGGCGGCGTCCCTGCAATTTCCGAGATCCGTTTCAGCCTGACCAGCAGCCGCGGGTGTTTCGGAGGATGCAGCTTCTGTGCACTGACCTTCCACCAGGGAAGAATCGTACAGGTGAGAAGTCATGATTCTCTGATAAAAGAAGCGGAGCAGATCACACAGGAGAAGGAGTTTAAAGGATATATCCATGATGTGGGAGGACCTACGGCGAATTTCAGACATCCGTCCTGTAAGAAACAGATGGAACACGGCGTATGCCGGAACCGGCAGTGCCTTTTCCCCACGCCGTGCCGCAATCTGGATACAGACCACACCGATTATGTAGAGCTGCTGAAAAAACTGAGGAAGATTCCGAAAGTTAAGAAGGTTTTCATACGTTCGGGCATTCGTTTTGATTACCTTCTGGCAGATAAGAAAAAGGATTTTCTCAGAGAGCTGTGCGAGTATCATGTCAGCGGGCAGCTGAAAGTCGCGCCGGAACATGTGGCTGCTCCGGTACTGGCCCTCATGGGAAAGCCGGAACACCGGGTATACGAAGAATTTACACAGCAGTTTGAAAAGATGAACCGCCGGATCGGGAAGAAGCAGTATCTGGTTCCTTATCTGATGTCGTCCCATCCCGGATCAACTTTAAAAGAAGCTGTGGAGCTGGCAGAATACTGCAGAGATCTGGGATATATGCCGGAACAGGTACAGGATTTTTATCCCACGCCGTCCACGTTGTCAACCTGTATGTATTATACGGGACTTGACCCGAGAAATATGAAACCGGTTTATGTCCCCAGAAACCCCCACGAAAAGGCAATGCAGAGGGCATTGATCCAGTACAGGGATCCGAAGCTGTATGATCTGGTGTATGAAGCCCTCAGGAAAGCGGGGAGAATGGATCTTGTAGGATATGGGCCGAAATGTCTCATCCGCCCGCGCGCAGACAAAAATGGGGCGGAGAACCGCGGCAGCCGGAACGAAATACGCGGGAAAGAAAGAAAAGGCGGACGGACAGAAGGAAAACGTCCGCAGAAAAAGAAGACCATAAGAAATATCCACAGAAAAAAGTGAGAGATCGTATAAAATGAGGTATCGGACATGAGGATTGCAGTTGTAACCGGGGCTTCTTCCGGTATGGGGAGAGAATTTGTCCTTCAGCTTGGATATTTTTATAAGAACCTTGATGAAATCTGGGTGATCGCAAGACGAAGAGAACGGCTGGAGGAGCTTTCCGGCATCAGCAGAATCCCTCTTCGGATTATTGACGGAGATCTGCAGAAGAAAAAAGTATACAGAAGAATCCACGAGATACTGACAGAGGAAAAGCCGGATATCCGAATGCTGATAAACAGTGCGGGATTCGGAAAATCAGGAACGGTGACTGAAATCGCCAGGGAAAATTTCCGTATTCAGACCGATATGGTCGATCTGAACTGCCGGGCGCTGACCCGGATGACGCTTCTGTGTCTGCCATACATGAGCAGAGGGAGCAGAATCGTTAATCTTGCGTCGGCAGCCGCATTCTGTCCCCAGCCTTCTTTTGCAGTCTATGCCGCGACAAAATCTTATGTGCTGAGCTTTTCCAGGGCACTCGGCGCTGAATTATCCGGCAGAGAAATTCCGGTGACAGCAGTGTGTCCGGGCCCGGTGGATACCGAATTCTTCAATGTCAGCGGGAATCAGAAAAATCCCTGGAAGAAACTGACCATGGTGAAAGCGCCTGTGGTCGTTCATCAGGCACTGAAGGACAGCCGGGCAGGCCGGTCGCTTTCAATTTACGGTCTTCCGATGAAAGCAGTCCGCTTTGTGACCGGAATAGTTCCCCACGGGCTGATTTTAAGGTTTGAAAAATAAGCAGCAGAGAAAAATGCAGAATGAAAAAAGTACAGAAAGGTGATCCGGGCTATCTGGATCATAAGAAAAGAATTGAAATTATAAGAACAATTATATACTTCGGGATCGTAGCGGCTGTCTTTCTGCTTGGTTACAGTCAGACGCACACACGGCGAAATATTCTGACAGTGGTGGCGATTCTGGGTTGTCTGCCGGCGGCAAAAGCACTGGTGGGAGTGATCACCCGTTTTCCTTATTCCTCCATTGACAGGAAAAAGGCGGATGAGATCAGGTCGAAAACAGGGCTTCTTACAGTGTGTTACGACATGGTGATTACCAGCAGAGAAAGTATTATGCCTGTGGACTGTATCGTAATCTCCGGACATACAATATTCGGATACACGCATTATGAGAAGGTGAATGCAGAGGAACTTTCAAAACACATACGCAGTATTCTTGCACAGAATCAGTATACGGGGCTCACAGTAAAAGTTCTGAATCAGTATAAACCTTTTCTGGCAAGAATTGAAGGCCTTAATAATATCGCGGCAGTGGAGAGAGAAGATACGAAGGAAAAAGAGGAGGCGATCCGCGGGATCATCCTCAATATATCGATGTAGAACAGGAAAAGAGTTAATATGAGAGAGATCAGGATCCGGGAAAATGAGTCCGGCCAGCGTCTGGACAAATTTCTTGCAAAATACATGGGACTTGCGCCAAAGAGCTTCTTCTATAAAATGATGAGGAAGAAGAATATCGTGCTGAACGGGAAAAAGACTCAGGGAAGTGAACAGCTGAGACAGGGTGACGTGGTGAAGCTCTTCCTCTCCGACGAGACGATTGAAAAGTTTACAGAGAAGCAGGGAATATACAGAAAGAGAGCACTGGACATCCTCTATGAAGACAGGCATACGCTGTTCATTAACAAGCCGGCTGGGATGCTTTCTCAGAAGGCAAAGCCTTCGGATCAGTCTCTTGTAGAGTATCTGACCGCTTACCTTCTCGATTCCGGGCAGATTACACCGGAAGAACTGCGTACTTTTCATCCGGCGGTCTGCAACAGACTGGACCGCAACACCAGCGGAATTGTGGCTGCGGGCAAGACTCTTGCCGCGCTGCAGGAGTTAAGCGCCATGTTCCGGGAACGAACTGTTAGAAAGTATTACCTCTGTCTGGTACAGGGAGCGGTGACGGGAGAACGGAAGATTCGTGGATTCCTCACAAAAGATGAGAAAACGAACCGGGTAAGCGTGAGAAGCAGCGAACCGGGCAGCTTCATTGAAACAGAATACCGTGCACTGGCGTCTGAAAGAGATGTGACTCTCCTTGAGGTACATCTGATCACCGGGAAAACGCATCAGATCCGGGCGCATCTGGCATCGGAGGGGCATCCTGTCATCGGGGACTATAAATACGGGGATCGGACCGTCAACGATCGATTCCGCGAGAAATACGGACTGTCATCCCAGCTTCTCCACTCCTTCCGGCTTTGCTTTCCGAAATGCTGCGGAGAACTGACGGAACTTTCGGGAAAAGAGATTCAGGCTCCGGTTCCGAAGCTTTTTCTCAGGATATGCAGGGACAAAGGAGTGATGTAAGATGGCGACGTGGAATTCAAGAGGTTTGCGCGGCTCCACCCTGGAAGAGCTTGTAAACCGTACCAATGAGCGTTACGGAGAACTGGGGCTGGCTCTGATACAGAAAATTCCTACTCCCATCACCCCGGTGCGCATCGACAAAGAACACCGGCATATTACTCTGGCATATTTTGACAAGATCAGCACCGTGGATTATATCGGCGCTGTTCAGGGAATACCGGTATGCTTTGACGCAAAGGAATGCAGCGCAGATACGTTTCCGCTTCAGAATGTCCATGAGCATCAGATGGATTTTATGGGGAAATTCGAGGAACAGGGGGGAATCTCCTTTCTGTTGATCTATTACAGTACGAGAAATGAGCTGTATTACATGCGGTATGAACAGATCAGGAAATTCTGGGACCGGGCGGTCCTGGGCGGAAGAAAGAGTTTCCGCCTGGATGAACTGGAACCGGGATGGTTTATGGAGCTGAAAAACGGATGCTTTATTCCGTATCTGGATTATATTCAGAAGGATTTGGATATCAGGGATTGACAGACAGATACTAAATTCGATATAATAGCAAAAGGTTTTTAGTGTAGTAGCACGCTAAAGTGAAGGGGGACTGTATATGGAACAGAAACTTCATACTCCCGAGGGAGTAAGGGACATTTACAACAGAGAATGCGAGACAAAACTTACATTGCAGAGGAAGCTTGGATCTGTACTTCATCTGTACGGGTATCAGGATATACAGACACCGACGTTTGAATTTGACGATGTGTTCCGAAAAGAGATCGGTTCCACATCCACAAAGGAACTGTATCGTTTCTTTGACCGTGATGGAAATATACTGGCTCTGCGGCCGGATATTACTCCTTCTGTCGCAAGAGCTGCGGCGACGCTGTTTGAGGGGGAGGATTTCCCGATCCGGCTTTGTTATGTGGGAAATACCTTTATTAATCATTCCAGCTATCAGGGAAGGCTTAAAGAGAATACACAGATGGGGGCAGAGCTGATCGGTCTGGATTCTGTGGAGGCGGACGCGGAGATGATCGCCATGGTGGTGGACGGGCTGAAAAAGACCGGACTTACAGAATTTCAGGTTAATATAGGACACATTGACTTTATTCAGAGTCTTCTTGAGGCGACGGGGCTGGACGCCGAGGAGAAAGAGGAGGTCCGTGAACTGATCTCAAACAGGAATTATTTCGGAGTAGAGGAAATTCTGGACAACCGCAGCGTAAAGGAAAATATTAAGGAAGCTTTTCGCGCTCTTCCGGAACTGACGGGAGGACCGGAGATTCTGGAACAGGCCGCGCGGGTCGCACCCAGCGCCGACGCCAGGCTGGCGCTTGCAAGATTACAGCAGATCTACCGCCTGCTTGCGATCTACAAGTCGGAAGATCATGTCACGTTTGATCTGAGCATGATGGGAAGCTACGGATATTATACCGGGATCATTTTCCGGGCATATACATACGGAACGGGAGATGCCGTTGTCAGAGGCGGGCGATATGATCACCTGCTTGAAAAGTTTGGGAAAAACACTCCTTCCATCGGGTTTGCCATTATTGTGGATGAGTTGATGAATGCTCTGAACCGCCAGAAAATCTCAGTGGAGGCTTCTCACAGGAATCTTCTCGTTTACACTGAGGAAACCAGAAGGTGGGCGATTTTCCTTGCGCGGGACTTTCGTGAGAAAGGGAAAAATATCGAGATGCTCAAGCGGGAGCAGGAAGATACAAGAGAAAAATATGAGAAGTACGGGAAACGAAGCGGCATTGTCAGTATGCTGTATCTCAGAGATGATTTTAAAATTGAGATGGTGAATCTCCGTACAGGCGAAGAGAAGATCATAGATGCAAAGAAGAAGCGGAGATAAAGGAGCGGAACTTATGAGATATCTGACATTTGCCCTGACAAAGGGACGTCTCGCCAGCAGGACGCTTGACATGCTGGAACAGCTTGGGATTACCTGCGATGAGATGAAGGACAAGGATTCGCGGAAGCTTATTTTTGTAAACGAAGATATGAAGCTGAAGTTTTTCCTCGCGAAAGGCCCGGATGTGCCAACCTATGTGGAGTACGGCGCGGCGGATATCGGTGTTGTAGGAAAGGATACCATTATCGAAGAAGGCAGGAAAGTCCATGAGGTGCTGGATCTGGGATTCGGCAAATGCCGGATGTGTGTGTGCGGCTATGAGAGCGCTGCGGAGTGCCTGAAGCACCACGAGCTCATCCGGGTTGCGACAAAGTATCCAAATATTGCAAAGGATTATTTCTATAACAAGAAGCATCAGACTGTGGAGATCATCAAGATGAACGGCTCCATTGAGCTGGCGCCTATCGTGGGACTGTCTGAAGTAATCGTGGACATCGTTGAGACAGGATCCACGTTAAAGGAGAACGGTCTTGTGGTTCTGGAAGAAGTGTGTCCGCTGTCTGCCCGGATGATCGTTAATCCGGTCAGCATGAGGATGGAGAACGACAGGATCAGGGATCTGATCAATAACCTGAGAAAACTGGTCAGGGAGGGCTAGAAGCTATGCGAATCGAAAAGCTGAATGAAAGTACAAAAAAGAATCTGCTGGAGGATCTGCTCAAGCGCAGTCCCAACAGCTACGGAAAATATGAAGAAAGCGTCCGTCAGATCCTTGACGATGTAAAAGAGAAAAAGGACGAGGCTGTATTCGCCTATACGAAAAAATTTGACGGCGTGGAAATCAGTGCTTCCAATATTCTTGTGACAGAGGAGGAGATTCAGGAAGCCTATAGAGAAGTGGGAGAGGAACTTCTGCGGATCATCCGCAGAGCGCTGAAAAACATTGAATCTTATCACGCGAAACAGATGCAGTACAGCTGGTTTGACAGCAAGCCGGACGGTACCATCCTTGGGCAGAAAGTGACTGCGCTTCAGAGAGTCGGCGTATACGTTCCGGGAGGAAAGGCGGCTTACCCGTCCTCTGTCCTTATGAATATTATGCCCGCAAAGGTGGCCGGAGTAGATGCGATCATCATGGTGACGCCGCCGGGAAAAGACGGAAAGGTCACACCGACCACACTGGTGGCTGCCAGAGAGGCTGGCGCTGACAGAATCTATAAAGTGGGCGGCGCCCAGGCCATCGGTGCCCTTGCCTACGGGACAGAGAGCATTCCCAAGGTAGATAAGATCGTAGGACCGGGAAATATTTATGTGGCTCTGGCCAAGAAAGCAGTATACGGACATGTGAGCATCGATTCTATTGCCGGACCCAGCGAGATTCTGGTGCTGGCGGATGAGACGGCCAATCCCCGCTATGTGGCGGCGGATCTGTTATCACAGGCAGAACATGATGAGATGGCAAGTGCGATTCTTGTAACAACGAGTATGGAACTGGCGGAAAAAGTATCTGCCTGGACAGATGAGTTTATCAAAGAGCTTTCCCGCGGAGAGATCATACAGAAATCTCTGGATAACTATGGGCATATCCTTGTGGCAGAGACTCTTGAGGATGCTATTGACGCGGCGAATGAGATTGCGTCCGAACATATGGAAATCGTAACGGCGAATCCCTTTGAGGTGATGACAAAGATCCGCAATGCAGGAGCGATCTTTATAGGAGAGTACTCCAGCGAGCCTCTGGGAGATTATTTTGCAGGTCCCAACCACGTTCTTCCGACAAATGGAACGGCGAAGTTCTTCTCTCCGCTCTCCGTGGATGATTTTATTAAGAAATCCAGCATTATCTCTTATTCCAGGAATGCTCTTGAGGAGATTCATACGGACATCGAAAAATTCGCTGAAGCGGAGCATCTCACTGCACATGCCAATTCCATACGCGTGCGTTTTGATGGAAAATGATTGCCGCGTGCGCAGAAAACTGTGAAGAAAAGGTCTTTTGCCAGGAATGAAGCAGAAGAGATGAAACACGAGTTCGGAGGTGGAAATAATATGAGAGAAAGAATCGGACAGGTATCGAGGAAGACTAAGGAAACGGATATCTCCCTGAGCATTAATCTTGACGGGCAGGGAGAGAATCAGATCGATACGGGAATCCCGTTTTTTGACCATATGCTGGACGGATTCGCGAGACACGGTCTGTTTGATCTCAAGGTGTCGGTAAAAGGCGATGTCGATGTAGACAGCCACCATACCATTGAAGATACCGGGATTGTGCTCGGGCAGGCGATCGCCCGGGCCCTGGGAGACAAAAAAGGCATCAAACGGTATGGATATTTTATCCTTCCCATGGATGAGACGCTGGCTCTCGGAGCCGTTGATCTCTCGGGGAGACCGTATCTGAACTACCAGGCAGAATTTACAGTGCCGCGTCTGGGAGACATGGATACAGAGATGGTACGTGAATTTTTCTATGCTGTTTCATACAGTGCCGCGATGAATCTGCATCTCAAGATCCTGGATGCCGGAAACAATCACCATATGGCGGAGGCCCTGTTTAAAGCGTTCGGGAAAGCGCTTGACATGGCAGTATCGGAAGAGCCGAGAATAAAGGATGTCTGGTCTACAAAAGGCAGTTTATAAAGGAGAGTACATTACATGAGTTATAAAAGATTAACCCCGTCTATCTTTATCAGTCACGGCAAGGCGGTAAAGTGGTTCGATGACAGCACGATTGTCTCGGAAGATGTCATCGCGCTTGCAAAACAGTACTGTGAGAGAGGCGCAGATGAGCTGATCGTGTTTGATCTGTCCAATTCGGATGAAGAGCATGACGAGTCCATTGATCTGCTCAAAAAGATCAGCCGTGTCATCAGTATTCCGATGATCGCAGGCGGAAATATACGCAGGATGGAGGATGTAAAAAAGATCCTCTATGCAGGAGCAAAACGCGCTCTTCTCAATTTTTCAAAACGGGTTTCCATAGACCTGATTGAGGAGGTTTCAAAACGGTTCGGGAAAGAGCGGATCGCCGTATCTCTGAACGATTTTGATGCTCTGTTCAAACAGCAGCATCTGATTGAGGAGTACAGTACGGAAATTGTTTTCATGCATCGGCTGGATCTGAACTCTGTCATGAATGTGACGGAGCTCCCCTGTGTCGTCCTTACGGATACCATGGAGCAGAGCGAGATCCTGCGTATCCTGAAGTGTGACGGAGTCAAGGGAGTTTCCGGTATGTTTATCAGCCGTCCGGAGATGGATTTCAGCGCATTTAAAGAGATCTGTGCGAAGGAGGGAATCCAGATGACTTCTTTTGAAAGCCTGATGGATTTCTCCGAATTCAAGCTGAATTCGGACGGTCTGATCCCGGTTATCGTCCAGGATTACAAGACCAATGAAGTACTGATGATGGCGTATATGAATGAGGAGGCTTTTGAGAATACTGTCAAAACCGGAAGGATGACCTATTACAGCAGAAGCAGACAATGCCAGTGGATAAAGGGCGAGACTTCCGGACATTTCCAGTATGTAAAAGGAATTTCCGTAGATTGTGATAAAGATACGCTTCTGGCTAAGGTGGATCAGGTTGGGGCAGCATGTCATACCGGAAATCGTTCCTGCTTCTATACTCCTATTGTTGGAAGTGATTATGATGCGAAGAATCCTCTTCAGGTGTTCGAGTCTGTCTATGCAACAATCATGGACCGGAAACAGAATCCGAAGGAAGGATCTTATACCAATTACCTTTTTGAAAAGGGAATCGATAAGATACTGAAGAAAGTCGGCGAAGAAGCAACGGAGATTGTCATTGCCGCCAAGAATCCGAATCCGGAAGAGATAAAATATGAGATCAGTGATTTCCTGTATCACGCTATGGTGCTGATGGTAGAGCGGGGCGTGACCTGGGAAGATATCACCAATGAACTGGCAGACAGATAAAGAAAAGTTCTAACATAGAAACCGGGGACATAGGTTATTGTAATCAAAACTTATGTCCCTTTTGTAATGCATTTTTCTCAGGCTTCTGTCATTACAGGGACGGAAAAGGACTTTTTAATGAATGATTCAGAAATGCGTCGGAGAGAACTGCTCAGGCAGACAAGAAAGCTCTATGATGACAGGCGGGAAATTCCTGCTGTACATCCGCGGTACGGAAATATTTATCACAGCCTGTATGACAGTGAAGAAGAGGAACAGACCTCGTATGGGAACAGTTTTTACATAAGGCTTGTAATTGGGATTCTGTGCTTTGTCTGCTTCGTTTACATGGATCAGAGCAAGGTGAGTGTGGCGGAGGTAGACAGTACTGCGATTGTGCACCAGATTGAGAAAAATGTAGATGCGGATACGATAAAAGAGGTATGGAAAAACCTGTGACCGTACCGGGAGAATATGATTCAGATATTTTCAGAAAAAAGTTGACATTGTGGCACACTCCGCCTATTATCTATTATGTATGCTTTATATGTATACGTGTATGGTATTGAAAGCAAGTTATCACTTATGGCAAATGAAAAGAAAAATTGGAGAAGATGAACGAATGAAATCAAAAGCAGAAAATACAAACAGTGCGCGCAGCAAGATCCTGACGATTCCGAATATGCTTTCTTTCTTCAGGCTCTGCCTGATTCCGGTATTCATGTGGCTGTACTGTGTGGAAAGAGATTATATATGGACGGGGATCGTACTGATCATATCCGGCGTTACAGATACGGTGGATGGTTTTGTTGCAAGACATTTCAACATGGTCAGTGATCTGGGAAAAATACTGGATCCGATCGCAGATAAGATGACTCAGGCGGCCATGCTGTTCTGTCTGCTCACCAGGTTCCCGCTTATGATCCTGCCGCTTGGCCTCATGGTACTCAAGGAGTTTTTCATGGGTGTGACAGGACTCCTGGTCATTCAGAAGACCGGAAAGGTATTCGGGTCGGAATGGCATGGCAAAGTGTCCACCTGGCTCCTTTATATCATGATGATCCTTCATGTGTTCTGGTTTAATATTCCGGACACCATATCAAAGGCGCTGATCGGCGTCTGCGTGGTCATGATGGCGATCTCCCTGGTGCTCTATGGAAGACATAATCTGAAGGCCCTGGGGCAGGAAGAAAAGAATACGGAAGATTAACAAAGATGGTATACCGGGAAATCGGGAAGATGAAGGAGAAAAGCATTGTATTTCTTGCGGCACATGGAAAGGAAGCTGATAAGGTCTGCAATCAATTTATTTGTCTCTGACGGAATAAAGAACAATGTCAGTAATGTAATTCCCGTTTTCTACACTGGCCTGCATTGTCCCGGAATATTTCTTTACGGTCTCTTCCACATTTCTCAGACCAGTGCCGTACTCCGGTACAGTCTTTGCGCTGCATGGATTGCTCAGATGTAAGAAAAGATTCCCCTGCTGCCATGTGACAGACAGTGTAATGACCGGATGCTCCACACTGGCAAGATCAGACTTTTCCAATGTGACAGGATCCGGCTGCTCCATGTGTTCTATCTGCTTCAAAGTGGCATGTATCGCATTGTCCAGCAGATTTCCAAGGATCGTTACGGTGTCGGAGAAGGGAAGCTCCATGTCCTGAGGAACGGACAGGGCAGGAGAGCAGTCAATCCCGTTCTCCTTCATTTCATTCAGTTTCATATTCAGGACTGCATCAAATGCAGGATTCCCTGTGGATATTACCTGCTCGGTCTGACCGATCTGATCTGAGACGGTGTGGAGATAATCCAGGAGTTCTTTCTGTCCGCCTTCGCTGTACAACAGGGAGATGGCATTCAGATGATTCTTCATATCATGGCGTATCCGGCGGATCTGTTCCTGGGATCCGATCATGTCTTTGTAATGGGCTTCCTGAAAGCAAAGCTGCTGTTCCAGGAGCTGCCGTTCTTTCTCTTCCTGAAAAAACTCAGTAAACCTCCTCATAAATACAAGCAATGCAAGATCAATAAAGAGAAACGATGTCTGTATGACCAGATGACAGAGATCTTTCACTGGTCTGGAAACAGCATTTCCGTTAAGGAGAACGATCAGTGTCACAGAACTTGCAAAGCTGAAGACCGGGATAAAAAGAAAAAGGAGCCATAGTGACAGCGGAAGATCCGTAGAGATACTCCTGCACCATCTGAGACAGAAGAAAAGGATCAGCCAGACGACCACATGGATGATGAGGAGATATGTCATGACCCAGTGACTGAATCTAGGCAGCATGTTCGTAAAATCATTTAGTATCATCAGGCAGGAAAAAAGGATCGAGAACAGCCAGATCTCGAAAAAGAGTTTCTTTTTCGGATTTTTCGGGTAAAATGGCAGGAGCAGCCAGCTTACCGGGACGACGTACATGGAGTTCTCAAATCTTGAGGGGAGCAGCATAAGGATTGCAATCAGAAATGCAGCGAAAAGAGCGCAGAATTTCCGCCCTTTTTGGATACGGCCATAAAGCTGTTCTCTCAGTTCCCAGACCAGGATCATATCTATTATACAAAGAAAGATATTAAGTACGATGTCGTAATCGTGATAATATATCATTGCAGAGACCTCCATTTTATATATTCCAGATGCTTCTGGCGCACCAGCGGACGGTATTTCCGGCTCATTGGAATGTGTTCTCCGGATTGAAGGAGAATTTCTGTATCACGGATGCTCCGGATGTATTCCATATTGACAAGATAGGAAGCGTGAGAACGGACAAAGAGCAGCGGATTCAGGTCCTTTTCGATCGGATTGAGTTTTCCATAGAAGGAGTAGGTTTCGCCTGCCGTATGAAGCATGAGTTTGCGCAGACGGGATTCAAAATACATGATCTCCTGAAACGGGATCTGGTACTGGTCCCGGTCTACATGAAAGCAGAACAGTTCACCCCGGTCAGTCATATAGTTTATGGCGTCTGTCAGCGCTTTTTGAAAGACTTCCTTCTCAATGGGTTTTGTTATGAAGCGGTAAGGAAGGGTCTCAAAGATCTGATACACATATTCCCTGTAGTCTGTGATATAGATAATGAGAGCGCATGGGTCCTTTCCCCGGATCGCAGAAGCGGTCTCGATCCCGGAGATGCCGGGCAGGGCGATATCCATGAAATAAAGGGAGAATCTCTGTTTTCCATCAGACAGAAAAGAGAGCAGATCCTCTCCGGAAGAAAACACTTCTACGGGGCACTCGTTAAGTATTTCGCATATATAATTCTCAATCTGTGACTGAACGGGAACACTGTCCTCGCAGATTCCAATCGTGATCATTCTTGTTCTCCTGGTCCTCGAATTCAGTTTTAAAAATAAAAAATATCGGTTCAAGTATATTGAATTACATGATTACAGTATAGTTCTTTTGCCTGAACGTGGCAAGCAGATCAGAAAGCCAAAAATGACAGACTCTGATACCGAAAATGACACCTTCTCTCTCAGAAATAATATTTCTGATATGATCAGGATGAAAAGAAGAGAAGACCGGCCTATATAAGACGTCGGCTGATTTGAGGAAGGAGTGGAGAAAATGAATGAGAAGAGAAATGTGATTTTATGGACCTGTCTGGCTGCTGGGCTGTTCTGTATGGAACTGATCCTGGTCAGCCTGACGCCGCTGGCAAAGATCGGAAACGGGACACGGTTCGGGAGCAGCGGCATGTTTTACAATCTCTATCTGGGAGGAGGGAGCTATCTGATCCCGCTGGCTCTGTACTGTTTGAACATCCGGGCCATGAAATATGTGATCGGCTGTGTGAACGGACTCTGGCTGATCTGTCATCCGGCGATTGCACTGATCTGTTTTGGAGCGCTGAGCCTGACGAGTTGGATCGAGATGTCTTATCATTTCCTTGATGTTGCGAGCCTTCTCACCGCCGGGGTATTTTCTCTGTGCAGTTTTGTGGTCGGGATCCTGTGGTATCCAATGTGCCGGAAAAAGAAGACTGCCTGAATGTACCGGACGTAATAGCTAAAATGCAGAAAACGGAGCTCATCTGGATCTGATCCAAAAGAGCTCCGTTTTCTATAAAATTTTTTATCAAAAATCAGTCGGGAATTGTCGGAACCGCATCCGCCGGGATCGGGCATACATACCCGGATTGCGTATTCTTTTCGAATTCTATGCGGGCCTGTTTCAACAACTCCGGATCTTCAAAAAGGTCTACTGCGGATGCTGCGATCACTTTCGCCGCGCAGACGGCCGCTTTTTTTCCGATAGAAGTTCCGTCGCAGGAGACGTTCTGCCAGCTGTGCCCCGGACAGCCGTTAGGCCATGCCGCAACATGGATCTGAGCCGTGGGGGTAAGCCAGCTCACGTCGCCCACGTCGGTAGAGCCTGCAGTGAAGGCCTCGCCCTGATAGAGAGGGCAGAGAAAATCGTTCATCGCATGTCCGGTCTCTTTCTGGAGCCGGATCACTTCTTCACGCAGATCAGCGTCATTCTCGGCACCGAATCCGGGAACATGGTCATTCCCATTGTAAGTCTGCGACAGTCTGTCGGCAAAATCAAGTTCCTCCGAAGTGTGTTCCGGAACACCGATCTCTTCAAAATTATGGTACAGAACACGTTCTAATGTATGGTTGCTGACAGTATCCGCCAGCCCGTCGATAAACTTGCGTTCTACAGTGGTATCAGTCATCAGAGCAGCTCCTTCCGCAATCCGGTCGACTCTGGCCTGAAGTTCTACAGCCTCTGCCACATGATTGGAACGAATCATATAGAGCACGCTGGCCTTTGGCTGGACAACGTTAGGGCTTACTCCGCCTGCATCCGTGATGGCATAATGAACCCGCGCCCTGTCACTCATATGCTCCCGCAGGAACTGGACTCCGATGTTCATCAGTTCCACCGCGTCAAGGGCGCTGCGCCCCATCTCTGGAGCCCCTGCCGCGTGGGAAGCGATCCCGGTAAATTTGTACTGGATCTGGATACAGGAGTTGGAGGAACCGGTCCGGACTTCGTTCACATCTTCCGGATGCCAGGTCAGAGCCGCATCCAGAGACTTCCACAGCCCATCTCTTGCCATGAATGCTTTTGCCGCACCGCCTTCTTCTCCCGGGCAGCCGAAGAGAATCACAGTGCCGTCATGTCCGGTTTCTTCCAGATAGGCTTTTACACCAAGTACAGCACCGAAAGACCCGGCACCCAGTAAATTGTGCCCGCATCCATGCCCGCAGCCTCCCGGAACGATCTCCTTTTGCTCAAGGCTTCCTGCCTCCTGAGAAAGGCCGGAGAGTGCATCGTACTCTGCCAGGATACCGATCCTCGGACTTCCTTTTCCGAAGCTGGCCGAAAACGCAGTGCGGATTCCGCACATTCCGCGCTCTATTTCAAATCCTTCATTTTCAAGAACGGAGCAGTAGTATTCGGCTGACTGATCTTCCTGAAGTGAAAGCTCAGGATGGCTCCAGATATGATCGGCAGTTTTACAGATCAGTTCTTTTTTCTTTTCGATTTCATTTAATGCAGTCTGTTTCTCTTGTGTCATTTTTGATTCTCCTCCCATTATTATCGTTCAGATTATGAACAGAATCCAGAAGCCTAAGCGTCTGAAAACAAACATAAAATGAGATCCCGAAAGAGAGTGCTCTCGTTGCGGGATCTCGACTTAATCCGGAAGCCGGAGCAATGCGGTCCGGAATCTTTTACAGAACCTTTGAAAGGAAATCCTGAAGACGGGGATTCTGTGGATGATCAAAGAGTTCCTTCGGATCTCCCTGTTCCAGAAGCCTTCCATCCGCCATGAAAAGAAGCCGGTTACCGACCTCACGGGCAAAGCCCATCTCATGGGTCACAACGACCATAGTCATTCCCTCTTCAGCCAGTTCTTTCATAACATCCAGCACCTCGCCGACCATCTCAGGATCGAGAGCAGAGGTGGGCTCGTCAAAGAGCATGACCTCCGGTTCCATGGCAAGGGCACGAACGATAGCGACACGCTGCTTCTGTCCTCCTGAGAGCTGAATCGGATAGGCATCAGCGCGATCTTTAAGGCCTACCCTGTCAAGAAGCTCGAGAGCTTTCTTTTCTGCGTCCGCTTTGGAGATTCCTTTTACTTTCATCGGCGCAAGGGTCATATTGTCCAGGATTGTCATATGAGGGAAAAGATTGAAATGCTGGAATACCATTCCCATTTTCTGACGGAGTTTGTCGATGTCCAGCTTTACTGTTTTTCCCTCCTCGTTCTTATATTTCTTTCTGGTAATATCTATCCCTTTGAAGATGATGGAACCTCCCGTAGGCTCTTCCAGAAGGTTCAGACTTCTCAGAAACGTAGATTTACCGGACCCGGAAGGCCCGATCACAGCGATCACGTCTCCTTTGTTGATATCGACAGTCACGCCGTCCAGCGCCTTGATAGCGCCGCCTTTATAATGCTTTTTCAGATCAGTTACCTGAATCATGCTACCTCTTGTCTCCACGGCTCATCCTCCTTTCTACATATGCGATAACTTTGGAGGTGGGGAAACAGAGACAGAAATAGATCGCTGTCGCCACCAGCAACGGTTCAATAATGATAAACGTAGCGCCGCGCACTGCATTGACCGCGGACATGATATCCTGCACACCTATGGTGTATGTGATAGCAGATTCCTTGATAATAACAACGAATTCATTTGCAATCGCCGGAAGGATATTCTTTATTGCCTGAGGCAAAATAATATACCTCAGGTTCTGACTCTGCGAGAGCCCGAGGGAGCGGGCCGCCTCAGTCTGTCCGGAATCGATGGACTGTATACCGGAACGGATAATCTCACACAGATAAGCTCCGGAGTTCATACCCAGCGCAACAACACCCGGAAGAAAACGCTCGAAACGTATAAACCCGAAAAGCTGGAAGCTGGGAAGTTCAACCATACTGAAAACACCGTAGTAAATAATGAAGACCTGTACCAGTACGGGAGTGGAACGCAAAATTTCAACATACGCTGTGGCAATGAAATCCAATGGATTAAAACGACTTAAAACCGCAAGAAATCCCTTTTCACGTGAATGGCCGTCAGAATCGATGCCGAGAAAAAGAAACGGTCTGATATTAGACATCCTCATCAGGGCGAGTATCAGTGCAAGGCAGAAACCGATTACAACGGTAAACAGTGCAAGAAGAATCGTTACTACCGTACCCTGCCAGAATAATTCGGCGTAAGGTGCGATTTTTGGAAAATTTTCCAACTGAATAAACTGATCCATAGTTACTCCTTTCGTTCAGAAAAACGGGCCCCCGGAAGGGAGCCCCGTCGTTCATTTATCAGATCCTTACTGAGCGTTTCCGCTGTCGTCAAGGAGTCCTTCGTAGGTCTGTCCTGCCGCCTGCTCAGATGCTTCTGCAACAAACTGATCCATGCTTCCGTCCTCAAGCGCCGCTGCGATTGCCTCGTTAACGGCATCAAGCAGTTCCGGGTTATCCTTCACAACACCGATTGCTGATCCCTCCACATCATAGGGAACATCCATGACGATCTCAAGATCCGGATAATTTTTCTGATAGCTCTCAGCTACTGCTGTCTCAATATAAGCGGCATCCATAGTACCTGCAAGCAGCTCGGAGATGATATCTGTCACCTTCGGAAGAGATATGATATCTGCCTCCGGAGAGTTTTCATTGGCAAGATCAAGCTGGATAGAACCAGTCTGAGCTCCTACGGTTACATCAGGGTTGTTTATTGATTCAAAAGAGTTGTAAGTGTCAGCGTTTTCTTTCGTTGTGACAAGTGACTGTCCGCCCCCGTAATAAATATCAGAGAATTCCATAATTGATTCTCTGTTCGGATCGGGTGAAAGCCCTGCCATTCCAAGATCAACGGATTTTGTCTGAAGTTCGCTGAGCACACCGTCAAAGTCAACTGTGATAACTTCGAGTTCAAGTCCCATATAATCAGCGATATACTGGGCAAGCGCCATATCAAAGCCTGCAAGTGTCGGATTTCCGTCCTCATCGATTGCATAGAACTCATAAGGCGCAAAATCAGGGCTTGTTGCAACTGTGAGTTTTCCGTCTGTGACGGTCTGTACAGCTCCGTCTCCGGATCCCTCGCCGGATGCAGAGTCGTCTGAATTATTGCTGCTTCCGCAAGCAGCAAGTGAAAATACTGTGCATGCGGCAAGAAGTACTGCTAAAAGTCTCTTTTTCATAATGATCCTCCTCAAAATGATTGAATAAATATGTATATAAAATTCATATTTATTAATAATACCTGATTAGTTAAAAATAATCAAGACATATCCGCAAAAACTTGATGTTTCTTTCCTTTCTCTCCAAAGCCCGCCTTCCTGATGACGACAAACCTTCATTTCACAGCGCAGTCAGCTCACAGCGCAGTCAGCTTCCTACACTCCATAAGACGATCACTGCAGAACATATCAAAAGACTAAACGCCATACACAGTACCTCCTGTAAATTAACTTTAATTAACTTTATTTTTTCCTGTAAAACAAAAAGGAATGGACACCCTGCTTTATGCGAACCCATTCCATTATATCTCTGTATTTATGTATACAATTATACTGTTTTTGACCGAAATTTTCAGGAAGAAAGCAAAATGAAACCGGTTGAATTTCCATGCTAATCCATTTATAATATGTTCCGATAATAAAAATGGAAGGAACAGAAATGAGAAAATTAGCGTTAGATGATGAAATACTGCTCAACATAGAGAAACCTGCCCGCTACATCGGCGGTGAGGTCAATTCAGTAATGAAAGATAAAGACAAAGTGGACATCCGCTTCGCTATGTGCTTCCCGGACGTATACGAGATTGGCATGTCCCATCTGGGCATCCAGATCCTTTATGACATGTTCAACCGCCGGGAAGACACATGGTGTGAGCGAGTCTATTCTCCGTGGATGGATCTCGACAAGATACTAAGAGAAAAAAACATCCCTCTTTTCGCCCTGGAATCGCAGGATCCGGTACGGAATTTTGACTTTCTCGGCATTACGATCCAGTTCGAGATGTGTTACACAAACATACTGCAGATCCTGGATCTCAGTCAGATCCCGCTCCATGCGTCCGACAGGACGGAAGAAGATCCTTTTGTAATCGGCGGAGGACCGTGTACGTATAATCCGGAGCCTCTGGCTGAATTTTTCGATATTTTTTACATCGGCGAAGGAGAGACTGTCTACGATGAGCTTCTCGACGCATACAGAGAATGGAAGAAAACCGGCGGTTCGAGAAAAGATTTTCTCAGGCAGGCCGCACAGATTGAAGGGCTGTATGTACCGCAGTTTTATAATGTGACTTATCATGAGGACGGCACAATTGAATCCTTTCTTCCCAATGATCCGTCTGCGCCTGAAAGGATCAGAAAGCAGGTAGTTATGGAAGTGACGGATGCGCCTTACCCGATGAAGCCCGTTGTCCCATTTATCAAGGCCACACAGGATCGTGTCGTACTGGAGATCCAGCGCGGCTGTATCCGCGGATGCCGTTTCTGTCAGGCAGGAATGATCTATCGTCCTACCAGAGAGCGCCGTGTGGAAACGTTAAAGGAATACGCCCGTGCAATGCTGAAAAACACCGGACATGAAGAGATCTCGTTGAGCTCATTAAGCTCCAGTGATTATTCCAGTCTATATGAACTTGTGACATTTCTGATTGATGAATTTAAAGATAAGGGCATTAATATCTCCCTTCCCTCACTTCGCATCGATGCCTTCTCGCTGGATGTCATGAGCAAAGTACAGGATATTCGCAAGAGCAGCCTTACATTTGCTCCTGAGGCAGGTTCGCAGAGAATGCGTGATGTGATCAACAAGGGCCTTACGGAAGAAGAAATACTGACCGGGGCGGGAGAGGCGTTCGAGGGCGGCTGGACAAAAGTTAAACTGTACTTCATGCTCGGCCTTCCCACAGAGACGGAGGAAGATATGCAAGAGATTGCCCGGCTTTCAGATCGGGTGGCACGAAGATATTATGAAATTCCGAAAGATCAGCGCCATGGGAAATGCCAGATTACGGCAAGTTCATCCTTCTTTGTACCAAAACCGTTCACTCCCTTCCAGTGGGCATCCATGTATACAGCAGAAGAGTATGATCGGAGGGCCCATATTGTGAACGAAGAATTTCGTGAACAGTTAAACCGTAAGAGTCTGAAATATAACTGGCATGATGCTCAGGTTACCGTGCTTGAAGGTGTTATGGCAAGGGGAGACCGCCGGGTAGGGGCGGTAATTGAGGAAGCGTACCGGCTGGGCTGCCTTTTTGACTCATGGACAGAATCCTTCCGTAACGATCTCTGGATGGAAGCATTCAGGAACACGGATGTGGATATCTCTTTCTATAATCAGAGAGAACGTGGAAAAGATGAGATATTCCCGTGGGATTTCATTGATATCGGAGTGAGCCGTTCCTTCCTTTACAGAGAGTGGGAACGTGCATTGAATGAAACTGTAACTCCCAACTGCCGGGAGAAATGCTCAGGCTGCGGGGCCGCGGGATTCGGAGGAGGTGTCTGTTATGAAAGCAAGAATTAAATTCAGAAAATACGGCGCACTGCGTTTTATCGGGCACCTTGATGTTATGCGATTCTTCCAGAAAGTGATGCGGAGAGCCGATATACCGATCGCTTTTACCGGCGGCTTCAGTCCGCATATGATTATGTCGTTTGCAAGTCCGCTTGGAATCGGCCTCAGCAGCGACGGGGAATACTTTGATATTGAGCTGACGGAACAAATCGACAGCAGGGAAGCTGTCCGAAGGATGAATCAGGCCTGTGTGGAGGGGATTGAGGTTTTAAGTTTTAAACAGATTCAGGAAGAAAAGAAGATGACCGGAATGACGATCCTTGCAGCTGCTGATTATCTGGTCACACCGAAAACAGATGCCCTTCCGGATAACTGGAGAGAACAGTTTGCGGAATTTATGGAACAGCCAGAGATCCATGTGATCAAGCAGACAAAACGAAGTGAGAAGGAAGTTGATATCCGTCCGCTTATTTATAAATGGGAAATACGGGACGGCTCTATTTATATGCAGAACGCGGCCGGAAGTTCCGAGAATCTTAAGCCGGATCTTGTAATGGAGGCTTTCTGCCGTTTCCTTGGAATCGAGGAAGACTCCTGCATGTTCCATTATCATCGCCTGGAAATGTATGCAGATACAGGAAAAGGCGGGAAACGCAGGCTGGTGACGCTGGAGGCACTGGGGAAGGACTGGGAGACAGCTGATGAAAAGAAAGATTCTGATTGAAAAGTCAGGGGACAAAGTAAGAACTTTTATACTTGAAAACGATGAAATTGCGGAGATCCACTGTGCACCTCTCGATATTTCTGAAAGAAATACATGCACACTGGGAGATATTTATATCGGAAAGGTAAGCAATATTGTAGAAAATATCGGTGCAGCCTTTATCGAAATCGGCGGAGGAATCAACTGCTACTATGACATGAAAGATGTATCCAGCGCGATTTTCACCCGTAAACTCGGGAAAAAGCCGCTTTGTATAGGTGATGAACTTGTTGTCCAGATAAGCAAGGAAGCAGTCAGGACCAAAGCTCCGACCGTAACGGGAAACATCAGTTTTACAGGGAGATATACTGTGCTGACACACGGAAATACCAGAATCGGGGTGTCTTCCAAACTTCCCAGAAAGCGGAAGGATGAATATAAAGAAAAACTGAAGGGACTCCAGAATGAAGCTTTCGGCATTATAGTCCGTACAAATGCCAGAGACGTCTCTTTTGACGAGGTACTGCATGAAATACAGAAGCTGAAAGAAGAATATGAAACACTGAAGAAGAATGCAATGACAAGAGTCTGTTTTTCCTGTCTTAAATCAGCGCCTCCGTCTTACATATCCGATCTGAAAAACGTATATATGGAGGGAATGGAAGCTGTTATTGTGAGTGATCCTGAATTGTATACAAATATACAATCTTATTTTGAGACGGAAATGCCGGAAAAACTGAATCTGCTCAGGCTCTATGACAACCCATCCTTTCCTCTCGGGAAATTGTACGGAACCGATTCAGCGCTGGAGAAAGCTCTTCGCGAAAAAGTATGGCTTAAGAATGGCGGATATCTGGTGATACAGCCGACAGAGGCGCTTACAGTGATCGATGTCAACTCAGGAAAGAATATCGGGAAAGGCAAAAATGAACAGGGAATTCTGAAGATCAATCTTGAGGCGGCCTGTGAAGCGGCACGGCAGATACGTCTGAGAAATCTTTCCGGAATTATCATTATTGATTTTATTAATCTGGAGAATGAAGAAAATGTAAACATTCTCCTCAGAGAATTCCGGACAGCTCTTGCAAAAGATCCGATTCAGACTACTCTTGTAGACATTACACCTCTTAATCTGGTGGAGGTAACAAGGAAAAAGGTTCACCGTCCGCTGTATGAACAGGTGCGTTAACCGAATATATATCTTATTATCCGGAAGCCGTCGAAAGATGGCTTCTTTGACTTATTTTTCATTTACAAGAGGCTCACTAAGCGTTATAATAATGAACCGAGAATGCCGGAATGCGACTTTTCCGGCTGTATAGGTCTTATTTAAATATGAAGAAAAGCAGACCAGGCAGATTATAATTTGGAGGAAGATGAAGGATGAAGAAAGTTGTAAAGTTCGGCGGAAGCTCTCTTGCGAGTGCCGAGCAGTTTATGAAAGTCGGGAATATCATCCGGCAGGATGAGTCGAGAAGATATGTTGTTCCCTCTGCACCCGGAAAAAGATTTTCGGGCGATGTGAAGGTTACGGATATGCTTTATGACTGTTATGCGGCAGCTGTTGAAGGACAGAATTTCGATGACAAGCTCGATATGATCCATAAAAGATATCAGGAGATTATCGACGGTCTGAATCTGAAGTTCTCTCTGGATGAAGATTTTGAGACGATAAAGGATAATTTCAGCAGAAAAGCCGGACAGGATTACGCGGCTTCCCGCGGGGAATATCTGAACGGAAAGATCATGGCGGCCTATCTTGGAACAGAATTTGTCGATGCTGCCGATGTTGTGCGCTTCAATGATGACGGTTCATTTAATGATAAAGTAACGAATGATCTTCTCTCTGAACGTCTTTCCGGACTTGAAAAAGCCGTTATTCCCGGATTTTACGGAGCAAAAGAAGACGGAACCGTAGTTACTTTTTCAAGAGGCGGATCCGATATCAGCGGCTCTCTGGTGGCGCTCGCCGTACATGCGGATTTATATGAAAACTGGACAGATGTATCCGGATTCCTGATTGCGGATCCCAGAATTGTGAAAAATTCCAAGTCCATTGAGATTATTACTTACAAAGAACTCCGGGAGCTGTCTTATATGGGAGCAAGCGTTCTTCACGAGGATGCGATCTTCCCGGTCAGAAAGGCCGGAATACCGATCAATATCAGAAATACCAATGCGCCGCAGGATAAAGGTACTCTGATCGTAGAAAGCACATGCCGCCAGTCAAAATACACGATTACAGGAATTGCGGGAACAGACGGTTTTGCGGCAATTACAATCGAAAAGGCAATGATGAACTCCGAGATCGGATTCTGCCGAAAAGTCCTTCAGGTGTTTGAAGATAACGGCGTTTCTATAGAGCATATGCCATCCGGCATTGATACGATGACGATATTTGTACACAAAGATACATTTGAGGAGAAGGAGCAGAAGATTCTTTCGGACATAAATAAGGCAGTGCATCCTGATCATATTGAACTTGAGTCTGATCTTGCGCTTATCGCAGTCGTGGGACGCGGCATGAAATCCACTCGCGGTACGGCGGGAAGGATTTTTTCCGCTCTTGCTCATGCTCACATTAATGTCAAGATGATCGATCAGGGATCCAGCGAGCTGAACATCATTGTCGGTGTAAGACATGAAGATTTCAAAAATGCAATTCGTGCACTGTATGAAATCTTTGTTCTCACACAGCTTTGATCGTCAGAATTTAATCTGAACTAAGGAAGAAAGGCGGACAACACGGGAAATGAATATTCTGTTTTTCTTAAAACCAAAGAGTGAGGTTGCTTTCATTTATGATTACAGTACGCTTAGACAGGTGCTGGAAACGATGGAATACCACAAATATGCGTCAATTCCGATGCTGAACAGGAAGGGAGAATATACCGGAACCATCACAGAAGGAGATCTTCTGTGGGGAATCAAGAAGTATACGAATCTTAACCTGAAGGAAGCTGAAAATATATTTATTCAGGATTTCCCGAGAAAAGCAGATTATGAGGCTGTTTCAGCGGATTCTGACATGGAGGATCTGATCCGCAAGGCCATGAATCAGAATTTCGTCCCGGTAGTGGATGATCAGAAAAAATTTATCGGAATCATCACCAGAAAAAGTATTATTGAATACTGTTATGATAAACTCAAAAAATGTGATGAATCCTATTGACTTTTCGGAAAATCATATGATATACTACAACAGTATGCCGCACAACGAGGTTTAAGTCCGGAGAATGATACCGGCACCGAAGTTGGCGAGTAATGATAATAGGAGGTGCCATATGTACGCGATTATAGCAACAGGTGGTAAACAGTACAAAGTAGCTGAAGGCGATATCATTAAAGTGGAGAAACTTGGTGTGGAAGCTGGAGAGACTTATACATTCGACCAGGTACTTGCTGTCAGCGATGACAAGCTTGTTGTCGGAAATCCGACGGTCGAGGGTGCTACAGTTACAGCTTCTGTTGTAGGCAACGGCAAGGGTAAGAAAGTCGTAGTTTACAAGTATAAGAGAAAAACTGGCTACCATAAGAAAAACGGACACAGACAGCAGTATACAGCAGTTAAGATCGATAAGATCAACGCTTAATTCTGCACACCGATGATCAGGGTAACCATTTATAAGACCGGAAGGCATAATTTTGCGGGATTCGATATATCCGGGCATGCCGGATATGCCGAGCAGGGAGAAGATATTGTATGCGCTGCGGTTTCAGCACTTGTGATTACAACGGTGAACTCGATCGAACGATTCACAGATGATGAGACAAGCTGCGTTACGGATGAAGATACAGGAAGCATTGAGTTCCGCTTCATCAACACTCCCTCGCATGATGCCGGACTTCTGCTGGATTCCATGATTCTTGGTCTGGAAGAGATAGAAGACAGCAGTCAACACGAAGAATATATCGACATAATTTTCAAGGAGGTGTAAGAACCATGATGAAAATGAATCTTCAGTTTTTTGCTCACAAAAAAGGAGTCGGTTCTACAAAGAACGGACGTGATTCTGAAGCGAAAAGACTTGGTGCAAAGAGAGCGGACGGACAGTTTGTGAAGGCAGGAAATATCCTTTACAGACAGCGCGGCACAAAAATTCACCCGGGTGTGAATGTAGGACGCGGCGGAGACGATACTCTGTTTGCGCTGGTAGACGGTGTAGTAAGATATGAAAGAAAAGGAAGAGATAAAAAACAGGTTTCTATCTACCCGGTTGCAGAGTAACAGGATCCTGTTGACAGCATTGCAACTTTTCATTCATATTCAGTAAAGCTGGGAAGCCTCAGACTGTTCGGTCTGAGGCTTTTGTGACATCAGCGCTGAGACATGCAGGAAACAGAATATTTCTTTTTCCTGCATGCAGGCGCTGCCTAATGCTAAAAAAGGAGTAACTATGTTTGCAGACAGAGCCAAAATCTATATCAGATCAGGAAAAGGCGGAGACGGGCACTGCAGCTTCCGGCGTGAACTTTATGTTCCCAACGGCGGGCCTGACGGCGGAGACGGCGGCAAAGGCGGAGATCTGATCTTCGAAGTTGACAAAGGACTGAACACACTTTCTGATTACCGCCACAGACGCAAATATGCCGCCGGAGACGGAGAGCAGGGCGGAAAGCGCAGATGCCACGGGAGAGACGGAAAAGACCTTGTTCTGTATGTCCCGGAGGGAACCGTCATCAAAGAAGCGTCCAGCGGAAAAGTAATCGCGGATATGTCCGGTGAAAACAGACGTCAGATCGTGTTAAAAGGCGGAAAAGGAGGACTGGGTAATCAGCATTTTGCCACAGCGACAATGCAGGTGCCGAAATATGCTCAGCCGGGACAGCCTGCCAGGGAGCTTGAGGTAAGTCTTGAACTGAAAGTCATTGCCGATGTGGGCCTTATAGGCTTTCCCAATGTCGGAAAGTCCACCCTCCTTTCCCGTGTCACAAACGCAGAGCCCAAGATCGCCAATTATCATTTTACAACATTGAATCCGAATCTCGGCGTAGTAGATCTCGATGGAGCAAAGGGGTTCGTCATGGCGGATATCCCTGGGCTGATCGAAGGAGCTTCTGAGGGAGTAGGACTTGGACATGAATTCCTCCGCCACATAGAGCGTACAAAGATGATGATTCATGTTGTGGATGCGGCCGGCAGTGAAGGACGTGATCCGGTAGAGGACATATATAAGATCAATGCAGAGCTGGAGAGATATAATCCGGAGATTGCCGGAAGGCCTCAGGTCATTGCGGCAAACAAGACAGATCTGATTTATGAGGACGAAGAAAATGCATTAAAACGTCTGAAGGATGAGTTTGAACCAAAAGGTATACGTGTATTCCCTATTTCGGGAGTATCAGGCAGGGGAATTTCCGAACTTCTCTATTACGTAAGCGCGCAGCTTGAGACAATGGACAGTGCTCCGGTTGTCTTCGAACAGGAGTTTTTCCCGGAAGATGAGCTTATATATGAGGATCTTCCATATACGGTAGAGCATATTGACGGTATGTATGTTGTGGAGGGGCCGAAGATAGAGAAGATGCTCGGATACACGAACCTTGATTCTGAAAAGGGATTTGCCTTTTTCCAGAAATTTTTAAAGGATACCGGTATTCTGGAGAAACTGGAGGCCGCAGGCATCCAGGAAGGCGATACTGTCAGAATGTACGGACTGCAGTTTGATTACTATAAGTAATATTTACAAAGACAGGAGACATATTTATGACTACAAAACAGAGAGCTTATCTCAAAAGTCTGGCAATGACCATGGATCCGATTTTCCAGATCGGAAAATCCAGTATGACCCCCGGACTTACCCAGGCGATTTCCGAAGCTCTGGCTGCGAGGGAACTGATTAAAATCAGCGTTCTGCAGAACTGCGCCGATAATCCCCGTGAACTCGCTGAAATTATAGCCGAGCGCACTCGTTCTGAGATTGTACAGGTCATCGGGAAAAAAATCGTTCTTTACAGAGAGGGAAAGGATGATAAAAAGAAGATTATCCTTCCATAAGGGGACAGAGAAATGAAGATAGGAATAATGGGTGGAACCTTTGATCCCATTCATATAGGGCATCTTCTCCTTGGAGAATTCGCTTATGAGGACTTCGGACTGGATGAAATATGGTTTCTTCCAAACGGCAATCCTCCGCATAAGGAGACTGGCGAAGCAGACAAGGAAGCGGCACTGGCTCATCGGGTAGAAATGGTACGCATAGCTGTCTGCGATGTTCCGTATTTCAGGCTGAATCTGGCTGAAGCCGACACGAAAAAGCATTCATATACGTACAGTACTATGCGAAAATTTACCCGCGAATATCCGGAAGATGAGTTTTTCTTTATTCTGGGAGCGGATTCTCTTTTTTCGATCGAACAGTGGAAATTTTTTCGCGAGATATTCCCAACCTGTACGATTCTTGCAGCAATGCGGGACGATAAAGATGCAGAAGAGATGAAACGTCAGATACGTTATCTTGAGAATACCTACAATGCGAGAATAAAGCTTCTGCAGGCCCCCCTTGTGGAGATATCTTCAACTACCATAAGAAACCGGATTGCAGAGAACCGAAGTGTGAGATATATGATTCCGGATATCGTAGAAAGATATATTAAAGAACATAATTTGTATAGAGGGCAGTGAAAATATGACAGAAAATCTGAAAGAAATCAAAAAAGATCTCGCCAAAAAATTAAAGAAGGAACGCTTTGAACACACGGAAGGCGTCATGTATACTGCGGCGGCTCTCGCCATGCGCTATGACGAAGATATCGAGAAAGCCCTCACAGCCGGGCTGCTTCATGACTGCGGAAAATTCTGTTCACCCAAAGACCAGATAAAGCTGTGTGAAAAAAAAGGAATTCTGCTGACAGATTCAGAGAAAGAGATGCCTGCGCTTATTCACGCAAAACTTGGGGCTTATCTTGCTGAACATGAATATGGAATCCGGGATGAGAGCATTCTGAACGCAATCACCTATCACACAACAGGCCGTCCGGATATGACAATGCTTGAGAAGATCATTTATATTGCGGATTATATTGAGCCGAACAGAAAGATAATTCCCGGTTTGGATGAAGTAAGAAGACTTTCCTTTACGGATATCAATCAGGCGGTGTGTCTGTCGGCCGGGGCCACAACACGATATCTGAAAAACGGCGGAAAATCGGTTGACCCGATGACGATTCAAACGTATAATTTTTACAAAAAGGAGAAGTGATATGAATCAGTCAAAAGAAATGGTAAAGATCGCCTATCATGCACTAAGTGACAAAAAGGGCGAGGATATCAAGATTATTGATATCACCGGAATTTCTGTTCTTGCAGATTACTTCATTATTGCTAACGGAAACAGCGACAGCCAGGTAAATGCTCTGGTAGACAACGTAGAGGAGGAGCTCCATAAAGCAGGATACACCCTTCGTCAGAGAGAAGGGCAGGCATCAGGAAGCTGGGTTCTTCTTGATTTCGGAGATATCATCGTTCATGTCTTCGACAAAGAAAACCGCTTATTTTATGATCTCGAGCGCATCTGGAAAGATGGAAAAGACGTCAGGATAGAAGATCTGTAAGACAACATACAGCAAAAGAGGAACAGTGCAGTGATTGTACTGTTCCTCTTTTGCTTGACATTTCAGAATTTGTTTTACGATTTTACCTGAAAAAACGAAATACACCAATGACTTTGCCAAGGATCGTTACATCTGTGACTATGATCGGATCCATCGTATCATTCTCCGGCTGAAGCCGGAAGATTCCTTCCTCCTTGTAGAATGTCTTGACTGTAGCTCCGTCGTCCACAAGTGCAACAACCATCTCTCCGTTTGAAGCAGAAGGTGTCTGCTCGACAAGAACCATATCTCCGTCAAGAATTCCTGCATTTATCATGCTTTCACCCTTAACTTTAAGAAGAAAAGTCTTATTGTTGGGCATAAACTCTGTCGGAATAGGGAAGTAGTTCTCAATATTCTCCTGCGCAAGTATCGGCTCTCCGGCTGCAACCTGTCCTATAATCGGCACATTAACCATCTCGCGTCGAGTGAGATTAAAAGAATCATCGAGTATCTCGATCGCTCTGGGCTTTGTGGGATCACGACGGATATATCCGTTCTTTTCCAGTGTTTCAAGATGAGAATGGACAGAAGAAGTTGACTTCAGGTTTACAGCTTCACATATCTCGCGTACTGCAGGAGGAAATCCTCTTTCAAGAATCTGCGACTTTATATATTCAAGGATCTCTTTCTGCTTTTTGCTTATTTTCCCCTGCGTCATTGGTTTCCCTCCTGATCTTACTGTTATTTCTGTTCTTTTATACTATCATAGGAAGAATAAAAAAGCAAACGTTTGTTGCGAAAATATGTTCGGTTTTTTATCTTCTGTCTATTGACAAACGTACGTTCGTAAATTATAATAACAATTACAGAACGGCTGTTCGAGATACAACATCACAGCAAAATTGGATATATGTATACATTCTATTATTTTACGGGCAGGGGGTATAAGATTTTGAAGAGAAAAGGTTTGTCAGCAAATTTGTTACTTTTGGTTATCGGAACATTTATTTTATTGTTCAGTTGTCTTTTCCTCGGCAATTTCATGTCCTCCGCACATGAGAATGACACAAACAGCGTTCAATCTACATATTATAAAAGTATACGGATACAGCCTGGAGATACTTTATGGGATATTGCTGAGGAGACAATGACATCTGAATATGAGTCAACAAAAGAATATGTTCAGGTGCTGAAGGATATGAATTCACTTTCATCAGATCATATAGAAGCCGGACAGTATCTTATAGTTGCCTATAATGAATAGCTCATGTCTGGATATCTGTAATTAACTTGGTATCAATATACATCCCTATGTATTGATATATTATACACTCCAAAAAGAACCGGTCTGTACGGAATTATATAGTATTATAATTAACCTGCAGACCGGTTCATTCTATCTTTTTACCTGTTCGGAATGTCCTGAATTGAAAATAGTGCAGATGGTTATCTATACGACAAATACTGATTTTTCCAAAAGATCTGGATCTTTTTCAATTATTCTGCTATAATATCACATAATAAATCTATAAATAAGGAGGAAGTATTTATATATGAAATCCAAAGCTGAACATAATCTTTCAAAAAATGCAGCATCCGACAATCCGGAAGCAAAATCTTATTACGAACAGAAATATGTGGACTATACCTTGAGGCTGCGTGAGATTCTGAAAACACTTCCTCCGTTTGCAAAAGATTATTTTCGGGCTGCTGAGCCGGTTACATCGGCACGGACACGCATTTCCTATGCATATGATATACGTGTCTTTTTTCATTTTCTTATGGAAAACAATCCTTTATATAAGGATTATACAATAGATCAGTTTACCCTGCAGGACCTGGAACAGCTGGAACCTGTTGATATTGAAGAATATCAGGAATATCTTAAGGTTTACAGAAATGACGACAGACAGATTACAAACACGGAGAAAGGTCTTGCACGCAAGATGTCGGCACTAAGGAGCTTTTACGGGTATTTCTTCAAAAGACAGATGATTTCAAAAAACCCGACTCTTCTCGTAGACATGCCTAAATTGCATGATAAAGCCATCATTCGCCTTGATGCGGATGAAGTGGCAATGCTGCTTGATTATGTGGACCATGGCGGGGATAATCTTACCGGCCAGAGAAAAGTATACTATGAAAAGACAAAAAACCGGGATCTTGCAATCCTTACTCTTCTCCTCGGAACCGGAATTCGTGTGTCCGAATGTGTCGGGCTTGATCTCCAGGATGTAGATTTTAAAAACAATGGAATCAAGGTGACGAGAAAAGGCGGGAATGAGATGATTGTATACTTCGGAGAAGAAGTTGAAAATGCTTTGAAAACCTATCTTTATACAACAAGGAACAACGTCACTCCTCTTCCCGGTCATGAGAATGCCCTATTTCTGTCCACGCGGCGCAGACGTATGGGGGTTCAGTCCGTGGAGAATATGGTAAAAAAATATGCGCGGGAAGTAACTCCGAATAAAAAAATTACCCCGCACAAGCTGAGAAGCACTTATGGCACAGCTCTCTATAAAGAAACAGGAGACATATATCTGGTTGCCGACGTGCTGGGACACAAAGATGTCAATACAACGAAAAAGCATTACGCAGCCATTGATGACAATCGCCGCCGAAAAGCCGCCGGTGCCGTTAAGCTACGCGATGTCTGAAGTCTGTTACAGAATTTTTCTTTCCGCATCGTTCCAGAATGATAATATAAAACTTGTATTTGTAAACCGACATAAGTATAATAGTAAAATGTACGAATATCAGAGATATAATTGTTTGAATCAAATTGAAAGGAACCATAAGATGCAGTTACAGAGACTTTTAAGCTTTGCAAGAAAAGCAGTTGATGAATATAACATGATTCAGGAGGGGGACCATATAGCTGTCGGAATCTCAGGAGGGAAAGACAGTCTCACCCTTCTTTATGCTCTCCATGGACTGAAAAGATTCTATCCGCAGAAGTTTGAATTGAGCGCAGTTACAGTTGATCTCGGTTTTGAAGATTTCGATCTGAGTCCCGTTATTGAACTGTGCCGTCAGCTCGATGTCCCTTACAGGATAGTTCCATCCGATATTTACAATATCCTTTTCAACATTCGCAAAGAGTCCAACCCATGTTCTCTGTGCGCCAAGATGAGGAAGGGTGCGCTGAATGAAGCGGTGAAGGAAATGGGATGCAATAAGGTTGCCTATGCCCACCATAAGGATGACATCGTAGAAACCATGCTGCTTTCATTGATCTTTGAAGGCAGATTCCATTCTTTTTCCCCGAAAACATATCTTGATCGTATGGATCTCACCGTGATCCGGCCTCTTATGTTCGTAGACGAAATGGACGTGATCGGATTCAAAAACAAATATAATCTTCCGGTTGTAAAAAGCAAATGCCCTGTAGACGGATATACCAAGCGTCAGTATGCAAAAGAGCTTCTCCGTCAGCTGAACAAAGACCACCCGGGAGCCAAAGAACGCATGTTCCATGCCATACTGGATGGAAATATTTCAGGATGGCCGCAGCGCTGTCTGAGAAAAAGAGGCAGGGAATAAAACAGGCTTATCTTTATCTGTTCCGCTGAGACATGAAAACACCTCTCTGTAAAACGAAAAGCTGTTCCGTTTCATTTTACAGAGAGGCCTGAAATAACTTTTTAAAAGGTGTCCGGGGCAAAAATAGATCTACATGCCTCAGATTACCCGGTCTTCATTTTTAATACTTTCTTTCAGCGTGACATACTGTTCGATCAGTTTCGCCGTTCCCTCAATACCAAGCTGAGAGCTGTTCAGACAGAGCTCATAGCTGTCGGCATTTGACCATTTTTTATTTGTATAATAATTGTAATAACTGGAGCGTTTCTTATCGGTCTTAACGATCAGATCCTTTGCCTTTGCGTCCGTAAGATCATAAATTCTTGCTATTCTGCGTATTCTTGCCTCAAGATCTGCATGAATAAAAACTGTAACGACATTTTTATATGATTCCAGCGCATAGTCGGCACACCGTCCTACAAGAATACACGGACCTTCATCGGCAATCTTTTTAATCGCATCAAACTGAGCCAGAAACACCTTGTGATTGATCGGCATATCGGTATAAGTATTTCCAGAATATCCCATAGAATAAGTATCCATTACCAGGGAATAAAGAAAACTGTTTGTCGGCTTTTCATCGTGCGATTCAAATATCTCCTCACAGATTCCGCTTTCTTTTGCCGCTCTGGCAAGCATTTCCTTATCATACAGCTTGATTCCAAAGTCCTCGGCTATCCGGTATCCGATTTCACGCCCGGCGCTGCCGAACTCTCGTCCTATTGTAATGATCGTATTTGTTTTCATAATCCGTCCACTCTCCTTTGCGTCAACAATCATTTGTGATATTGCATAAAAAATATATGCCTGTTCACATTTTATATGACCATTATAACGAAAAAGACTTCATATTACAATCAAAAGTTTTATTTTCTCAGCATCGTCAGAAGATTCTGAAAATACTGAGGGAGAGGAGCATCAAATTCCATATATTCTTTTGTTGACGGATGAATAATCCCCAGGGTTTTTGCATGGAGAGTCTGCCCTTCAAGTTTAAAAGGACATCTGGCGGGCCCATAGACATCATCTCCGAGGATCGGATGTCCGATACTGGACATATGTACTCTTATCTGATGCGTTCTTCCTGTTTCAAGCTCACATTCGATATAAGTGTAACTGCCGAAACGTTCCAGGACTCTGTAATGAGTCACCGCATGACGCCCATGCTGAGATTTTGTGCTCATTTTCTTCCGGTCTGCAGGATGACGTCCGATAGGAGCATCAACTGTGCCTGAGTCTTCCTTAATATTTCCGTGGACGATCGCGTGATAACGTCGTGTAATCGAATGCTCTTTAAGCTGCTCAGCAAGAATCTGATGGGCTCTGTCATTTTTGCAGATCAGAAGTGAACCCGTCGTATTCATATCGATTCTGTGGACGATTCCAGGTCGAATCACGCCGTTTATTCCCGACAGATTCCCCCCGCAGTGGTAAAGAACCGCATTCACAAGCGTATGGGTATAATGGCCCGGAGAGGGATGTACAACCATGCCCTTTGGCTTATTCACAATCAGTATATCGCTGTCTTCATACAAAATATCAAGAGGAATATTTTCCGGAAGAATATCAAGCGGTTCAGATTCGGGAATCCGGATATGGATCACATCACCGGATGCAATTTTATAGTTTGCTTTAACCGCCAGTTTATTTACAATAATATTTCCGTCTTTAAGAAGCTTCTGTATATATGAGCGGGAAAGATTCTCATAATTCCGGCTGAGAAACTTGTCGATTCTTTCTCCCGACTCATCAGCTGTAAGTTCGTATTCTTCCATGAACAACCTCCATGATCAGTCATTGCTATCCGTTGTCTGACCAAGCCTGAGAAACCGGAAATCATTGTCATCTTTATAATAAAAAAGCATAAGAAAGACAAACGCAAAGCAGGCAATGACAACATAGCAGTCCGCGACATTGAAAATAGGAAAATCAATAAGGTTAAAATAAAAAAAATCGATAACGTAATTCAGACGCAGCCTGTCGATCATATTTCCAATTGCTCCGGAGCAGAGAAGAACAGCGCATATCCTGAGCGGAATATATTTTTTTACGTGAGGAATCCGTCCATATATAAAAACAACAAGCAGAAAAATAATGACAGCGCCTGCCGCAAACAGATACTGCCTGTTCTGCATCATGCCGAAGGCCGCCCCACGGTTTTCAAGATAACGCAACTGAAATACGCCCTCTATGAGAACCAGCGGCTGCTTATCTTTCAGATTTATCGCGGCCAGCCACTTTGTGATCTGGTCGAAGCCGACAGCTGCCGCAAACCAGATCAGAGCAATAAAATAGCTTTTTATATTTTTCATTCTGTCCATATTATAGACCATCCTTAAACATATTTGTGTATGACGACATATGTCCGGTTCTTTCTGGTGCGGGATCCTGATCCGATATACCGGAATTTTCCCATTCCCCTCACAGAGATGAGATCATTATCCTGGACCTGAAAAGCATTGCTTGTTATAAGTTTCCCATTCACAAATACTTTTCCGCCTTCTATCAGCCCGGAAAGACGGCTTCGAGAAGATGAAAAGGCCAGAGGAAGAAGGCTGTCCAGCCTTACGGATGACACAGTTCCTTTGATTTCCTCAAAGTGCGGAGAATAATGGAGATCATCCACGGAAATCTGCTCTGTTTTGACAACGGTGTGACGTACTCTGGTAAGCTGACGCATGACATAGTCGCACATGTCATCGTGAACAAGGATAATCGCGCTGTCATCGTCCAGAAGGATATCTCCCAGTTTTGATCGATCAATGCCGAGATTCAGCACTGCTCCAAGATAATCTCTGTGATTCAGTTCTTCGGCAAATTTTCTGTTAAGAGGTGATATCCTTACAGCGGAAAAAGGATAGCCAATCTCATCCGGAGCAAGTGTTCTTTTTCCGTAACGTAAATAAAGAGCATCAGGGATAAATGCCGCCATCTGACGCTCTGCCATATCATACCCGCCAAAAGAAACATATTCTGTAAATATGCTGTCTTTTGGCAGAGTATGTAAGATATTCTGTTCATTCAGGTTAAGGAAATCCGAATATGTTATGATCTCACGCTGAAAAGCCAATCTGGACAATTCAATGAAGCGCCTTTCCAGAAGCTTAAGTTCTTTTGTCTGACTGTCTTTCATCATACTGCGATCAATATCTTCCTCTCATACTTGGAGTCTCCATGGAACCGCTGAGAAGATCCTGAAGATCACCTGAGATATCCACGTTTGTCGGCGTGACAAGGAATATGTAATTGGAAATTTTCTGAAGATTTCCGCTTATGGCAAACGCCGCGCCGGATATAAAGTCAATGATTCTCTGAGCAACTTCCAGATCCATTCCTTCCAGGTTAAGGATTACTGTACGTCCGGACAGAAGAGTTTCTGTTATCTCTCTGGAATCATCTACCGAAGTCGGCTTAACTACACAGACTTCCATATTACCGCCTCTCTTTGGGGCAGGCTGACGCATAGGAGTGACCTTGCTGCTCTCCGCGGCCTGGAACCCCTTATCTTCTTCCATATCAAAATCGTCAAATGCTTCTTCTTTACTGTTCTTTTTCTTTCCGAACAGAGAACGGCGAGGCTTTTCCTCATACCCCTCATCGCCATAGTAATCGTCATCATCGTAGAAATCGTCGTCCTCATAATCATCATCATTCAATTTCATGATGTCCAGAAATTTATCAAACACACCCATTTTTACACTCCTATCTCGTGCCTGCTCTGTCAGCACAACTTTTTATTTCATACTTTCTGTTCCAGCCTGTTCCCGTCTTTCATACGGAATAGTTTCTGGCACCAAAGATTCCTGTTCCGACTCGAACCATTGTGGCTCCTTCCTCAATCGCAATCTCGTAATCATTGGTCATCCCCATTGAAAGTATGCTCACATTAACATTATCAATGTTTTTGTTGCTAATGTCAACAGATAATTGATGTAAATCCGCGAAAATTGAACGATTTTCTTCCGGATTTTCAACAAAAGGAGCTATTGTCATAAGTCCGCGCACATTTACATGAGAAAAACCTGATATTTTTTCAATAAACGGAATCACTTCTTCTGTCTTAAGGCCGAACTTGCTTTCCTCCTGCGCCACATTCACTTCAACCAGAATATCTGCTGTCAGCGCATGTTTTTCCGCCTCCTTTTCAATTGTCTCCGCAAGTTTCAGAGAGTCAACCGAATGAATAAGGTCAACTTTATCTATAATATATTTTACCTTGTTTGTCTGGAGATGCCCGATCATATGCCAGTGAATATCATCCGGCAGAGCCTCATACTTGGCGGTAAGCTCCTGTACTTTGTTTTCCCCGAAGACGCGCACTCCGAGATCATAGGCCTCTCTCAGCGTCTCTACAGGTTTTGTCTTACTGACTGCGATAAGAGTCACCTCGTCACGGCTGCGCCCGGCCCGTCTGCAGGCAGCCTGTATCCTTGCCTCCACATCTTCCAACTGATCCTTTAACATCAAATAATACCTCCTTATCTTCCGGCTATTGAAATACAACTTCATCCGGTCTGACTCCTGAACCGTCCTGAACTATATGGTCATAGTTATAAAGACCGTAGTCTTCTCCTTCCTGTACGATATAATACTCATCGTTTTCACACAGTATTGTAACTTTCTTAAAAACCGCATATCCTCTGTTGATATTGTATACTCCTGTCAGCGTTCTGACTTCTTCCACCGTATATGTCTCTGAAGATTCCGGCCTGATCAGCACATCTCCTTCTGACAGATCCTCTCTGCTGACATATGCCTCGCCGTCCTCCGTAATATCGAAAACACTGATTTCCTGGAACACTCCGCTTCCGTCGCTGTCCCGGACCATGACTCCGTCAGAAGAACTGTTGCCGCCGGTTGTTATGTAATCCTCCGGAATGACATAAAAATTCTCTTCTACGACGGAGGATTTTGGAATTTTAAGCCCTGTTTCATCTTCGAGGATAAGTTCAATATTGAGAAATCTCTCATCTGCATATCGAATCATGGAATTGTCGAAGTCAAGACATCCATAATAATCTTCCCCTTTTTCCAGAATGGAAAAATCAGCCCAGAGTGTTTCACTGTCTTTATCAATCCTTACTCTCACACTCTGTGTTTCATCCTCCGCCAACGCTTCCGCCGTCTCTTTTTCAAGAGGAACGATAACAGACCAGTCTTCACTTGTAATCATGCGATATACCGGTTCGCCGGCATTAATGTACGTTCCGTCGCTGAGTACGGTATTTTCATAATCAGATCTGTCAAAGCTGTCCGAAGTAAATGTATCTTTGGTAAGGGATTCATATCCGTCTACACTGAAGGCCACGATGCCATCCCGGTCGGCCTGAAAAGAGGATACATCCTCACCGCTCGCAGCAATCACCGCATCCAGATGCTCTGTTCTTGTTTCGCTCAGAGCGTTCTGTAGCGTATTGGAAATCTCATTCTTCAGAGAATATACGGATGAGAAATTCTGTGAATCAAAATTTTCATTAAAACTCTGGAGGTCAAGAGCGATTCCGGACTGAACTTCCTGATTCAGTGAAGCGGATGAAATCCCGTTTTCTTCATTGTCTCCGGAGAGTTCTGTATCAAGCTGACTCTTCGAGACGGCGTATATGTCGGTTCCCGATTTTACTTTACTGTTTTCATTCTGATAATAGCTGATATATCCGCCCGCTTCTGCCTCAATGGAAGTCTCTTCTCTGATAATGAGTCCGGTATATGAATTATCATTTACAATGCTTCCTTTCCTGACTTCGTAAACGGATATATTATCACCGGTCAGATACATGAAAACTGTAACGACCAGATAAATAAGCACTACGGCAAACAGGAAAATTCCTATATTAAGCTCCCGTCTGCTTTTATATTTCTTTAAACTGATTGACTTTTTTCTGCCCGATGCCAAAATTCAAAGGTACCTCCTGCAAGTTTATAACTCATTTAGTATAACATTTCCTGATGTATATTTCCAGTTTTTACGGGAATAATAAAATTATTGATATGGAAAAGGAGGAAATAACATGAAATGGCTTGATAATACTGCTCTGGCAATTGTCATAATCGGTGCAGTCAACTGGCTTCTGATAGGCATCTTTCGATTTGACCTGGTGGCATTTCTTTTTGGAAACATGAGCTGGATCTCAAGAATAGTATACACTGTTGTCGGGCTGTGCGGTCTTTATCTCATCAGTTTGTTCGGAAGGATCAAAAACATGTCAGAATAAAAAGAACTGCCGCACAATCTGTGCGGCAGTTCTTTTTATTCCTGATCTTCAATTCCAGCTGTAAACAGTCGGTTCATCTCCTGATAAAGGAAATTCTTGTCTTCAGCCCCCATAATAACGGATATATACGGTTTCTGCTGCAGATCCTCACTGTAAAGTATGACGCAGCAGCCGGCCTGATCCGTAGTTCCTGTCTTCCCGCCGAATACACGTATCCCCTCAGGAGCATCCACGGTACCGTTTGAATAATAATTCGACGGCACCCATGTTTCGCTGCGGACTGTACCATCCGCGCCTGTGAGTGTTCCGTCATAAGAATCCATGGAAATTATTTCCATAAAAGTTTCATTCTTAACACATTGATTAAATATCAGGTACAGATCGTATGCCGTTGTATAATGATTCTCGTCATGCAGGCCGTGCGGATTCACAAAATGTGTTCCGGTCGCACCGAGAGCGCGTGCTTCTGTATTCATAAGTTCTGCGAAAGCTTCCTCGCTTCCGGAAATATATTCCGCTATCGCGGTTCCGCAGTCGTTGCCGGATTTCAAAAGAAGCCCGCAGAGCAGGTCATACAGTGTAACCTGATCGCCCTCTCGCAGTCCGCAGGTTACTTCATCCCAGTTAAAATCGGTGGCATGACTGCTGACGGTAACAACATCATCAAGATTGCCGTATTTGAGCGCCAGGTAGGCGGTCATGATTTTTGTCGTGCTCGCGGGATACAGCTTGTCATAGAGATGATATCCATATATCACACTGTCATTGTCCAGTTCGAAAAGTCCGGCAGCATGAAGAGTGTCTTCATCTTCAAATCCGCTGAGCTGTACATCATTCGCCGCTACGCAGAGATCCTGCGCGAAGAGAGTCCCTTCGTACATGGCCTGATCATAATTCGTCTCCTCGTAAGCAATTACGGGATCCTCGGCCTGCATAAGATAAAAATATGCTCCGGCTGCCCCTCCGCCGCAGACGGCTATAATTCCCAGCGACACCGCAATACCGGCGGCTATATTGTGTTTTCTTCTTTTTCTGCGCCTTCTGCGCCGTTTATCTGTACATTTCACGCCAGTCTAAATCTCCTCTGTCCAATGCCAGGATCAACGCCTCAGCAGTTGCAATATTTGTTGCGATCGGAATATTATACATGTCACAAAGCTTTACAATATCATTCACATCCGGCTCATGTGAACGCGGGGAAAGCGGATCACGGAAAAAGATCATCAGATCGATCTCATTGTGCTCAATCTGAGAACCGAGCTGCTGCTTCCCGCCGAGATGGCCGGCCAGATATTTGTGTATACTTAAATTTGTTACATTTTCTACGAGAATACCTGTAGTAGCCGTGGCATACAGTTCATGTTTGCTGAGTATTCCCCGGTATGCTATACAGAAATTCTGCATGAGTTTTTTCTTCGCATCATGTGCTACCAATCCGATATTCATAACCGTACACTCTCCTTACTGATATTTTTTAGGCTGTAAACCGACGTTCAGTACGAACCCGATTCCCATAAAAAAGCACACAA
>CAKNHF010000007.1 GCA_930972465.1 uncultured Lachnospiraceae bacterium
CCAAGGTTGTTAAAGGTGGTCGTAACTTCAGATTTACAGCTTTAGTTGTTGTCGGCGACGGCAAAGGCCATGTTGGTGCAGGTTTGGGAAAGGCCGCTGAAATCCCGGAGGCGATCCGCAAAGGAAAAGAGGATGCTATGAAGAAAATGATCTCCGTAGCTCTTGATCCGAATGAGAGTATCACACATGATGTGATCGGAAAATTCGGAAGCGCTTCCGTACTTCTCAAGACGGCTCCGGATGGTACCGGTGTTATCGCGGGAGGTCCGGCGCGTGCCGTTATCGAGATGGCGGGAATCAAGAATATCCGTACAAAATCTCTGGGATCCAACAACAAACAGAATGTTGTACTTGCTACAATCGAAGGCCTCAAGGATGTGAAGACTCCGGAGGATGTTGCAAGACTTCGCGGCAAATCAATGGAAGAGATCATGGGCTAGAGCAGCAGATATGCTCTCTATCGCATAAGGAGGAAAGACAGAAATGGCAAATTTAAAGATCACATTAGTAAAATCTACGATCGGCGCCATACCAAAGCATAGAAGAACTGTTGAGGCTCTCGGGCTCAGAAAAACGGGCAAGACAGTTGTATTGCCGGATAACGCAGCTACCAGAGGTATGGTACAGCAGGTCAGACATTTAGTGAAAGTAGAAGAAGAGGCGTAAAAAGATAAGGAGGTAATGTCATGGACTTATCAAACTTAAGACCGGCAGACGGTTCAAAGCAGAGTGATAATTTCAGAAGAGGCCGCGGACATGGTTCAGGAAACGGCAAGACAGCCGGCAAGGGTCACAAAGGACAGAAAGCCCGTTCAGGCGCAACCAGACCGGGCTTCGAAGGCGGTCAGATGCCTTTATACAGAAGAATACCGAAGAGAGGGTTCACATGCAGAAACTCCAAAACAATTGTCGGTATTAATTTAAGTGCTCTTGAAGTGTTCGAGGACGGCGCTACAGTTTCCGTTGAGACACTGATCGAGAACGGTATTGTTAAGAATCCGAAGGACGGAGTAAAAATTCTTGGAAATGGAGAGTTAACTAAGAAGCTTACGGTTCAGGCAAATGCATTCAGTGCAAAAGCTGCTGAGAAGATTGAAGCACTTGGTGGAAAAGCAGAGGTGATCTAATGCTGAAGACAGTACGCAGAGCATTTCAGATTGAGGATATAAGGAAACGAATCCTCTATACGTTTGCAATGCTTATCGTTGTTAGACTTGGATCACAGCTCCCTACACCGGGAGTGGATCCGACCTTCATTCAGGAGTTCTTTGAGAATCAGACCGGTGACGCTTTCAACTTTTTTGAAGCGTTCACCGGCGGTTCCTTTACTAACATGTCCATCTTTGCCCTGAGTATTACTCCATATATTACTTCTTCCATTATCATGCAGCTTCTCACGATTGCGATTCCGAAGCTTGAGGAAATGCAGAAAGAGGGAGAAGACGGAAGAAAGAAGATTGCGGCGATTACCAGATATGTTACAGTCGGCCTTGCTCTTATCGAGTCTACAGCTATGGCAGTAGGATTTGGCCGTCAGGGACTTCTTGAAGAGTATAATTTTGTGAACTGTGCAATTGTTGTGTGTACTCTGACTGCAGGAAGTGCTTTCCTGATGTGGATCGGTGAGCGTATAACAGAAAAGGGAGTCGGGAATGGTATTTCAATTGTTCTTCTGATCAATATTCTGTCGCGCGTACCGGATGATTGTGTTACACTGTATACACAGTTTATGAGCGGAAAATCGATTGCACAGGCCGGACTTGCCGGACTTGTTATTCTGGCGGTCATCCTTGTTGTAATTATTTTCGTTGTAGTCCTTCAGAGCGGTGAGAGAAGGATTGCCGTGCAGTATTCCAAAAAGGTGCAGGGCAGAAAGATGTATGGCGGACAGTCCACACATATTCCGCTCCGCGTAAATACGGCAGGCGTCATCCCGGTCATCTTTTCTTCATCTCTGATGCAGACGCCGATCGTCATTGCTCAGTTCCTTGGCAAAGGGAACGGTACGGGGATCGGAAGCCAGATCCTTGCGGGAATGAACTCCAATAACTGGTGTGACCCTTCAAGACCGATATATTCAGTGGGTCTTCTTGTGTATATAGTACTTACAGTATTTTTTGCGTATTTCTATACATCGATTACATTCAATCCGCTTGAGATCGCAAACAATATGAAAAAGAGCGGCGGATTTATCCCGGGTATACGTCCCGGAAAGCCGACGGTCGAGTATTTACAGAAGATTCTGAATTATATAATCTTCATCGGAGCATGCGGCCTGATCATCGTACAGGTCATTCCATATTTCTTTAATGGTGTATTCGGTGCGAATGTATCCTTCGGCGGTACGTCTATTATCATTATCGTGGGAGTCGTGCTCGAGACGATCAAAAAGATCGAGTCTCAGATGCTAGTGAGAAACTATACAGGATTTTTGAATAACAAAGGAAGCAACATGAAGAACAGCTTTCTCGGATATTAAAACAATTAGCTCGCCCTGTTTTATCCCTTGAAATGGGATAAAACAAAGCGGGTTATATGTGTTTCTGCATAACCGTAAACATGTCCGCCCGTAAAATCTTCCGGAACGGGAGGCGTGGACGGGCAGAGCGGAGAAGCTCTGCAGCACACAGAGTTCAAAGCGCAGAAAGAATGCGCTTTGACTATAGAAACCAAAAGAGAATGGAGGAGTGAAAAGATGAAGATTATCATGTTGGGAGCGCCGGGAGCCGGCAAGGGAACTCAGGCAAAGAAGATTGCAGAGAAATATTCGATTCCGCATATTTCTACGGGCGATATTTTCAGAGCAAACATTAAAAACGGTACGGAGCTCGGCAAGAAGGCAAAGACGTTTATGGACCAGGGACTTCTTGTTCCGGATGAACTGGTGGTAGATCTTGTCGTTGACCGTGTAAAGCAGGACGACTGTGAAAACGGATATGTACTTGACGGTTTCCCGCGTACAATTCCGCAGGCGGAAGCTCTCGACAAAGCGCTCGCAGCGATGGGAGAGAAAATGAACTATGCGATCAATGTGGAAGTTCCGGACGAGAACATTGTAAACCGTATGTCAGGCAGAAGAGCCTGTGTAGACTGCGGAGCAACGTATCACATTGTATATGCGCCGACCCAGAAGGAAGGAATCTGTGATAAATGCGGAGGAGAGCTTATCTTAAGAGACGATGACAAGCCGGAGACAGTGCAGAAAAGGCTTGGCGTATATCATGAGCAGACCCAGCCGCTGATTGACTACTACTCAGAGGCGGGAATACTTAAGAATGTTGACGGAACGGCTGATATTAACGACGTATTTGCAGAGATCGTCGGAATCCTCGGGGAATAACAGTCTATGAACTTTGAACCGGGAATGCTTGTCAGATCAAAGGCAGGACATGACAAAAACTGTATATATGTCATAATCAGTGTCAAGAATGAATATGTATATCTGGCGGACGGGGCTTCGCGGCCCCTCTGCCGTATGAAAAGAAAGAACATCAGACATCTTCAGCCGATACTGAAGAAAAGAGCCGATACAGTTTCCAGTGATCAGACACTCAGAAGTGTGATCAGGGAGTACAAGGAGCAGGAGAGAGAAAGAAACATAAACTGATGTTTTATGTGCAGGAGGATTAAATATGTCAAAAGCTGACGTGATTGAAATCGAGGGAGTTGTTGTGGAGAAACTTCCGAATGCAATGTTTAAGGTGGAATTGGAGAATGGTCATATCGTTCTGGCTCACATCAGCGGCAAGCTGAGGATGAACTTTATCAAGATTCTGCCGGGAGATAAGGTGACACTTGAAATGTCCCCGTATGATCTGAGCAAAGGAAGAATTGTCTGGAGAGACAAATAAAAACGAAAGAGGGCCGGAGAGCCCTTTATTTGCAGGAAAAACTATTTATAGAAGAAAAAACAGTTGACTTTATCTGCGAAGGGATGCTATACTATGAAATGGTCGTTTTTGGGGTTGGTGTGCCCAAAAACGCCGGAAATTGTAGGCAGAGCAAAGCAGGGAAGGAGGATTTGACATGAAGGTTAGATCATCAGTAAAACCAATTTGTGAAAAATGCAAGATCATTAAAAGAAAAGGAAGCATCAGAGTAATCTGTGAGAATCCGAAGCACAAACAGCGTCAGGGATAATACCGGACATCTGGTTTTGTGTAGTTAATTTAGGCAGCTGACAGCGCGACACGCCAGGAGGTGTGTGGGGCTGTTTAATATACAGTAAGGATACACCGTTTCTGCACACAGGTACCGGCAGAACGTGTGGTCTGCGCATTGCAGGGAGAAGTATTTCTCCGGTTTCCGGGAAACCGGCGGGGAAAGTACGGCATTGCGGTTGTATATTGCTTATAATACCCGGCGTCTTGCATTGACGGATCGGAACATATCTGAGAGGATCCGTGCCGGGAAAGGGTATGCTGTTTCGCATGCCTGGGCTGGGATATCGGAGAAGTCCGGTAGGATGCGGCAACAGAAAGGGAGTTTCCCTCACAGCATCCGCAGCCTCAGTTAGGGACAATATGTAAATAGTGAAAGAAAGTGGAGGAAAGACACATGGCTCGTATTGCAGGTGTAGACTTACCAAGAGACAAACGCGTAGAAATCGGTCTGACTTATATCTATGGAATTGGAAGAACAAGTGCAGGCCGTATTCTGGCGGAGGCAGGAGTAAATCCTGACACACGTGTAAGAGATCTTACAAGTGAAGAAGTAAAGAAGATCAGCGCAGTGATCGATGAGACACAGGTTGTAGAAGGTGATCTCAGAAGAGAAATTCAGCTGAACATCAAGAGACTGAAAGAAATCGGATGCTACCGTGGAATCCGTCACAGAAAAGGACTTCCGGTGCGTGGTCAGAAGACAAAGACAAATGCAAGAACATGCAAGGGTCCGAAGAGAACTGTAGCAAATAAGAAGAAATAGGCCGGAAGCAGCTTAATGAAAAACGAGCGGAAAGCGAAGTTTGAATTTAGCGCGGGGCCGTTCGTGAATCCTGGCGGATGCAGACGGATTAGTGATGCATGAGCCTGGCTGAGCGAACCACCTTAACAGAGATTAAAGAAAGTAGGTTAGTTTAAATGGCTAAGAAAGTTGCGAAAAAAGTAACAAAAAAACGTGTCAAGAAAAACGTTGAACGAGGACAAGCACACATCCAGTCATCTTTTAACAATACAATTGTTACACTTACAGATACTCAGGGTAATGCTCTTTCATGGGCAAGTGCAGGCGGTCTGGGATTTAGAGGTTCAAGGAAATCTACTCCATATGCAGCGCAGATGGCAGCTGAGACAGCAGCTAAGGCAGCATTAGTACATGGTCTTAAATCGGTAGACGTATTCGTAAAAGGACCGGGATCAGGAAGAGAAGCAGCAATTCGTGCGCTTCAGGCCTGCGGAATTGATGTTGTAAGCATCAAGGACGTGACACCGGTTCCGCACAACGGATGCCGTCCGCCGAAACGCAGAAGAGTGTAATTGATTCTGTAATATATTTGTTTAGTGTACACCGGAAGTTGTCAGGCGGCGGTCAGCCGCGGCCGGGCAGACATGTATAAATTTTAGGAGGATAGACATGGCAGTAAACAGAGTTCCTGTTCTTAAAAGATGCCGTTCTTTAGGAATGGATCCGATTTATTTAGGAATCACAAAGAAATCTAACAGACAGTTAAAGAGATCAAACAGAAAGATGAGCGAGTACGGACTTCAGCTCCGCGAGAAGCAGAAAGCAAAATTCATCTACGGAGTTCTGGAGAAACCGTTCAGAAATTACTATGCGAAGGCAAAACAGATGGAAGGCATGACAGGTGAGAACCTGATGAGACTTCTTGAGTCCAGACTGGACAATGTTGTTTTCCGCATGGGATTTGCAAGAACAAGAAGAGAAGCGAGACAGATCGTTGATCACAAACACGTTCTCGTAAACGGCAAGCAGGTAAACATTCCGTCTTATCTGATCAAAGCCGGAGATACAATTGAGATCAAAGAGACAAAAAAAGGTTCACAGAGATATAAAGAGATCCTTGAAGTTACAGGCGGCAATATGATTCCGGATTGGCTGGATGTAGATTCAGAGAATCTGAAAGGTACAGTAAAAGAGCTTCCGACAAGAGAAGCAATCGACGTTCCCGTTGACGAGATGTTGATCGTCGAGTTATATTCCAAATAATATCGGCTTTCATAACAAGCGGATATTAGGTGTAACATCGTACCCCCTCAACATATTTTAACCCACAAGGAGGGTCTGTGTAGTGTTTGATTTTAATAAACCGAATATTGAGATTACCGATGTTTCAGATGATAAAAAGTATGGAAGATTCGTTGTGGAGCCGCTTGAGAGAGGTTACGGAACAACTCTTGGAAACTCCCTGAGAAGAATCATGCTTTCTTCTCTCCCGGGAGCAGCCATCAGTTCCGTGAAGATCGACGGCGTTCTGCATGAGTTCAGTTCCATCCCCGGAGTAAAGGAAGATGTAACCGAGATCATCATGAATCTGAAGTCGCTGGCGATCAAGAACACATCCGAGTCAGATGAGGTCAAGACCGCTTACATCGAGTTTGAGGGTGAAGGCGTTGTAACAGGCGCTGACATTCAGGCTGATTCAGACATTGAGATTGTGAATCCTGATCAGGTCATCGCTACTCTGAGCGGAGGGAAAGACAGCAAGCTTTACATGGAACTTACCATCACGAAGGGAAGAGGATATGTAAGCGCAGACAAGAACAAGACGGAAGATATGCCAATCGGTGTTATTCCGATCGATTCCATCTATACACCGGTAGAGCGTGTGAATCTTTCTGTTGAGAACACCCGTGTCGGACAGATCACAGATTATGATAAACTTACGCTCGATGTATGGACAAAGGGAACGATGCTTCCGGATGAGGCAGTCAGCCTTGCAGCAAAAGTGCTGAGCGAGCATCTGAAGCTCTTTATCGATCTCTCTGAAGTTGCTCAGGCGGCAGAGGTTATGATCGAGAAAGAGGACGATGAAAAAGAGAAAGTTCTCGAGATGAGTATTGATGAACTCGAGCTTTCGGTTCGTTCATATAATTGCCTGAAGAGAGCCGGAATCAATACGGTAGAGGAACTTACGAACAAGACTCCGGAAGATATGATGAAGGTCCGTAATCTTGGACGTAAATCACTCGAAGAAGTCCTGGCTAAGCTCAAAGAGCTCAATCTCGAGCTGAACCACGGAGAGGAATAGTAAAAGCCGCGAAGGCGACGCAAATATCCTGTCGGTAAACCCGAAGCGTGCGGCAGGAGCATTTGATTAATAAGTCCGAAGATGCATAACCAAATGTGTAGTTACGGGACGGCGATACGCAAGCAGAAGCAGAGAATATATTTGCATATTCCTGCGGCTGAACTGTAACGGAATAATTAGGAGGAAATCAGAAATGGCAAAGTATAGAAAACTCGGCAGAACATCTGGCCAGAGAAAAGCCTTATTAAGAAACCAGGTGACAGCGCTTCTTAACAACGGAAAGATCGTTACTACGGAAGCGAAGGCAAAAGAGATCCGCAAGATCGCTGAAGGTCTTATTGCAATGGCAGTAAGAGAGAAAGATAACTATGATGAAGTTACTGTTACTGCAAAAGTTGCCCGCAAGGACAAAGACGGCAAGAGGGTCAAGGAAGTTGTAGACGGTAAAAAAGTTACTGTTTACGATGAAGTTGAGAAGAAGATCAGAAAGGATCAGCCGAGCAGACTTCACGCAAGACGTGAAATGCTGAAAGTACTTTATCCGGTCAAGGAAGTGCCTGCAAAGGGAGCCGGAAAGAAGAAAAATACAAAAGAAGTAGATATGGTTGAGAAGCTCTTCACAGAGATCGCTCCGAAATACGCGGATCGCAACGGTGGTTATACAAGAATCATCAAGATCGGACAGCGTAAAGGCGATGCAGCAATGGAAGTGCTGATCGAGCTGGTTTAATTAAGAATATCTTGCAATACCGGGAACGTCGAATCTGGATCATACTGATACAGATTCGGCGTTCTTTTTGCTTTGAGACAAATTGATCTCCGGAGAAATATTGTATTCTGTCTGCTGATAAATGACGAAGAAGTGAGAAAATATCGCACAATAAGACGGAACAGAATTTTGCTGTTGTGCATATCAGAAGAAAGTGCTATCCTTGATGGTAAGAAAATATAAGTGTTTCCAAGACGAAATATAGTTAATAATGACATGCTTTGGCGGGAGCACACAGTTCTGTATAGTGCGAAAGATATAAAATCAAAAAAGAGAATATCAGATATTTGTCAGAAGTACACAATAAATGTTAAAAAAATAACGTTAAAATGTTAACAAATTAAAGGTTGACAAATATTTAACAAATGGACTATACTGTGAACTGTGAGAAACAAGAATAATTCAATTACAGGAGGAATTATCAAAATGGCAGAGAAAGAAAAAGCAGTTGTGCCCGAGTTCATCGACAGTGTAGAAGCTCTCGAGGCAAAGATGAAAGCCATGCGTGAGGCACAGAAGGTCTTCGCTACATTTACCCAGGAGCAGGTGGACAAGATCTTCTTTGAGGCCGCCATGGCAGCAAACAAACAGCGTATCCCGCTTGCAAAGATGGCAGTGGAAGAGACACAGCGCGGTGTCATGGAAGACAAAGTCATCAAAAATCACTATGCTGCGGAGTATATTTACAATGCGTATAAAGATACGAAGACATGCGGCGTGATTGAAGAAGATCCGGCATATGGAATCAAGAAAGTCGCTGAACCCATCGGTCTCATCGCAGCTGTTATTCCGACGACAAACCCGACATCGACGGCGATCTTCAAAACGCTTATCTGTCTGAAGACGAGAAATGCCATCATTATCAGCCCGCATCCGGCCGCTAAGAAGTGCACTATCGCGGCAGCAAAAGTTGTTCTCGATGCAGCGGTAAAAGCAGGCGCTCCGGAAGGAATTATCGGATGGATTGATGCGCCTTCGCTGGAACTGACAACAACAGTTATGAGAGACTCGGATCTGATCCTTGCCACAGGAGGCCCGGGAATGGTGAAATCGGCTTACTCCTCAGGAAAACCGGCTCTCGGTGTCGGCGCGGGAAATACACCGGTCATCATTGACGATACAGCTGATGTCAGAATGGCTGTGAACTCCATCATCCATTCCAAGACATTTGATAACGGTATGATCTGTGCTTCCGAGCAGTCTGTAACTGTTCTGGACAGTGTATACGACGCGGTGAAGAAGGAATTTCAGTACAGAGGATGCTATTTCCTGAAACCGGGCGAGGAACTGGACAAAGTCCGTAAGACGATCATCATTAACGGAGCCCTGAACAATAAGATTCCGGGAAAATCCGCCTATGAGATCGCAAAGCTTGCAGGTGTTGACGTGCCTGAGAATACAAAGATTCTGATCGGTGAGGTTGAGTCTGTTGATATTTCCGAAGAATTTGCTCATGAAAAATTATCTCCTGTACTTGCAATGTATAGAGCAAAGACTTTTGATGAAGCGCTTGCAAAAGCAGCTCAGCTGGTAGCGGACGGCGGATATGGACATACATCATCTCTCTACGTAAATCCGGCGGAGAAAGAGAAAATCCAGAAACACTATGAGGCCATGAAGACATGCCGTGTTCTTATCAATACACCTTCTTCCCAGGGCGGTATCGGTGATCTGTACAACTTCAAACTTGCTCCGTCACTGACACTTGGCTGTGGCTCATGGGGCGGAAACTCTGTTTCAGAGAACGTTGGAGTAAAACATCTTCTGAATGTGAAGACAGTTGCCGAGAGGAGAGAGAATATGCTGTGGTTCAGGACACCAGACAAAGTATACTTTAAGAAAGGATGCATGCCTGTGGCTCTTGACGAGCTCGGAAAGGTGATGCACAAGAAGAAAGCATTTATCGTAACAGACAGCTTCCTTTACAAGAACGGATATGCAAAACCGATCGAGGAGAAGCTGGACGAGCTTGGAATTCAGCATACATGCTTCTTCGATGTGGCTCCGGATCCGACTCTGCAGTGCGCGCAGAAGGGCGTAGAGCAGATGAGAGATTTTGAGCCGGATACAATCATCGCACTGGGCGGCGGATCCGCTATGGATGCCGGAAAGATCATGTGGCTGATGTACGAGCATCCGGAGGCAAACTTCGAAGATATGGCAATGGACTTCATGGATATCCGCAAGAGAGTATTCACATTCCCGAAGATGGGAGAGAAGGCTTACTTTGTGGCAATCCCGACATCCTCGGGAACAGGTTCCGAAGTTACACCGTTTGCGATCATTACAGATGCCGAGACCGGAATCAAATGGCCGATTACGGACTATGAACTCATGCCGAATATGGCAATCGTAGACGTGGACAATGCGATGACAGCACCGAAGGGTCTGACAAGCGCATCCGGTATCGATGTTATGACACACGCGATTGAGGCATATGTATCGATTATGGCTACGGACTTCACCGACGGGCTTGCAATGAAGGCAGTGAAGATGGTCTTCGAGAATCTTCCGTCCGCATATGAGAACGGCGCAAATGATCCGAAGGCGCGTGAGGAAATGCACAATGCTTCCTGCATGGCCGGAATGGCATTCGCAAACGCCTTTCTCGGAGTAAACCACTCCATGGCACATAAACTTGGCGCATTCCATCACCTGCCGCACGGCGTTGCCAATGCTGTTATCCTGACAGAGGTCATGAGATACAACGCGGCAGAAGTTCCGACAAAGATGGGAACATTCTCTCAGTATCAGTATCCGCACGCGCTGCAGAGATATGCAGAACTGGGACGCTTCGCAGGATGCACGGGAAATACAGACGAAGAAGTATTCGAGAACTTTATTGCAAAACTGGAAGACCTGAAAGAAAAGATCGGAATCAAGAAAACGATCAAAGATTACGGTGTGGATGAGAAATACTTCCTGGATACACTGGATGACATGTGCGAGCAGGCATTTAACGATCAGTGTACGGGAGCAAACCCGAGATATCCGTTGATCAAAGAGATCAAAGAGATCTATCTGAAATGCTATTATGGCAAATAATGCCGCATGCTGGCTGATGCGGCTGAAGGGCAGACCCGGCAGGGCCTGCCCTATTTTTCTGAAAATTCTGAAAACGGTGAGCAAAGGGGCCTGACCCTTTTGAGTGATAAAAAATTAACGATAAATAATGATAAAAAAACTTAGTTAAAAAATATACAAAATCGTCTTGAATCCCTTTTTTTTGCTGATTTTGTGCGGTATAATAGATCCATCGAAAAAAAATGCCTATAAAGGAGGATCATGCAATGAAACTGGAAGAGAAGAATCTCATCGTAAAACGTCCCTACAAAGAAGTGTACAGATGTGATGACTGTATCGTGAAGATTTTCAGTGAGACGCATCCGAAGTCAGATGTTTTTAATGAAGCGCTGCTTACGGCACGCATTGAGGAGACCGGGCTCGATATCCCGAAGGTGAAAGAGGTTGTCCAGATCGACGGCAGATGGGCGATCGCGATCGAGTATAAGGAAGGCAAGACTCTGGAAGAGATGATGCAGTCGGACAAAAAGAACATAGATAAATACATGGATGATTTTGTAAATCTTCAGCTGGAAGTGCTCAGCAAGACATCGCCTCTTCTGAAAGGGATGAAAGACAAGTTTTCACGTCAGATCAACAGTCTGAAAGAGGTGGACGCGACCACCAGATACGAGCTTCTGACCCGTCTTGAGAGTATGCCGAAGCACAATAAAGTATGCCACGGCGACTTTAATCCGAGCAATGTTATTGTAGGGAAGAACGGCAAGATGACTGTTGTGGACTGGGCTCATGCCACACAGGGCAATGCCAGTGCGGATGCTGCAATGACATATCTTCTGTTTGCGCTTAAAGATCAGGCAGTGGCGGACCTTTACATGGATATGTTCTGCAAAAAGAGTGATACGGCGAAACAGTATGTGCAGCAGTGGCTTCCGATCGTTGCGGCGGCACAGCTCTCAAAAAACAATGCGCTGGAGAAAGATTTCCTGATGAAGTGGATTGATGTGATTGATTACCAGTAGAAAGCCATATACGGCGGATCTGATCCGGACAGAATTGAATAAAAGCAAAAAGAGATGGAAATCGGCCCGATTTCCATCTCTCTCTTTTTTGCGACTGCGGCGCGTCTGCCTCATATTACCAGCTCGTAAAGAAAAGATTGCCGCCGATGTTTACTCCGTCTCTGTCAGTGGAGGGAGCGTACAGGAAATAATAGCAGTCAGAAACCGCTGCTAGGCGGGCACCGTTGATCGCGTCCTGAGCCACCTGCAGTGCAAGACTGCTGGGACCTCTTTCGAGCCGGTCATCAAGACGGCCTGTCCAAACAGGCTCGAACTGACCGCTGGCGTAGATTACAGAGGTAATGCTGTTGCCGAAACGCGGGCTTTCAACACGATTCATGATTACAGTGGCGACAGCGAGCATTGCGTCATAATCCCCGATCGCTTCGCAGTCCAGAAGTGCTGCAAATAACGTCAGTTCATCGGTCGAAGCGTTAACTGAGCCGCCGTTTATGACAGAGTTATCATAGCTGCCTCCCGACTGAGAACCCTGGGCGCTGGCGGCCGCCTCCTCGGCTGCCTTGCGTGCGGCTTCTTCCTCTGCTGCTTTCCGCGCGGCTTCCTCGCGGGCGATCCGTTCAGCTTCTTCTTTTTTGGCTTTCTCAAGCTTTTCCTGCACATCTGCAAGATTTGTGGATGTAGCCTCAGCCTTGGCCTGCAGCTCTGCCTGCTGATCCTCAAGACTGCTCTGAAGTTCTTCGAAGGACGCCTGCTGCTCTTCGAGAGCGGTCTTCTCGTCTTCTATCTCCTGATGGATGTTCTGAAGATTTTCAAGAGCGTTCCGGTCATATTCACTCAGATTTTCAATGAATTCAGCCTTGTTGAGGAAATCACTCATGTTCTCAGCGGAGAAAAGCATCTCCAGGAGTGTTGCATTGCCGTGCTCATACATATATTTAATACGGGATTTCATGTCTTCATACTGCTGAGCTTCATTTTCTTCGGCCTGCTTCAGGTTATCGGAGGTCTTCAGAATTTCACCGTTAAGGATCTCTACCTGCATTTCGGTAGAAGAAATCTCTTCACTCAGGTCGAGAATATCCTGATTGATCCCCTCCAGTTCATTTTCAAGGGCAGAGGTTTGGTTTTCCAGATTTTCTATCTCATCATTCGCCGCGTTGGCGGGAAGGATGGACAGAATGACCGCGAGAGAACAGAGCAGGGCAAGCCCGGTCCTGATTCCTCGTTTTTTGTAGAGTTCCATAATCTCAAATCCTTTCTCAAAACAGTTGATCGCCCAACAAAAAGTCAAGCGAGCGTATTTCTCGATTATCGGCTTACTATTATACTATAAATTGCGTTATTAGGCAAACTCTGATAAAATAAATTATAATTTTTTAAGAATCACAGCTGCAGTTGACAAGGTATTCTATGGAGGGAAGCCGGACCGGCATGACTGCATGCAGGACAATTCTTTCTTCTGCGGAAGGCGGGTGCAGCCTGTAACAAAGAATATGTGTGAAAGGAACCGGAAAAGTGGAACAGAAGATAAAAATGATCGGACTGGATCTGGATGGGACGCTGCTGAATGAAAAGAAGGAACTGCTTCCATACACAAAGGAAGTGCTGCGGAGAGCTCTGGATAAAGGAGTTGTCGTACTGATTGCGACAGGCCGTCCGTGGATGGGCATACCGGAAGAACTCAGGACGTTTCCCGGGATGCGCTATGCCCTTACGTCAAACGGGGCAAGGATCCTTGACATCCGTGAGGGGACTGTGCTGATAGAACAGCTTCTCTCCAGAGAATCAGCCAAAAAAGCATTGGAAATCTGCGGAAAGTATGATACATTACAAGAGGTATATTACGACGGTCAGGGCTATGCTTCCGCAGATAAAATGGCACATGTGGAAAAGTACCACCACAATCCGAACATGTGGGAATATCTGAGGACAACGAGAATCCCGGTTCAGGATATTTCCCGTCTGGTGGATGAAGAAGAAAGAGGACTGGATAAAGTGCAGGCACTGTTTGCGGATATGAATGAACGCAGACTCGCCTGGGATGAACTGAGCAGAGTGGACGGACTGGAGCTGGTCGGATCGCTGGGATACAATATAGAGGTCAATGCTGCGGGAGTGAATAAAGGAACCGGGCTGATCGAGCTGGGAAAGCTTCTGGGCATAAAACGGGAAGAAATCATGGCCTGCGGCGACGGGGATAATGACACGGTCATGCTCCGTGAAGTCGGCTTCGGAGTCGCCATGGCGAATGCGGAAGATCAGGTAAAGGCTGCGGCAGACTACATAACAGACAGCAATGACAATGAGGGCGCGGCAAAAGCGATTGAGAAATTTGTCCTTGGAGGAGGAAAAGGAATATGTTAGATGTATTGAAGGTAATTATTTTTGGAATCGTGGAAGGAATTACGGAATGGCTTCCGATCAGCAGTACCGGGCATCTGATCCTTCTGGAGGAACTGCTGAAACTTAATCAGAACCAGGAGTTTCTGGATATGTTTTATGTCGTGATACAGCTGGGAGCCATTCTGGCTGTGGTCGTGATTTATTTTCATAAACTGAATCCGTTCTCGCCGAAGAAAACCCAGAAACAGAAAATGATGACGGTACAGCTTTGGATAAAGGTAGTGATCGGATCGATTCCGGCGGCGGTAATCGGAATCCCGTTCAATGATTTCATAGAAGAAAAGTTTAACAATGCGTATGTCGTGGCGGCGATGCTGGTGGTTTACGGTATACTTTTTATCGTGATCGAGAACTATCAGAAAGACAAGGAACCGAAGGTGACAAAGCTTTCTCAGCTGACCATACCCATGATCCTTATCATAGGAGTATTCCAGATGCTCGCTATGATACCCGGCACGTCACGGTCGGGAGCGACGATTGTGGGAGCGCTCCTTCTTGGCGTGTCGAGAGCGATTGCGGCGGAATTTACTTTCTTCCTTGCGATACCGGCAATGGCCGGAGCCAGTGCCGTGAAGCTGATACATTTCGGATTTAACTTCACGGCCATGCAGGCGTTTCTGCTTCTGCTGGGTACGGCCGTTTCGTTCGCGGTATCTATTGTTGCGATTAAGTTCCTGATGAGATACATTAAAAAGAACGATTTTAAAGTATTCGGATGGTATCGTATTGCACTCGGAATTATTGTGTTCCTGTTCTTCGGAATCCAGGCAATCCTTTCCTGACGGTATCATTGGAATGATACGGAATATAACGTCAGGCAAACAGAAAACAGGATCTGAAAAGACCGGTCTCGGAAAGAGGCTGGTCTTTTTCTGCATTGCTGTGTTACAATGGCTTCGGGCAAAAATGACAGAAACAGGCAGGGAGTCAGAATGAAGTATGAGAGAATAGAAAAAGCGGTGTTTCTTGAACGTCCGAACAGATTTATTGCCTATGTGAATCTCGGAGGAAAAAAGGAGACCGTTCATGTTAAGAATACGGGGCGGTGCGCGGAGCTTCTTGTACCGGGGGCCTCTGTTTATATACAGCGAACCGCAAATCCGGAGAGAAAGACCAGGTGGGATCTGATCGGAGTGGAAAAAGGTACACGCCTGATCAATATGGATTCCCAGATCCCGAACAGGGTGGTAGAAGAATGGATCCGGGAAGGGCATATGTTTGACAATGTAACCATGCTGCGGCCGGAGAAGTCTTACGGGAATTCGCGTTTTGATCTGTATGTGGAGGCAGACGGGAAGCGGATCTTCATTGAAGTGAAGGGAGTGACGCTTGAGGAGAACGGAGTGTGCAGATTTCCGGATGCGCCCAGCGACAGAGCCGTCAAGCATCTGGAGGAGCTGATGAAGGCGGAAAAAGAAGGCTATGAGACTTATGTTTTTTTCGTGATTCAGATGAAAGGCGTCCGGTATTTTACGCCAAATACGGATACACATCCTGCGTTTGCCGAAGCGCTGAGAAGAGCTGCGGAAGGCGGTGTGAGAGTGATGGCCTGTGACTGTGAGGTGACGCCGGACTGTATACGGATAGACAGCCCTGTGGATGTGGTGCTGGGAAGTCCGGAACTGAAGGAATCCGCCGGCCCCCTCGTGGAATGGTTCCGGGCCAGCAAGAGGGATCTCCCGTGGAGGAAACGGATGGATGCGTACAGGGTATGGATTTCAGAGATTATGCTGCAGCAGACAAGAGTGGAGGCGGTAAAGCCTTACTATGAACGATTCCTGGAGGAGCTGCCGGATGTTAAGGCTCTGGCCGAGGTCCCGGAAGAGCGTCTCCTGAAGTTGTGGGAAGGGCTCGGCTACTACAGCAGAGCCCGTAATCTGAAGAAGGCGGCACAGGAGATTATGGAGAGATTCGGCGGGAAATTTCCGGACAATTATGAGGATATACGTTCGCTGAGCGGAATCGGAAATTATACTGCGGGGGCGGTGAGCTCATTTGTTTACGGAATTCCGAAGGCTGCAGTTGACGGGAATGTGCTGAGAGTAGTGACAAGACTTACAGCAGATTCTGACGACATTACAAGGGCGGCGACTCGCACAAAGATCGAAAAACTGATTGAGGAAGTAATTCCATTCGGTGAGGCGGGAGATTTCAATCAGAGTCTGATCGAGCTGGGGGCGGTAATCTGTCTGCCGAACGGAGAACCCAAATGCGGAGAATGTCCGGTAAAAAGTTTCTGTCGGGCATATGCGCAGGGAAGTCAGAGAGAGTATCCGGTGAAGAAGAAGGGAAAGGAAAGGCGGATTGAGAAAAAGACGGTATTTCTTTTCTGTGACAGTACGACTGTGGCGATAAAGAAACGGCCGGACAGGGGACTTCTGGCCGGACTGTATGAATTTCCGAATGCGGAAGGACATTTAAAACAGCGGGAGGCAGTGGAATATGCAAAGAGCCTCGGACTTGCGCCGATCCGGGTAAAGAAGCTGGAAAATGCAAAACATATCTTCAGTCACGTGGAGTGGCATATGATCGGTTATGAGATTCTGGTGGACGGACTGGAGAAAGCGGAGAACGAGGATATGATCTTTGCCGGGCGCAGGGATCTGGAAGAGAGATATCCCATGCCGTCTGCTTTTGACGCGTATCTGCGCGCTGTGAGGGTCTGAACAGGAAAATGATAAGAACAGAGCCCGCTCTGTTTTCTTGAATCCCGTACTGATTTATGGTATACTGTGAACACCTGAAAAGGCGGTGCTTCCGTTCTGCGCGGCGGCATTTCGCCGGGACGGGATTTATAACAGGAGTGTATTGTACAAATGGACGAGAAAACAGAATTATCCAGGCAGCAGAAGAAATCAAGAGAGACAAGAGAAAAGATATTTCAGGCGGCAAAAAGAATCCTTCAGAAGAAGGGATATGAGGAACTGTCGATCAAGAATATATGTGAGGAAGCAGGAGTTTCCAACGGAAGTTTTTATCATCATTTTAAGACGAAGGATGATCTTCTCTCGTACTATATAGAAGACCAGCCGACGATTAATCCGGATGTCCTTGAGATGCCGCAGGATGTAGAAGGGGCGAAACAGGGAATCATAGGCGTATATATGAATTATGTGAAGTACTGCCGGGAGCTGGGGGTAGAATTCATGTCCGGATACTATGATACGAAGAACCAGGCACTGAATGCGGCTGAGCGGTCAGAACGCCCTTATCCTATCGTCACGGTGCAGACTTATGTGGAGAAAGCGGTGGCGGCAGGCGTTATCCGTCTGAATGTGGGAATAGAAGAATTTACTACGGATATCCGGATGATTGTGATAGGAAATGTGTTTGAATGGTGTGTGCGCAGCGGAAAAGTGGATTTTGAAGGCAATATGAGCAGGCTCCTGGGGAAATATCTGGACAGTACGCTGTGTCCGGGAGATGGGAGTGGAACGGATGAAATATGAATTTATCGTCAATCCCCAGGCCCGTTCCGGGATGGGCGGAATGATATGGGATATGATCTGTCCTGAACTGAAAAAAAGAAACGTGGATCATACCGTCAGAATGACCCAGAGACGAAGACATGCGGAGCGGATTGCGAATGAGATCACGGCAGACGGAGAGGAACATCTCATCGTTGTGCTGGGTGGAGACGGCACAGTCAACGAGGTGCTGAACGGGCTGAACGCTCCGGAGAAGATTACTCTGGGATACATCCCCATCGGGTCCAGCAATGACTTCGCAAGAGGGCTGGGAATACCCGGAGATCCCATGAAAGCGCTTGCGGCGGTGCTGAAACAGGACCGCGTCATTGAAATGGATGTGGGAGAAATGACCCGGGCCGGAAGACAGAGACGGTTTGCGGTGAGCGCCGGGATCGGGTTCGACGCAGCGGTATGCCATGAGGTATGCGTATCGCGGTGGAAAGTTCTGCTGAACAGGCTGAATCTTGGAAAACTCAGCTACGCGGCGGTGGCTCTGGACCAGCTCGTCCGCAGCCGGCCGGCAAATGCATGCGTTACGGTGGACGGCCGGCGCAGAGTGTTTGAGAAAATGTATTTTGCCGCATTCATGAACCTTCCCTATGAAGGGGGCGGCTTCAAGTTCTGCCCCCGGGCTTCTGCTGCCGACGGACAGCTGGATGTAATGATAGCCGCAGGACTGCCTAAGCTGAAGATCCTTCTCCTGCTCCCCACTGCTTTTTGGGGGAAACATACAGGATTTAAGGGGGTCACGATTCTTCGGGGCAGACATGTCACGGTCGAGTCGGAGAAACCGCTTCCCCTTCACACGGACGGAGAACCGTCTTTTTTAAGAAGAAATACTGATGTACGGCTGGCGGAGGGAAGAATGAAAGTGATCGTCGGCTGAACGGATAACCGGATAAAATAACTGACAGAGGAGTATAGGAGATGTATATTATTCTGTTGCTTGTCATAATAGGTTTTGTTATTCTGCTTGGATTCCTGCTGGCGCCGGGAATGTCCGGGCGAAGGAAAGTGAGGCGTTTTCTCGGGGTGAGATGGGCTCACAGAGGACTTCATGACAGAAAGAAGGGAATTCCGGAGAATTCACTTGCGGCATTTCGGAAAGCAGTGGAAAGAGGATGCGGGATTGAGCTGGATGTACATCTGACAAGGGACCGGCGGCTGGTCGTCTTCCATGACGATACGTTTGAGCGCATGTGCGGCAGGAGCGGTATCGTGGAGCAGACGGACTATGAAGCGCTCCGGGGCTACAGGCTGGACGGTACCGGGGAGCGGATTCCTCTTCTTGAGGAGGCGCTCCGCTGCATCGACGGGAGAGTGCCTCTGCTCATAGAGGTAAAGCTTCCGAACACCGATACCGAGATCTGCCGCAGGCTGGATACCGTACTCAGAAGTTACCGCGGAGAATATATGATACAGTCCTTCAACAGCCTGGTGCTCAGATGGCTCAAAAAGCACCGGGGAGATATCCCGAGAGGCCAGCTCTCGGCGAACCTGACAAGAAGTGACAGAACACCGCATTATCTCCTCAGATTCTGTGTGAAATATCTGCTGAGCAACTGTCTGTGCCGCCCGGATTTCATATCCTATAAATGGACGGACAGAAAGAATCCGGGCTTTTTTATCAACCGGATCCTTTTTCGGGCGCCTTCGGCGGTCTGGACCCTTCACGGAGAGAGAGCCATACGTGAAGCGGGACGGAAATTTGACATGTATATATTCGAGATGGAGTAAAACATAAGAAATTCAAAAGATTTGTTAACTATTTATGAAGTCAGTTGTTGTTGATTTTGAATCGTGCTATAATCGAAAAAAATCAAAAGGGCGGCTGCCGCAGAACAGCGGTTTGGGCCCGGGTCAGAGGGAGCGTCAGATATGAAGTGGAAGACAGGACTCACTGAATTGGCAAAAAAATATAAACATGCATGGGTGTTCTTGTATATCCTTATTTATATGCCCTGGTTTTTATATCTCGAAAAACACGTGACGACACACTATCATGTGATACAGACAACATTTGATGAGTATATTCCTTTTGTTGAATATTTTATTATTCCGTATCTTCTGTGGTTTGTATTTATCGCTGCGGTCATGCTGTACTTTTTCTTTACGGATGTGCCGGGATTCTACAGGATGGCAAAGCTCATGTTTACGGGTATGACAATATTCCTGATTATCTCGACTCTGTTTCCGAACGGACAGAATCTGAGACCGATGGTCTTTGAGAGGGACAATATTTTCGTTGACATGGTACGCATGCTGTACCGGGCGGATACCTGCACCAATGTGTTCCCGAGTCTGCATGTTTTCAATTCTCTGAGTGCATGCATCGCCATTTATGAGAGCGCGGAACTGAGAAAACACAGAGCGGTGAGTACGGGGGCCTATATTCTTGCAGGTCTTATCATACTGGCAACCATGTTTCTGAAACAGCATTCGGTGCTGGATGTTATGGCGGCATTTGTTATGGCGTATGTTCTGTATCAGTTTGTGTACGCGGGAGAGAGAAAAAAAGCGCCGGGATATGCGAAACGTCCGGCGCTGCAGAATACAAAGTAATACATGGCATACTGATAATCGCGGAGAAGAACGGCTCTTCTCCGCTTTTTGCGTGTGAATTTGATGTAGAAAACCCTGGAGGATGGTGTTATAATGGGAAAAGATTACGACTAATGATTGCGAGGAGGAGCATGAGCAATATGAAAAAGATAATGCTGACCGGCGACCGTCCTACAGGGAGGCTTCATGTGGGACATTATGTTGGATCTCTCAGGAGAAGAGTGGAGCTTCAGAATACAGGAGAATTTGATGATATATTTATCATGATAGCGGATGCACAGGCACTGACGGATAATGCGGATAATCCGGAGAAGGTGCGGCAGAACATCATCGAGGTAGCGCTGGATTATCTGGCCTGCGGACTGGATCCCGAGAAGTCCACGCTGCTTATTCAGTCCCAGATACCGGAGCTGTGTGAGCTTTCATTCTACTATATGAATCTGGTGACTGTATCAAGACTGCAGCGCAATCCTACTGTAAAGTCTGAGATTCAGATGAGAAATTTCGAGGCCAGCATCCCTGTGGGATTCTTTACGTATCCGATCAGTCAGGCGGCGGACATCACTGCGTTCAAGGCCACAACAGTGCCTGTTGGTGAAGATCAGATGCCGATGCTGGAACAGACGAAGGAGATCGTGCACAAGTTTAATTCCGTTTACGGGGAAACACTGGTGGAACCCAAGATCCTTCTTCCGGAGAATGAGGCGTGCATGCGTCTTCCCGGAATTGACGGCAAGGCCAAGATGAGCAAATCGCTCGGAAACTGCATCTATCTGTCTGAGGAGCCTGAGGATATCAAGAAGAAAGTGTTCAGTATGTTCACTGATCCGAATCATATCCGGATTGAGGATCCGGGCAGCCTGGAGGGGAATACAGTATTTACTTATCTTGACGCTTTCTGCAGGCCGGAGTATTTCCAGGAATTTCTGCCGGAGTATGCGAATCTGGACGAACTGAAAGAACATTACCAGAGGGGCGGACTCGGAGATATGAAGGTCAAGAGATTCCTCAACAATGTACTTCAGGCCGAGCTCGAACCCATTCGCACCCGAAGAAAAGAATTCCAGAAGGATATCCCGGCGGTTTACGAGATCCTCAGGAAGGGCAGTGAGAAGGCAGAGAAAGTTGCCGCGCAGACACTCCGGGAAGTGAAGGCGGCTATGAAGATTAATTATTTTGATGATCGGGAATTGATAGAAAAACAGTCGGAAAAATTTACAAAATAAAAAATATTCTGAAAACGGTGGTCATGGGGGTCAGGCCCCTTTGATCACCGTTTTCAGAATATTCAGGTAAATCAGCTGAATGTCATGAGCCATACAAAATAAAAAGGATATTGTCATCAGACAATATCCTTTCCTTTACGTGCGATAGAAGATTCGAACTCCCGACCTTCTGGTCCGTAGCCAGACGCTCTATCCAGCTGAGCTAATCGCACATGTAGTTGCTGTTTCGTTCACAGCAAAATATATTTTATTGTATTTTTAAGAATATGTCAATATATTTTTTGAAAAAAGTTAATTTTTTTATTATACAATCAGTTATGAGATAAAAACCGAAGAAGTAGGGATGAAAAGAAGCGGAAAAAGGAGAGAAACAGGCACGTATTTGTTGAAAAAAGAGTAAAAAGAAGAACAGGTGAAAAAATAATTAAGCAATATTTAAGATTTTTTTAGAATTGTCCGGATTTATTGCGAAACAAGACGAAAAATGCTAACATAGAAAGAGCGTGTATAATAAAAGCGAAACGTGCCATATAAATATGAGTAACCGGATGCGTTGACGGCATAATATTGAAAAGAGAGGGTTGAACACAAATGAGCCAGAGAGATGATATACAGCGAAGAAAGAAGAAGGTGCATCGCAGAAGATCTTCCTCAGGAAGCGAAACACATGCGACAGGATCTTCCGCCAGACGGAGAAATACATCGCACAGGAGAAAGTCATCACAGTCCCGTCATGAAGAGAAGAACAATAAGATCAGCCGGAATACAGGTCTTGTAATTGCCGTGATTCAGCTGATCGCTACGATCGTATTCATGGCAGGACTGTTTGTGCTTAATATGCTTCCGAACATGTATCTTGCAGCGATCGGAATCCTGCTGTTCCTTTTCTGGGGAATTATACTGGCAAGTCAGTTTTTCTCAAAGAAAAACGCAATTATGGGAAAGGTGATCAGCATAATCATAACAGTATTCCTGATTATCGGCTCTTACTTTCTGTTCAAGACAAGCGGAACAATCTCCAACATAACGGGCGGTGAGTATAAACTGGACAATGTGGTGGTTGCGGTTATGAAGGATGATCCGGCCGAGAGCATCCAGGACGCTGCGGATTATACGTTCGGAGTTCAGTACCAGATGAATGGCGATCAGATCAGAGATACTATTGATGCGATCAATTCAGAACTGGGCAGTGAGATCCGGACACAGGAGTACAACAGCCTGGCCGAGCAGGCAGAGGCCCTCAACAGCGGAGAAGTAGACGCCATCATCTACAACGAAGGTTACACGGGAATACTGGAAGAGGCATTTGAGGGATACAGCGATTATACGAAGATTATCTATTCCCACAGCATTCGAAGCGAGATGCAGAATCAGTCTGCAGATGTAAATGTGGACGACGAGACATTCTGCGTATACATCAGCGGAATAGATGTGTTTGGCGCTATTGAGACAAACAGCCGGAGCGATGTCAATATTATTGCCGTTGTCAATCCGTCTACGCATCAGATTCTTCTTGTCACCACACCGAGAGATTACTATGTAGAGATTCCGGGCATTTCAGGAGGGCAGAAGGATAAGCTGACTCACGCCGGAATTTACGGCGTGGATGCGTCCATGGCCACTCTGGAAGAACTGTATGATACGGATATCGATTTCTATGCAAGAGTCAATTTCACATCTCTGATCGAGATTGTAGATGCCCTCGGAGGAGTAGAAGTTGAATCTGAATATGCATTTACAACAAGCACTGATTCCGGAAAGGTTGTCAATGTAGTGCAGGGTCTGAACAGCTTTGACGGGGAGGAAGCGCTGGCATTCTCCAGGGAGCGCCACAACATTCCGGGAGGCGACAATCAGAGAGGAAAAGACCAGCAGGCTGTAATTACGGCCATGATCAAGAAACTGGTTTCGCCGGCAATTCTTACCGGAGCCAACGGAATACTCAACAGCGTCAGCGGAAATGTCGAGACTAACATGTCCAACAGCCAGATCCAGGAGCTGATCAAGACGCAGCTCGCCGAGAGCCCGTCATGGAACATCACATCCATGGCAGCGGAGGGAACGGGAGACAGTCAGTACTGCTACTCTTATTCCGGAGCGCCGCTCTATGTCATGCAGCCGGATCAGGCTTCCGTTGACGCTATCAAAGAAGCGATTGATGCCGTGGAGAATGGAGAGACTCTTGAGGGAACTGCAACAGAGTAATATCTGTGGAAATACTGTCATCAACTGTGCATGCGCCGGCCCTGACAGCGGGCCGGACACGTGCATAAATGAAATAGATAAATTGAGGATGGGGAAATACGATGAGAAAATGGTTGAAAAAGTGGGATCTGTCCGCCATATACAAAGTTTTTCTTGTGCTGCTTGACATTGCGTTTATCAATATCAGTTCATTTCTGGCGCTGTGGCTGCGGTTTAATATGCATTTATCAGAGATACCGCCGGAATACTATACTTCAGTGAGAGATATGGCCGTGCCGAACACGGTTGTGACTCTGATCGTATTCGCATTTTTCAAACTGTACACAAGCCTCTGGCGCTATGCCAGCATCAAGGAGCTTGTAAATGTCATTGAGGCATGCGCAATCTGTATGCTTCTGAATGTGCTCGGATATTATCTGACTTACCGGCCGATATACAGAAGCTATTTCATTCTGTACGGAGCGGCCCTTTTCCTGCTGACGTGCATGAGCAGATTTTCCTACCGTCTGCTGAGACTGCTGTACCGGAGCAATCTGCACGGGGCACACATGAGGAACACGATGATCATCGGCGCGGGGGAAGCCTGCAACGTGGTCATGAAGGAGCTGGAGCTAAGCTCGGAGCTGGATGCAAAACTGTGCTGCATTATTGACGACAACCCGAGAAAACACGGCACATATATTCATGGAGTCAAGATCGTGGGCGGACGGGAGACGATCCAGGAAAATGCGAGAAAGTACGGGATCACAGAGATCATTGTCGCAATTCCGAGCGCGCCGAAATGCGAGCAGCGCAAGATACTGGAAATCTGTCAGAAGGTTCCGAACTGCGAACTGAAGATCCTTCCGGGAGTATACCAGCTTGTCAACGGGGAAGTAACAGTGTCAAAACTGCGTCAGGTGGAGATCGAGGATCTTCTGGGCAGAGAACCGATACAGATCACCACGGAGAAGATCGGAAGATATGTATCCGACAAAGTCGTTCTCGTGACAGGCGGGGGCGGAAGCATCGGAAGCGAGCTCTGCCGTCAGATCGCGGCAAACGGCGTGCGCCAGCTTATTATATTTGATATCTACGAAAACAACGCATATGAGATACAGCAGGAACTGAAGACAAAATATCCTTACCTGGATCTGGTCGTGCTGATCGGATCAGTGAGAAACGGCCGGAAGGTCAACAGTGTGTTTGCAAAATACAGGCCGGATATTGTATACCATGCGGCGGCCCACAAACATGTGCCGCTGATGGAGGACAGCCCGAACGAGGCGATCAAAAACAATGTGTTCGGAACTTATAAAGTCGCTCTGGCGGCGGACCGGTTCGGAGTACAGAAATTCGTGCTTATTTCCACGGACAAAGCGGTAAATCCGACCAATATCATGGGCGCGTCTAAGAGAATGTGCGAGATGATCATCCAGATGTTCAATAACCATTCAAAGACCGAATATGTGGCCGTGAGATTTGGAAATGTCCTGGGCAGCAACGGAAGCGTGATTCCGCTGTTCAAGAAACAGATCGAGGCCGGGGGACCGGTTACAGTGACCCATCCTGATATCATCCGGTATTTCATGACCATACCTGAAGCGGTTTCGCTCGTTCTGCAGGCCGGAGCCAGCGCAAAGGGCGGAGAAATCTTTGTGCTGGATATGGGACAGCCGGTGAAGATCGCGGATCTTGCAAGGAATCTGATCCGTCTCTCAGGCTATGTGCCGGACAGAGATATTGAGATCAAATACACAGGCCTGCGCCCGGGTGAGAAGCTCTACGAAGAACTCCTGATGGATGAGGAAGGGCTTCAGGCAACAGAAAATGAACTGATACACATAGGAAAACCTATTGAATTTGATGAAAAAGAATTTATCAAAAATCTTGAGGACCTTTACCGGGAAGCATACGCCGAGACGAATGAGATGAAGAAGATTGTACATCGGATCGTTCCTACGTATCACCTGAGAGAAGCAGACATCGAGAGGGATAGGAAGATACAGGAGAGCCTGCACGATGAGTTCCCGGATCACAATTCGGAACTCCCGAGTGCATTTTTAAATCAAAGCGTAGCAGACAGCGAGGAGGCCAGCGGGAATGAAAGTTGATTTTTCCTTACCGGATATAAGAGAAGAGGACATACAGGAAGTGGTAGAGACGCTTCGAAGCGGCTGGATCACGACCGGACCGAGGACCAAACAGTTCGAAAAAGAGATCGCACGGATGTGCGGAACGGAATATGCCGTATGCCTGGCATCGGCGACAGCCAGCATGGAGATGACTCTGCGGATTATGGGAATCGGACCGGGGGATGAGGTCATTACTACCGCATATACCTATACCGCATCCTGCAGTGTGATCTGCCATGTGGGGGCTACCCCGGTTCTTGTGGACACGCTGCCGGGAAGTTTTGAGATGGATCCGGCGCAGGTAGAGCGGGCGGTGACGGAGAAGACGAAGGCGATTATCTGCGTGGATCTGGCGGGAATCGTCTACTCACGATATGACGAGATATACAGGATCGCGGAAGAGAAGAGACCGATGTTCCGACCGTCGAATGAGAGGCAGGAAGCGCTGGGCCGTATTCTTGTCATGGCTGACGGGGCACATGCTTTCGGCGCGTCCAGAGACGGAAAAATGTCCGGACAGATCGCGGATTTTACCTGTTTTTCCTTCCATGCGGTCAAGAATCTAACGACAGCGGAAGGCGGCGCGGCTACCTGGTCCGATACAGTGAGGAAAGCAGGAATTGACGGAAAAAGATTATACAGAGAATACATGCTTCTTTCGCTTCACGGCCAGTCCAAAGACGCGCTGGCGAAGACAAGAGCGGGAGCGTGGGAGTATGATATCGTGGCGCCCTTCTACAAGTGCAATATGACAGATATTCAGGCGGCTCTGGGGCTGTCCCAGCTGCGGCGGTATGAAAGTATTTTTGACAGACGGCGGGAGATGATCCGCAGATACGATGAGGCATGGCCGGAGGAGAAGGTTCAGGTGCTGAGCCACTACGGCGATACCTGGAGGTCCAGCGGTCACCTTTATCTGACCCGACTGAACGGAAAGAACAGGGAAGAATGCAGCCGGATCATAGATGAGATGGCGGAACATGACGTTGCGGCAAATGTGCATTATAAACCGCTCCCTATGATGACGGCATACAGGAATCTGGGATTCGATATTGCAGATTATCCCAATGCATATGCCCAGTACGAAAATGAGATCACCCTGCCTCTGCATACCTGTATGACAGATGATCAGCAGGAATATGTCATTGAAGTATTCCGCAGGTTCGCGGGGCTGTGACAGAGACGCGGGGGCATGAGAGAAGAATGAAAAGACCTTTTTTTACCGTTGTCATGCCGGCATACGGAGTGGAAAAATACCTGTCAGAGGCAGTGCGCAGCATACGGGAGCAGACATTTCCGGACTGGGAGCTGATCATCGTGGATGACGGGTCTCCGGACAGGACAGGAAATATGGCGGATGAGCTGGCCGGTACAGACGAACGTATACGGGCAGTGCATCATACGGAAAACAGAGGACTCAGCGAAGCAAGAAATACCGGGATCGATGCGGCCGAAGGACGCTATATCTGGTTTATGGATCCGGATGACCGCGTCGATCCCGATCTGCTTGAGCAGGTCCTGGCTGCATTGGAGGAGAATCCTGCGCAGCTTACCGTGTTCGGACATACTGAGGAATATTATGATGCCGGCGGACAGTTGAATTACACCCATACGATCTGTCCGGAGCGCAGGCGGTTTGCCTCCGCAGAGGAGATGCGGCCGTATGTGATCCGGCTGGAGCAGGAGACGCTCTACGGATATGCATGGAATAAAGTATACAGTCTGCAGTGGATCAGGGAAAAAGGACTGCGTTTTGAGACAGTGCGCCTGATCGAGGATATTGTGTTTAACATACAGTACTGTATGGACATCGAAAGCATGAATCTTCTGGATATTGCGCCCTACCATTATGCAAAGAGAATGGAAGGCAGCCTGACGACGAAATTCGTTCCTGATTATTATGAGCTCCATGAGAGAAGGATCAGGATGCTCTACGAGCAGCAGCAGACCTGGCATACAGATACAGAAGAAACCTGTTCCGTGCTGGGCAGTCTGTACGGACGGTATATTCTGTCCGCTCTTGAGAGAAACTGTGATAAAAGGGCCGGCATGCGTCACAGAGACCGGAGGGACTTCTGCAGAGAGGTCTTTTCGTCCGGGCTGTTCGGGGCGCTTATCCCGAAAGCACAGGCCAGGGACAGCCGCGTTCTTAAAGCGGCGCTGATTCCCATGAAGGGCAGGAATATTACGCTCAGTCTGGCTATGGGGCGGATGGTCCATCTGATCCGCTCGGGGATGCCGATGCTCTATTCGAAAATAAAATCAGAACGTTGACGGGGAACATCCCTGTCACGCGGAAACAGGGGGAAAAACATGCGGTTGATCAAATGGAACAGGCTTCCGGAAGATATGCGGAACGAAGGCGTCAGACCGTATTATGAATTGCTTGAGAAACGAAGGGGCAGCCTGATGCTGAAGCGACTGCTGGACCTTCTTATGGCGGGGATCCTGACGGTGGTCCTCTCGCCGGTCATGCTGATCCTGGCTGTGTGCATACGGATCGACAGCAGAGGCCCGGTATTCTTCCGCCAGAAACGGATCACTCAGTATGGAAGAGAGTACCGGATCTTCAAGTTCCGGACCATGATCGCAGATGCGGATAAAAAAGGACCGGCAGTTACAAGAAGCGGGGACAGCCGTATCACCAGGATGGGGAAACTTCTGAGAAAATGCAGGCTGGATGAGCTGCCGCAGCTGTTTAACGTGCTGACGGGAGATATGACGTTTGTCGGCACACGGCCTGAGGTGAAGAAATATGTGGATGCCTATACGGATGAGATGAGGGCAACGCTCCTCCTTCCGGCCGGGATCACATCCCGGACAAGCATTGCCTATAAAGATGAAGACGAGGTCATGGAAAAGTACCTGACAGAAACCGGGAAGAGCGTGGACGAGATCTATGTGTCTTATGTTCTTCCGGAGAAGATGAAATACAATCTGGAATACCTGAAAGAGTTCAGTGTGTCCGGTGATATCAGAGTTATGATCGATACGGCGTTCGCCGTGATACGGTAAGATTCTTGACAGGAGTAAGAAGATGTACAAGATCGCAGTTATTACGATGGGAGTCCGCCTGAATGGCGAGAAGGGATACACCCGGTTCCGGTATATATGTGAATTTCTTGCGGATGCGGGATATCAGGTGGATCTGATCACTACCACATTCCAGCACTGGGAGAAGGCTCAGAGGGATGTTGAGAAGATAAAAGCCGATTCCTACAGGTTCGGCATTAAATTCATATATGAACCGGGTTACCGGAAGAATGTAGATTTAAGAAGAATCCGCAGCCACCGCATTGCGGCAAAGAATCTGACTGCACTTCTGGAAAGAGAGGGAGACTATGATCTGCTCTATGCAGAGATTCCGCCCAACGATGTGGCGCTTGCCGCGGCCGAGTTCGCACAGCGCAGGGGGATTCCTTTCGTTGCGGACGTAAACGATTTGTGGCCGGAAGCCATGCGTATGGTGCTGGATATTCCGGTATTCAGCGATATTCTGTTCTATCCGCTGAAGAGAGATGCGGAGAAAGTATACCGTCTTGTCTCCGGCGTTATCGGCACTTCCGATGAATACAGAGACCGTCCTTTCCGGAACCAGGACCGCCCGGTGCCGAGAGAGACGGTTTATGTGGGGAACGAGCTGAGCGTGTTTGACGCGGGGGCAGAAGAGAATATGGGGAGCATACGGAAGGAAAGCGGAGAATTCTGGGTTACCTACGCGGGAACAATCGGCACGAGCTATGATATACGTACAATGATCCTGTCGGCGGAAGAACTGGCCGGGCGCGGGAGGACGAATATAAAGTTCAAGATACTGGGTGACGGACCAATGAAAAAGGAACTGGAAGATCTTGCTGTTTCAAGAAACATTTCCAATGTTGAATTTCTGGGATATGCCCCGTATGATAAGATGGCGGCATACCTGAAGGCCTCGGACATCCTGGTGAACTCCTTTGTCAGAAAAGCGCCGCAGAGCATTGTGACGAAGATCGGCGACTATCTCGCGGCAGGGAGAGCGATGATCAATACCTGTATGAGTCCGGAGTTCCGGGCAAAGGTGGAAAACGACGGGTTCGGTGTCAATATCATTCCGGAAGATGCGGGGATCCTGGCAGATGCCGTGGAGAGCCTGTATCAGGATGAGGCGCTCAGGCTTGAAATGGGACGGAGAGCGAGGCGGATCGCCGAAGAGCAGTTTGACCGTCCTCAGTCCTACCGCAGGATCGAAAAGCTGATCCGCGGTCTTATTGAACAGAACCGCAGAGATAAAGGGGAGTAATCTGTAATGGAATGGATAAAAAAGAACTATGAAGAAACAGCAGAACTTGTGTTTAAGATCTGCTATTTCTTCCTTACAATGGCAACATTTATCTCATATCTTTATGTGTCCGGATTCCAGCCGCTTATGGTGAAAGCGACAATTCTGCTGGGGGCGGCGCTGCTTCTGATACGCGCAGTTCACATCAGAAAGTATGCAAAAATGCCATGCGCGATACTGATGGTACTGTTCTGCGCAAGTTTTCTGCTCACAACAGTGATGAACAGGGAGTATGGAATTACGGAAAACGGCAAGTGGATAATCTGGACCGGGATACAGTTTTTTGCGCTCTATGTCTGCGATCCGGAGAGAGACAGAAAAAGGTATATCAGAGAGTTCAGGATCCTTTCACATATTATAATACTGTGCAGCATGGCAGCGGCTTCGGCCAGTCTGGTCATGCTTTTTCGGGTTTATTCCAGCTTTATCACATCGGCGGACGGGGAGTTTATCGTGACAGGATATACCTGGGGCAGACTGTGGGGAGTATATACTGACCCGAATTACGGCGCCGTGTTCGGTGTGATTGCAATCACGCTTTCCCTTCTTTTCCTGCTCAGAAAAAGGGGATCGGTTCGGATACTGTATGGGATCGGCATTCTTCTGAATTTTCTGTATATTGTCTATTCGGATTCCAGAACAGGCGAGATTACTCTGCTGGTCAGTGCAGGCCTGTTCCTCATCCTGTATCTGAGAAGAAGGGTGAGCACCAGAAAGAGGGCGGCCAGATTCGGTATGGCAGCAGGCGGGATCATATGCGCCGCGATTCTGATGTTCGGGGGAATACAGATCCTGAAATCCGGGTATGGAAACTATTATTCTTCCGTAATGACGGAGCGGGCCCAGCAGCAGGCACAGAAAGACCAGAAGAGTCAGACAGCGCAGAAGGATCAGAAAGATCAGGCACAGCAAAGTCAGCAGAGTCAGACGCAGAAGAATCAGAATACGCAGGGCGGCACGGAAGAGGCGGTAAACAATACGGACACAACGGGCAATACCGCGGCGCGGCAGCAGGATATCGCACAGGACATCTCCAACGGAAGATTCGATCTGTGGAAGAGCGCTGTTGAAGTGTGGGAGACAAGTCCTGTATGGGGAGCCGGATATTCCACTTTCGTTCCATACGCCAGAGATCATGTGCCGGATACATACGCAGTCAACAATGACCAGGGAGATTATACCAGCATGCACAACACCTTCTTTAATACGCTGGCGTTCCAGGGACTGCTGGGGGCTGTGCTCTTTGTTCTTATCGGACTGAGGATTCTTACATACATACTGCTGCCTGTATTGAAGGCAGGAGAAGAAGAGGCGGATGAGCTGTCAGCCATGTTGGCGTGCGTATGCGCTGTGGCGGTAAGCATGATGTTCCTTCTTGAGGGAGTGTACACGAATTCTCCGGGCAGCTTCGTACTCTGGGTTTTCACAGGATATATGGTACAGTATGCATATCAGAATCGCAGAGAGGAAACAAAATGAAACGGATGCTGGCAGGATTTATAATGGACGGAAGATCCGGCGGGATTGACCGGTATCTTCTGAATTTTATCGAGACTGTATGTGACGGGGATGTTCAGATTGACCTGCTTACAAACGAGATCGATGCAGAGCTTAAAGAGGAACTGAGGAAATACCATGCGGGACTTTATGCCATTCCGAATCTGAAGCATCCTGCCGCCCAGTACAGAAGGGTGAGGGAGATTATACGGAAAGGAAAGTATGACGCGGTTTACCTGAATATATCTACGGCCATTGACTGTATTGCGGCCATTGCGGCAAAGCATGAAGGTGTGCCCCGGAGGATGATCCACAGTCATTCCAGCGGAAATGACTGTGAAAGTGCGCTAAAGAGGAAGACATTTGATTTTATCCACCGGGTATGCAGAACATTTCTTCACCGGTACGGGACAGAGTACTACGGCTGTTCCGTCCGGGCCGGGGAGTGGATGTTCCCTTCTGAGATCGTACATTCGAACCGGTTCAAAGTGATTTACAATGCAGTGGATCGGAAGCAGTACGAATATAATGAACAGATCAGAAAAGAGATGAGAGAACAGCTTGAGGTGGCAGACCGCTTTGTCATCGGACACGCGGGCAACTTCTGCTATCAGAAGAATCATTTCTTTCTTATCGATGTATTCGCAGAGGTTGTAAAGAAATCGCCGGATGCCGTCCTTGTACTGGCGGGCGACGGCGTGAGATTTGAAGCGGTAAAGCGAAGAGCCGCGGAGCTGGGACTGGGCCAGTCGGTGCGGTTCCTGGGGAGACGTTCCGATACCGCAAGACTCTATCAGGCCATGGATGTGTTCGTCCTTCCGTCCAATTTCGAGGGCCTGCCTATTGCAGGGATTGAGGCTCAGTCCGCCGGACTGCCCTGTCTTATGAGCAGCCGGATCACGGAAGAATCCCGGATCACGGAAAACTGCCGGTTCTTTCCTCTTGAGGCGGGGGCGGAAGCGTGGGCCGACGAAGTCATCCACAGCCGTGGGGAGAGAAGGGCGGCAGTCTTTCTGGAAAATGCAGATAACTACGATCTGGCGAATCAGAGAAGACAGCTGAGAAGCCTGCTCTGACAGAAGAAGACACACAAAAGGAGAAAATATGGAACTGGTCAGCATAATCGTACCAATCTATAAAGTAGAAAAATATCTGGACGTCTGCGTGCAGAGCATACGGTGTCAGACATACCCCTGTCTGGAGATCATCCTTGTGGACGACGGCTCTCCGGACAGCTGCCCTCAGCTGTGCGACCGCTACGCACGGGAGGACAGTCGGATTACAGTGATCCACAAGAAAAACGGCGGACTGGGAGACGCCAGGAATGCCGGTGCAAAAAGAGCACAGGGGAAATATCTTCTGTTTGTGGACAGTGACGACAGGATCAGGGAGGATCTGGTCAGCATTACAGTACAGACGGCAGAAGACAGCGGAGCAGATGTGGTGATATTCGACTATGCCGGGGAGGATACGGACAGAAGGCAGACAGATCTGTTTACCTTTGATCTTCCGGCAGGCAGGGCTTTTTCACCGGAAGAGGAACCGTCTGTCATAATGAAGACATGCTCTGCGGTGAACAAGCTCTTCCGCAGGGAGTTCTGGGAGAAGACGGCTTCCGCGTTTCCGGCAGGCAGGTATTATGAGGATCTGGCCGCGATCCCGAAAGCCCTTGCGCTGGCCGGGCGCATTATTTATCAGAAAGAAGTGCTGTACTACTATCTGAACCGCCAGGGATCGATCATGCACAGCAGTGATTTCTCCAGAAACTATGCGGATCGAACGGCGGCCGTGGAAAGTGTGGAAGCATTCTTCCGTGAACACGGGCTGGCAGACCGTTACAGAGACGAGCTGGAATATCTGGTTTTTGAGAATGTCTTTTTCGTGCCGTCAAAGGAAATTGTGCTCAATGACCGGAGGAGCGCATATCTGGAGAAGTTCCGGAGCTACGCATACGGGAAATATCCCCGGCTGGATCAGAACAGATATGTCCGGGAGATGTCAGGAAAAGACAGGATCCTGTGGATGCTTCTGAAAAGAAAATGGTACGGCGTTATGGTTCTTCTCTCCTATGCAAGGCGAGTGAAGGACAGGATCACCGGAAAGTGACAGGAGGAGATGGCAATGGACCTGGTCAGTGTGATTGTCCCTGTATATAAAGTAGAAGAATATCTGGAGAAATGCGTGGAGAGCATTCTCAATCAGACCTATTCCAATCTGGAGATCATCCTTGTGGACGACGGTTCACCGGACAGATGCCCCCGGATGTGCGACGGGCTGGCCCGGAAGGATTCAAGGATCCGGGTAATTCACAAGGCCAACGGAGGGCTGAGCGACGCGCGCAACGAGGGCGTGAGACATGCGTCGGGGAAATATCTCCTGTTTGTGGACAGCGATGACTATATCAGCAGAGAACTGGTAAGTAAGACCGTGAAAGCGGCCCGGGATCAGAAATGTGACATTGTGCTCTTCGACTATTACTGTGTGGAAGACGGGGTTCAGGAAATACGTTCGACAGATCTCCCTGCAGGAAAGGTCATGAACCTGGACACGGATAAGGAACTGCTGCTTGCTCCGCCTTCGGCATGGACCAAGCTGTTCGACAGAGAATTCTATATGAGCAGCGGCTGTACGTTCCCTGTGGGAAGATATTTCGAAGATCTGGCTGTCACTCCGCTGCTCTTCCTTGCCGCGGAAAGAATCGTATATGTGAAGGAGCCTCTGTATTATTACATGATCCGGGAAAATTCCATCATGACCGGAAAGAACTACCGGAAAAGCTGTGAGGACAAGCTGGCTGTGCTGGATCATATTCTCAGTAGCTACAGAGAGAAGGGAGTCTACGAAAAATACCGGGAGGAACTGGAATATCTTGTGTTCGCCAACGCTTATTTTGAACCGTCCAAAGAACTGGTGCTGGACCGGGGAGACAGAAAGTGGCTTGAAAGATACAGGGAGTACACATTCCGGCTGTACCCGGATTTTGTGAAGAACAGATACGTCCGCAGAATGGGGCGGAAAGACAGGCTGCACCTGTGGATCCTTAATACCCGCCAGTACTGGATGATGCGGCTTCTGTCAAAAGCGCGCCGTATGCGGGACAGGATAAAGGGAAGGTAGGACAGAAATTTGGAAAAGATATTGACAATAACGGTACCCGCATATAATGTGGAAAAATTTCTGGAAAAGACACTGGACTCGTTTCTGGTGGAAGAGATTCTGGATGAGATAGAGGTTCTTGTCGTAGACGACGGATCGGGCGACGGGACAGCGGCCATAGGGCGGAAATACCAGGAGAGATATCCCGGGAGCTTCCGGCTGATCTCCAAAGAGAACGGAGGACACGGTTCCACAATAAACCGGGGGATCCTGGAGGCCAGAGGAAAATACTTCAAGGTAGTGGACGGGGACGACTGGGTGGACACCTCCGGTCTGAGAGAGCTGATCCGCAGACTCAGGACATGTGAAGCCGATTATGTGTTTACCAACTATTATGAGGTAAATGACGGGACCGGCGAGCGAAAGGCGGTCACATATCCCGGGATCCCGACAGAGAGGGAAATGCCATTTGAAAGTATTGCCGGACAGACGCGGATCTCCATGCATGCCCTGGTGATCCGTACTTCGCTTCTGAAAGAAAACCGGATCCGGCTGGATGAACACTGCTTCTATGTGGATGTGGAGTATATCCTGTATCCGGTGCCTTATGTGGAAACTGTCATCTACTATGACATCTTCGTATACATGTACAGGCTGGCTCAGGCGGCACAGAGCGTCAGTATCCTGGGATATCAGAAGCATATCCAGAATCACATCGATGTGATCTTCCACGTGCTGGATTATATCAATGAATATAAACGGCAGCCGGGATATGATCTGAAAAAAGCCGATTATATGGCAATGCGCATTGCGGAGATGACACATGATCAGGTGGACATATTCACCAGCTTCCCCGTAAGCGACAGGTCCATCCGGAGGAGATTCAGGGAGTTTGACCGTACAGTACGGGAAAAAAGCCCTTACGTATATGAAAAGTCCGGAGAGTACAGCGGAATGCTCCGGCTTCTCCGCAGGACCGGATTCAGATTTTATTCTCTTATCGTGAAAATGAGTAAAGTGAGAAACAAAGCGGCAGATTGACAGGAAAGACAGTATGAAAATTCATTCGGTTAAGTTTAATTTCATTATGAATTTTATAATGGCGGCATCCTCCATCGTATTTCCCCTTATCACATTTCCCTATGTGTCCAGGGTTCTGATGGCTGCGGGAAACGGCAAGGTAGCAACAGCAAGCGCGGTGATCACATATTTCAATATGTTTGCTTCGCTGGGAATCCCCACTTACGGGATACGCGCCTGTGCGAAAGTCAGAGATGACAGGGATAAGCTCTCTCAGACAGTGCAGGAACTGCTGATCATCAACTCGGTCACCATGCTCATCACATGCGCGGCATTTGTGTTTACAGTGGCCCTTGTGCCCGAGTTCGCCGCAGAGAAAGAGCTGTACGTGATCAACGGGATCGGCATGGTGCTCAATATGTTTGCCATCACATGGCTGTACAATGCGCTTGAACAGTATGCCTATATCACGGTCTGCAATCTGCTGGTGAAGCTGGTCTCGCTTGTTCTGATGCTCCTTATGGTAAAGAGCCCTGATGATTATATTCTCTACGGCGGGATCACCGTGTTTGCCAGTTCGGCGTCCTATGTGTTTAATTTCGTTTACGCCCTGCGGTTCATAAGTTTCAAGAAGAAGGGACCTTATAATTTCCGGGTCCATATGAAGCCTATCATCCGATTTTTCGCCATGTCGGCGGCCACAAGCGTATACACCAATCTGGATGTGGTTATGCTGCGGTTCATGAAAGGTGACACGGAAGTGGGATACTACAACGCAGCGATCAAGGTGAAGACGATCCTGACTACGCTGATCACCTCGCTGGGTACAGTGCTCCTGCCGAGGCTGTCCTACTATGTAAAACAGAATGAGAAGGAAAGATTCTATCAGATGATCGGAAAAGCGGTAAACTTCGTGGTTATCGCCGGTCTTCCTCTGACGGTCTACTTCATGCTCTATGCAGACGAGTCCATTCTCTTCCTTGCAGGAGAGGGGTATGAGGGTTCCGTACTGCCCATGATCGTTCTGATGCCTACGGTTCTGCTTATCGGACTGTCCAACATCACCGGTATCCAGATCCTCACCCCGCAGAATCTGGAGCAGAAGGTACTGAATTCCATTGTGGCCGGGGCGGTAATTGATTTTGTGCTTAATCTGGTTCTGATCCCCCGGTTTGCCTCCACGGGAGCCGGGCTGGCTACGCTGGCGGCGGAGGCCGCTGTGCTGGTCATTCAGTGCATGTACCTGAGAAATATTATCGGACAGATCGTAAGAGAAGTGAGTCTGGGCAAGATCCTGCTGGCTTCCGCATTAAGCTGCGCCGCAGGGATATTCGTCAAGGTCACGGTGGATCTGGGCGCGTTCCTGACACTGGCGATAAGCGCGTGCGTATTCTTCGGAGTCTATGGACTGGTGCTGCTTGTGACAAGGGAGAAGTTTGTGTGGGAGATTATCAGGGTATATTACAAGGGCAGATGACTCCCGTCTGCTCCGGCGGTGAGCAACAGGTCAGTATCAGTGGCGGCAGCAGCTGCCATTTCTGATATACATTCCGTGAGCAGGGATTGAATGGGCGAACGCGGCATGAGGATCAAAAGGATGGAAGGAGACGAAAAAGATGTCTAAGGGAGCAGGAAGAGTAAAGAAGAAAAACTATTACATTCTGGCGGCATTTCTGATTGCCCTGCTGCCCAGGATGATATTCCTTGGAAAAACATATCCCATGAGCATTACGGGAGATGAGTCTTTCCTTTTTATGCCGGCGGCAGAGTGGGCCGGCTATGACTGGTCAGGGCTGGAAGGGCTGTACAGATACTATGGCTATGGATTCATAGTATTTCTCACACCGCTGTTCAGGCTGATTGATGATCCAGTGCTTCTGTATCGGATTATGGTATTTCTTATGATACTGTGTCAGGCTGCCGCTGCGCCGATAAGCTATCATATCATGACACAATTCTTTAGCATGAAAGACAGCGCGATGACAATGTTTATTTCCATTGCCTGTTCCTATCTTGTATTTGCGCGTGCAACATATGTGTACAATGAATTTCCCTATGTTACGGTGTTCTGGCTGACTCTCTGGGTTCTGCTGAGTCTTCAGGAAAATGTCAAAAATCACAGGAAAAGATTTCTTCAGACGCTTCTTCTCCTGGCGCTTCTTCTTTATGAGATGACGCTCCATTCGCGGGCAGTCACGCTGTTTCTGGCCCTCGGTGTCACAGTAGTGTTCTATTTCTGGACATACCGGAAATGTGTGGTTTCCATTCCCGCAGCTGTCGCTGCAGGAGCAGCAGGACTGTATCTTTGCACAAAGGGAATTGACTATATTGTGAGCATGTCATCCGCTGCGGCGTCCAGCTCAGAAGTAGGAAACACAAGCGTATCTTTTTCCATATCAGCTATATTCGGCTCGACAAAATCCTGGACAGCCTGGCTGTATATTGTTTTGGGGCAGGTGAATACGATGGTGCTTTTTACAGGAGGAGTTGCTCTGTTTGCAGCAGTGATGGCATGTGTTTTCCTGTGGAAAGCGCTGATCAGAAAAGAGAAAACGTTTCTGGAAGAAAACAGGAACTATATTCTGGTATTATTTTACTGCATGTCGGCCTCGGCAATCACCATTCTGGGACAGTCATTTTCCTGGCTTCCGGGAGTAACCAGCGCAGCCTTTGAGGGTGGAGATCCGGACGGCCTGAGGGCAATCACGTATCTGCGGTATTACGGAGTCTACTTTGTGCCGGTGATTATGCTTTTCCTTGTCTGGTTCTGCAGAAAGAAGAACTGCAGACAGTTTATAACGCCGGTCTGTGTTACAGCGGGAATTCTTCAGGTATTCTGGTTCTGCTGTATTATTCCCGTGTTCGGAGAAGGTGTGGGAACAAGCTGGGAATTTAATGCATTTTCACTCACGAAGGGATGGGAAGATGTGATACGGGTAAGGACATATCTGCCGGCCATGGGAGTTCTGATAATATTTCTCGTCATCAGCATCTATGCCATACAGAAGAAAAGATATATGCTTCCGGTTCTTGTATTTACTGCAGTATTTATCTATCAGTATATGTACAACTGCATGTATCATGAGAGAGCACGGGGAGAAGTGAATTATGAGTACTGCAGCGCGGCATATGAAATTCTTGAAGAGGCGGGCGACGAAGTTCCGGATGAGATCTATGTGGAAAATACATCTGTGCCGGTATACGGGGGGCAGTCCATTGCCAGCGAATATCAGTTCCTGTTCAGAGACAAGACAATATATCCCTGGGTCCCGGAGAAAGATACGGAGAGCGTATATCTCTGTGTTGATCCGGAGACCGGAGCGGCTCTGGCGGAGGCCGGGTATCGGTGGGCTGAAATTACGGATAATTCGTATATTTTCGTAAAGGATGAAGGACTGACAGATGTTCTGGAAGAGAAAGGGTTGAAGTTTTCGGCAGAAACGGAATGATTACAGTCCGGATACAGCAGATACAGGTGTATAAATGCCATAAAATGCTGTTTAAAGAAATAGATAAATGTGTTATACTACAACAGGATATGTCGAATTATGATAAAATTTGGAAAATGAGAGGAATATAAAAATGAAGATAGCAGTAGCAGGAACCGGGTATGTCGGTCTGGTAACGGGTGTATGTCTTGCGAGCAAGGGACATGATGTGACCTGCGTTGATGTAGATGAGAAGAAAGTTGAGATCATGAAGCAGGGGATCTCTCCTATATATGAACCGGGACTGTCTGAACTTATGAAAGAAAGTATGGGCAGGCTTACATTCACTACAGATTATGCTGCGGCATACAGAGATGCGGAAGTGATTTTCATTGGAGTGGGAACGCCGGAAAAGACAGACGGTTCCGCAAATTTAAGCTATGTCTACCAGGTAGCCAAGCAGATCGCGGCTTCTGTGGAGCGGGACTGTGTGGTTGTTGTGAAGTCGACAGTACCGATCGGGACAAATGATAAAATTGAGTCTTATATTCACGATAAGCAGAAAAATAATGTAAAGATCTATGTTGCTTCTAATCCGGAGTTTCTGTCTCAGGGAACTGCAGTAAGAGATACGCTGCATGCATCAAGGATAGTGATCGGAGTAAATGAGGAACGGCCAGGAGAAATCCTTCAGGAAGTATACAGAGACTTTGACGCGCCGAAACTTGTGGTAGGACGCAGAAGTGCCGAGATGGTCAAATATGCATCAAATGATTTCCTTGCCCTGAAGATAAGCTATGTAAATGAAATCGCCAATCTCTGTGAGACTGTGGGAGCGGATGTCGAAGAGGTCACCAGAGGAATGGGCTATGACTCACGTATAGGAAATAAATTCTTAAAAGCGGGAATTGGATACGGAGGATCATGCTTTCCGAAAGATACAAAAGCGCTGAGTTGGCTGGCAAGTTTTAACGACAATGAAATCCGCACAGTCAAAGCGGCTATTGAAGTTAACGACAGCCAGAAATTCAAACTCGTGAAAAAGGCCAAGAAATATTATGATGATTTTCTCTTCCTCAATATTGCTGTTCTGGGCTGTACGTTCAAGCCGGGAACAGATGATCTGAGAGAGGCACCGTCACTTGTAAACGTTCCCCTTCTGTTGGAGGATGGAGCCTATGTAAGAATCTGGGATCCCGTAGGAGAGGAAAATTTTAAAAAGAGAGTACAGCATAAAAACATACAGTATTTTGATACAATTGAAGAAGCGATCGCAGGGGCGGATCTTTGCCTGATCTTTACAGAATGGGATGACGTGTTGAAATTTGACATCAGGAAGTATGAGGAACTGATGAAGACCCCGATCGTGCTCGATGGAAGAAACTGCTATCCTCTGAGCGCATTTAAGGGAACAAAAACGACATACTGTTCTATAGGAAGAAAAACGGTAAACGACAGGTAATAGAGAGGTACAATGAGATGAAACTTATCATTCAGATCCCATGCTATAATGAGGCGGAGACACTGGAAATCGCGCTGAATGCGCTTCCGAAACATATAGATGGAGTAGATGTTATTGAATATCTGATTATCAATGACGGAAGTAAAGATAATACAGTGGAAGTTGCGAGAAACTGGGGAGTAAACTATATCGTAAACTTCCGGAATAATAAGGGACTTGCCAGAGGATTCATGGCAGGTCTCGACGCATGTCTGAGAAACGGTGCGGACATTATTGTAAACACAGATGCAGATAATCAGTACTGCGGTGATGACATAGAAAAACTGATCCAGCCGATCTTAAGAGGGGAGGCCGGAATGGTAGTCGGAGAGCGGCCGATTGATCAGACGGAGCATTTTTCCCCGCTCAAAAAGAAGCTGCAGCATCTGGGAAGCTGGGTTGTGAGAAAAGCGTCCAAAACAGATATACCGGATGCGCCCAGCGGATTCCGTGCATACAGCAGACATACGGCTATGAGGATGAACGTGATCAACGAGTATACGTATACGCTTGAAACGATCGTGCAGGCCGGAAGACAGAAAATGGCAGTGACATCTGTGCCGATCAGGACGAATGCGGAATTAAGGCCTTCCAGACTTTTCAGCAGCATGTTCGGATATGTAAAAAAATCAATGCTCACAATCGGTCGGGCGCTGATGATGTATAAACCGTTATACTGTTTTGCGTGGATTGCGGGGATATTCGGTGTCATTGGCGTTGCGATTGGAGTACGGTTCCTTGTATATTTTTTTGGTGGAAGTGGTGCAGGTCATATTCAGTCACTGATATTGGCAAGTATGTTTATTATTATAGCAGTATTATGCGGAGTTATAGGACTTCTCGGAGATGTAATTGCAGCTAACAGAAAACTGTTAGAAGAGATACAATTTGAATTGAGGAAAATGGATTATGGACCGGGACATGAAGAAATGAAGACTAATGAGAGGCTGGAGGAGTAAATTGGTATGAAGCCTAAGTTGTTAGTAACAGCATCAACTTTTCCAAGATGGGCTGGCGATACGGAACCACGTTTTATACTAGATCTTTCTAAATCATTATTACCTTTTTTTGAGGTTACTGTATTAGCTCCGGCATGTCCAGGTGCTAAAAAGTATGAAATTTTAGAAGGCATAAAAGTGATTCGTTATCACTATTTTCCAGTTCATAATTTTGAAACATTATGTTATCCGGGAGCGATAGTGCCAAGAATTAAGGAAAAAAAGTGGAGGATTCTATTAGTCCCATTTCTATTTTTGGGGTTATGGTTTAGCCTTTTTAGGCTATTACCGAAATATGATATCGTACATGCTCATTGGTTAATACCTCAAGGGATTGTTCAGTCATTCTTTAAAAAAAAATATATTATTACTGGACATGGCGGTGACGTTACATCTCTAAATATACCTTTAATTAAAAATTTGAAAATACATGCATTAAAAAAGGCTGAAAGAATTACAGTTGTTTCACATGCACTTGAGAAATATATTGTTGATTTTATTGGAGACCGTAATATATTTGTTCAACCTATGGGGTGTGACCTCTCAATGTTTGGTGCGGAAAATCGTGTAGAAAATTATTTTGATCAGGGAGATAAAAAGGTTGTACTTTTTGTTGGAAGGTTGGCGGAAAAAAAGGGAGTTTCGTACTTAATAGAGGCAGTAAAAAATATAGATGTGAAATTGATTATTGTGGGGGAAGGACCACTGGAAAAACAATTAAAAAGGCAAGCTGAATCTCAGCGAAACAAAATTTCCTTTTTAGGTGGAAAAACACATGAAGAGTTAAAAAAAATTTATGCATCGGCTGATATTTTTGTGGCACCGTCGATTACTGCGAAAGACGGAGATAAAGAAGGAGTACCAACTACCATAATGGAAGCTATGGCATCAGGGTTGCCGGTTATTGCAAGTGATTCGAGCGGAATACCGGAGGTTGTTTCAGATGGAGAAAATGGCTTTTTAACCGAAGAAAAAAATGTTGAGGATATAGCAAAAAGAATTACTCTTTTGATCGAAAATGCTGATTTATATAAACGTTTAAAAAACGGTGCTATAAATGATTCAAAAGATTTTGATTATAATATTATAGGGGAAAAATACGCAAATATAATTCGAGAATGTCTGAAGGATTAAGCACTATTACTTTCAGAAGAAAAGGAAATATAATGAGTGAAATTTTAATTCTCAAGAGTGATTTTGATGATTATGAAAAGTTCTATATAGATCATATGCAAATGGATAACGTGAAAACATTCGGTTATCTTAGAACGCTAAATAGATTTTTTAAGGCAATTGGAATTATTTGGACAAAATATTTCCAGTTACCTTTAGCCTCAATCTGGTATGGAAAATGGAAGAAGAAGCTTGGTCAATATTCAACAATAATTTTATTTGACAGAATATTAGGGTGGAAAATTGTTGATTACATTAAGAAAAAAAATCCTAAATGTAGAATAATAATTTGGTATTGGAATTCAGGGAAACCGCCAATTCCGTCTAAGTATCAGGGAATATGTGAAGGATGGTCGTTTGACGAAAAAGAATGCCAAAAATTTGGGTACAAATATAATATTCAATTTTCGTTTAGAGATTTAAAGAGAGTGGAAATGCCCATTAAACAGGATTGTTTTTTTGTGGGAATGGATAAAGGCAGATATCCAATATTAAGCAAAATTCAACAGATATTTGATAAATATGATATTAGTTCTAAAATTTGTGTTATTAAAGATAAATCTTCAGTGGGGAATAAAAAAGTATATTGTGCACCTTTAAATTATTGCGATGTTCTTAATGAAGTACAAAGTAGTAAATGCATAATAGATATAACCAAAAACGGGCAATGTGGAGAAACGCTAAGAGTTTTGGAGGCTATATTTTTTGAAAAGAAATTAATTACTACCGATAAAAATATTGTAACTAAGCCATATTACAAAAAAAATAATATATTCATTTTGGGTATTGACAATGAAATAGAACTGAAAAAATTTATTGATTCTCCCTACGATAGACTGGATAATACAATTATACAGAACTATTCTTTTGAGAAGTGGATTGAAAATTTTAAGGTGAATGATGAAAGATAATAAAATTGCAACTGTTATTGTTCTTTATAACCCTGATTTAGATCGTTTGTATGAAAATATCAATGCAGTTATAAGGCAGACAGACTGTGTTATTTTAGTAGATAACAATTCTTCAAATATAGAACAAATAAAAAAAATGTACAGTTCGAATTCTAAAATACATTTTATTTTTAATGACAGAAATGAAGGAATAGCAAAGGCTTTGAATCAAGGCATTGAGTTATGCAGCGAAGGATATGAATGGGTTTTAACATTAGACCAGGACTCAGTAGTTCCTGATACTATGATTTTTGAATATAAAAAATATTTATCATTAGAAAACGTAGGAATACTTACACCTTTGATTTGTGATAGAAATCAAAAAATCAAATATAATCCAAAGTCTGAATATGAGTATTTAGACCGATGTATTACAAGCGGTTCACTGACAAATATTGCTGTATGGGATAAATGCGGTAAATTTGATGAGCGGATGTTTATTGATGTTGTTGATTTTGAATATTGTTATAGAATTACCTGGGCTGGCTATAAGATCATTCGGATTAACTCAGTGCAGCTTTTACACGAATGTGGAAAAATTAGAGAAATTCGGATATTGGGTTATCCTATAAAGATATTTAATCATTCTGCATTAAGAAAATACTATTTTGCCAGAAATTGGGCTTATGTAAAGAAAAAGCATAGCAAAAAAATTCCTATAATTTTTATTGTAAAACAATATATTGTTTTAATAGGGAAAATACTTTTATTTGAAAATAGGAAATTCTTTAAAATAAAAGCTGTAATACAAGGACTGATAGACGGCCTTAATTTGAAAATGGGAGAATGCATTCGGGAGATATAAATGTTTAAATTTGTTAAAATAATAGTTAAAAGTTTGTGGAGAAGAAGTATAAAAATTTATACGAAGATAAAATGGAGAAAAATAAACACACATAATTTTACACAGATGGATAACTTTTTTAATATTAATAGAGTATCTGTTGGAAAAGCTTCTTATGGTAAATTAAGAGTCATAGATTGCTGCCCTGAAGAAAATCATCTTGTCATAGGTAATTATTGTTCACTGGCAGAAGAAGTTGTTTTTATTTTAGGAGGAGAGCATCCTACCAATTTCTTGTCTACTTATCCTTTTACAACAAAGCTAATTAATCCGAGTGTATTTGAAGCGCATTCTAAAGGAGATATAAATATAGGCGACGATGTATGGATAGGTCATAGAAGCATTATTCTATCAGGAGTGACAATTGGAAAGGGAGCGGTTATTGCAGCAGGTAGTTTAGTGAATAAAGATATTCCTCCATATTCAATTGCAGGGGGAGTACCTGCAAAAGTAATTAAATATAGATTCAGTGATGGTATAATACAAAAGTTAGTAAATTTTGATTTTGGAAAACTGGATAGAAAATCTATACTGGCTAAAAAGGATTACTTATATATGTCGTTAAATGAGGAAAATATAGATGAAATCCTAAAAAAATTAAGTGAGTAAAATTAGGAGAAAGCATGGAAGAATGTCAAATTTATGTGGTTGCCCATAAAAAATTTCATTGCCCTGAAGGAAAGTTGTATTTGCCAATTCAGGTCGGTAATGGACAAGCCTTGCCCTATAAGTGTTTAAGAGATAACGTTGGGGAAAATATCTCAGAAAAAAATGGGACATATTGTGAATTAACGGCACTGTATTGGATCTGGAAAAATGTTACTCATATAAAATATGTTGGTATTTGTCATTACAGAAGATATTTCAGTACTTCAGTCTTGAGCAATAGTCCTAAATTTTTTTTGAAAGAGAAGGAAATTTTGCGTATATTAAGTGACTATGATATTATTCTTCCTAAAAAAATAAATGTAAGGGAGAATATCAGAACTTTTTATTACAAATATGGTAAGGGCAGAGAAAAAGATTTATTCACACTTGATAGAATCATAAAAAATAATTTTAGTGATTATTATAATACTTATAAAAACGTAATGAGTCAAAAATCAGGATATTATTGTAATATGATGATTATATCAAAAGAACGGTACGATGATTATTGTAGATGGCTGTTTCAGATTCTTTTTGAGTTAGAAAGAAAGATTAATCTAACAGGATATTCAAAAGAAGAAAAAAGAGTTTTCGGCTATATTTCAGAGATATTACTAAATGTATGGGTAAACGAAAATCAATTAAAAATAAAAGAATATCCAATTGCAAACACGGAGTTAAATCTGAAAAAAAGAATTCGTCGAAGTTTAAGCAATAAGGCTTATGCTATTATGAATGTAATACAGAGCTACAAAAGAAAAAAATAAGGGAAATGTAGTGAGAATAATATGAAAGTTTTATATTTAGGAACAGACGGCAGTAAATCAGGCGCGAGTCTTTCAATGATAGGTGTAGCTAAAGAGGCCAGAAAATATGGGATAGAAGTAAGTATTATTATACCATCACATGGTGAGCTGGAAGAGGAATTAATTAAAGAAAAAATTCGATATAGTGTTGTGCCTACCTTTAATTGGATTGAAGAAAAAAACAAAAAGCCTTTGATTACACATGTGAAAAGGTGGATAAAAAAAATATGGAATTTATGGGGCGAACATAGGATTTATTCAATAATGAAAAAAGAAAATCCGGATATAGTTCATTTAAATACAATATGTTCGGGATCAGGTGCAATTTCTGCTATAAGACAGAAGAGAAAGCTTGTATGGCATATTAGAGAATTTGTGGAAGAAGATCACGGATATCGCTTTTGGGATAAGAAAAAGACTTATAAATTATTGAGCAGAGCAGAGCTTATAATAGCTATATCAAAGAGCGTTTATGACAAGTTTTCAAGAGATTTGCCGAATGCAGATATAAAAGTGATTTATAATGGGGTTGATGTAGATAAATTTTTAAATAGTAATCACCAAATATTTTCTAATCTACCAAGGATAGATATATTAATGGGAGGAAGTATAGCAGAAAGCAAGGGGCAACATGAATTGATTGAAGCTGCTAAGCTGCTAAAATCAGATAAGGAACATGAATATAAAATTCATTTTGCAGGCAAAGCCAGGCCAGAATATCTCGAAAAGTTAAAATGTATGGTTATTCAATATGAGCTCGCCCATATGGTAGAATTTGAGGGTTTTAAAGACAATATGAATCAGATTTGGGCTAAGGCAGATATAGCTGTCGTTTGTTCTAGAGCTGAAGCTTTTGGAAGGGTAACCGTGGAAGCAATGCTTTCCGGAGCATTAGTTATAGGTGCTAATACGGCAGGTACTTCAGAATTAATAGATAATATGAAAACAGGGTTGTTATATAAGCAGGGAGACAGCAGAGACTTGGCATCAGCAATTAAATATGCAGCTCAGAATAATAAAATGATGAAAAAAATAGCCTATGAGGGACAAAAACAAGCAGAAGAAAAATATACCTCAGTCAGAAACGCGAAAGAAATCGTTCAGGCTTATCAGGAGATACTCAGAATATATGGGTGATTTATAATGAATATAAAAAAGAACTTAATTTTAAATAGTTCCTATCAATTATTAAATATAATTGTACCGTTGATTACATCCCCTTATTTATCTAGAGTGATAGGAGCAGAGGGGATTGGTATATACTCATACTATAATTCTATTGCATATTACTTTATACTTTTTATTATGTTAGGACTGAATAATTATGGTAATAGAACAATTGCCAGAGTTCGGGACAATAAGTACCATTTAAGTGAGAATTTTATAGAAATATATTTCATGCAGTTTGTTACTGGAATAATATGTATTTCAGTCTACATTTTTTTTGTGTTTTTTTTCGTTAGAGACAATATAATTGTTGCTCTATTAAATATAATATATGTTTTGTCGGGGCTATTTGATATAAATTGGTTTTTTTCCGGATTAGAAAAATTTAAAATAATAGTTATAAGAAACGCATTAATTAAACTAGGGTCTCTAATTGCAATATTAAGTTTCGTTAAACAAAGAGACGATCTGGAAATATATGTTTTTATTATAGCATTTTCTACTTTAATATCCCAGATTTCAGTCTGGCCATTTTTAAAAAGAGAAGTGGTATGGATTCGTCCTCAGTGGAGAAAGATAAAACGGCATATTAAACCTAATTTGGTTTTATTTATTCCGGTTATTGCAGTTAGTCTATACAAAATTATGGATAAGATAATGATCGGACTATTGAGTACCAAAGAAGAAGTGGGATTTTACGAAAACTCTGAAAGGATAATTAATATTCCGCAAGCGCTGATAAATTCTTTAGGTACAGTAATGTTGCCTAGAATAACAAATCTGCTTGCACAAGGCAAACAAAAAAAGAGTAAGCAGTATACAAGAGATTCCATGCAATATGCGATGATAATGTCTATGGGTGCGGCTTTCGGGTTAATAGGAATTTCTACAAATTTTGCAACTTGGTTTTTTGGGGATGAGTTTGATGAGTGTGCAATTTTGATTGCTTTCCTGGCGCCAACAATTATTTTTAATGCTTGGGCAAATGTTATAAGAACGCAGTATTTGATTCCTTTAAATAAAGATAAAAGTTATATAGTCTCTGTATCACTGGGAGCAATAGTTAATTTAATTATTAATTATATGTTGATTGGAAAATTAGGGGCATTTGGGGCCGTTATTGGTACAATAATTGCTGAGTTTGTGGTTATGTTTGTCCAGACATTATATGTTTATAAAGAGATAGAAGTTATAAAGTATATAAAAGATAATATACTGTTTTTATTTTCCGGATGTATTATGTTTGGTGTAACAAAATTAGTAAGTTTTATGGAACTAAACGGATTAATAAAATTAGTTTTACAGATTGCCACAGGAGCAGTAGTATATCTATCAGTAGGAATGTTATTACTCGCATTAGTAGATAGAGATAGAGCAAAGTATATTTTTAATAGTTTGGTGAATAGGAATGAAAAAAATAGGAGAAAAAATTAAAGAAGTACGTTATCAGAATAAAAAAATGTTATATGCAATGATGATTACATTTTTATGTGCTTTTATTGTTAAAAGTGTTTTTTGTGTTTTTGCACTTCCTGTTAGGACATTGTCGGATGAGGTGGCAACAATTTCAGGAGCGGCTTACTTAGCTGGATATGATTGGTCATCAGTTGTTTCAAATGCTGGATATTATGGAGTTGGATTTACCTCATTACTATCAGTTTTCTTTTTGATCTTTGAAAATCCAGTATATATATATCGTAGTATGCTGATAGTATGCGCATTAGTTCAAAGTATGTCCGTTTTTCTGGTATTTTATGTATGTATACATTATTGTAGAATAAAAAATGTTTTAGCTGTTTCACTTATTGCATTGAGCAGTTCCTTTTTTGTTGTTACAAGAGCAACTATTGTCTATAACGAACACATATTAATTCTTATTTCATGGATTTGTATGATTTTGTTATTGAAACTGGTTGAATATAGTGAAAATAAGAATAAAAAGCGTTGCTATACATTTGGGTTGATGATCTGCCTTGCATATTCACTCACAATACATACGAGAGCATTAATATTATGGATTGCTTTAGTTGTAACAGTAGTTTTTTGGGGCTGGATAAAAAAGAAATGGTTAGTTTCTCCAGGTGTAGTTGCGTTGACAGGTGTGGTAGGGTACGTTTTCAGCCAAATGTATATTAAAAATATGCAGACTCAAATTTGGACAGCATCGGAAGGCCAATCTTTACGAAATGCCAGTATACCTGTGCCTGAAGTTAATATGGATCTATTTAGTGCAGATAAATGGCAGGCTTGGCTAAATATCGTTTTAGGTCAATTAAACACTATTAATATTTTTTCCGGAGGGCTGCTAATTCTGTTTTTAGTTTTTTTTGTCTATGTTTTATGGAAAACATTTATTAAAGACAAAAGTTTTAAATTAGAATTGGAGAATAAAGATATATATATATTTGTGCCTGTTATAGCATTTTTTTCTCTCTGTGTTGCGATGACAATTTTTGCACAATCGTTTACATGGCTACCTGGAGCAGCTACTTCATTAGCAGAAGGAATTTACAATACAAATTATGGTACCAAAGCGTTTACGTATGTTCGATATATGGGACCTTATTGTGGACCGTTATTTATGGTGGGATGTATTTGGCTTTATCAATCAGTCTCAAAAAAACATTCTATAGGGATATATTATAAAACAGGTTTGGCTGTTCTTATTTCCGTCAGCATTTATTGGGTGGCATGTATCGTACCGTATTTTCATCAGACTACAGCAACTAATGTTTTAGAGGTGCTGATCCCATTTTCTCTATCTACAGTAGAAATTGAACATGCCAGATTATCGGTTATTTTGCCAGCAACTGCCATTGTAATAGTATTGTACAGTTGCTATGGATTTTTAATAAAAAAGCATAAAATAAATGCTATTTTAATTATTACATGTGTGATTCTCATATATCAATATGCGTATGATGCTGTATACTGGGATTTCCCTACACAAACAAATAATTATTACAAAATCGGATATGATGTCAGCAATTATATTCGAGAAGTAGAAAACGAAGTAGATTTGCCTGATAAAATATATGTACAAGACGTAAGGGATATTACAGATCATCAAATTTTTTACGAGATTCAGTTTTTATTATATGATTATCGGGTTATTCCATTAGATAAAGAAAGTTATTCAGTTGGTGAGGAAGATTTTATATTAGTTACAAATGAATCGGATACGGAAAAAATAAATGAATGGGTATCATTAGGGTGTCGATATGTTAATTTTGATGACTATTATATATTAATAGGGGGAACGGATTTGCAGCAGCAGTTTATTGATAACCAAATAGAATTAACGGAATATATAGAATTGAATTGAGGATTCAATATGGAATACCAAAGAAAAAAGTACCTAGATATTGCAAAAGGAATAGGAATTATACTTGTGGTCTGGGCACATGCGAATGGACCGGGATCGCGATATATTAATTTATTTCATATGCCATTGTTTTTCTTTATTTCAGGAATACTGTTTAATGAAAATGACAGTTGCGAGACATTTATAGTTAAAAAAGTCAAATCATTATATATTCCCTTTGTATTATGGAATGTATTGATTTATTTCATAGAGTATAGTGCCAGAATTGCCTTAGAAGGTAAAACTTTTAATTTGGACACATATATAAGTTTGGTATTTCAAATTGAGGCGGGAGTTAACAAAGCTTCATTTTTGGGTGCAACATGGTTTTTAGCAGCTCTATTTTGGATTACGGTCTTTTATAAGGTTATATATACTTATTTATTAAACCATACTGAGCATGCTGAAATTGTTATGTTCTTACTCTCGACGTTTATGGCAATAATCGCATTTAAGATCACCTTTCCGTATTTTATAAGCCGAACAATAATATGCAGTTTGTTTTATTCAGCGGGACATTTAACAAGTAAATTAATACCTATGCTTTTAGCACAGAAAGGGAAGTATTGGTTTTCCGGATTACTTTTTGTGATATTTATATTTATAAATAATTCTAATTATGCCAATATGGGACAAAATCAATATAATAATTCGATTTGTTTTGTGATTGGTGCATTTTTGGGAACTGTTGCATTAATTATTGTATCGAAAGGTATTGAAGATTTTACAGAAAAGTTGGCTCAACTTTTGGAGTGTCTTGGTAAAAATAGTATAACAATTGTAATATGGCAGTTTATTGCGTTTATTCCTGTGTTTTTGATTCAGGCAGTAAACGACAATATTCCTTTGAAAGATATATTACTGCTTTTATATCAACAGCATACTTATAATACAGAAGCATTTGGGTGGATATGGTACTGTATTACAGGGATTTTTATTCCTGTTCTGGTTGGAATGTTATTGAAAGATACTTTTATAAATAAAGTATTAAAAAAATTATATATGGTAAGATAATTAGCCAAAGACATAAGAGATATATAATACCCTAAAAGGCAGGAGAGCTTGTGTGCAAAATTTTGATAAAAAGAGTTTAATGTAGAACAGAAGGAGGGACTCCACATGAAAGGTATCATTCTCGCCGGCGGTTCCGGCACACGACTGTATCCGTTGACCATGGTCACATCGAAGCAGCTGCTTCCGATCTATGACAAGCCGATGATCTATTATCCGATGTCCGTTCTCATGAACGCGGGAATCCGGGATATCCTGATAATTTCTACGCCGCAGGACACCCCCAGGTTCCATGAACTGCTGGGTGACGGGCATCAGTTTGGTGTAAAGCTCTCGTATGAAATCCAGCCCAGCCCGGATGGACTGGCACAGGCTTTTATCATAGGCGAGAAGTTCATCGGAGACGAGTGCGTTGCGATGGTTCTGGGAGACAATATCTTCGCGGGGCATGGCTTGAAGAAGCGGCTGAAAGCCGCTGTTGCAAATGCGGAATCGGGAAAAGGCGCGACTGTATTCGGCTATTATGTGGATGATCCGGAACGTTTTGGCATTGTCGAGTTTGATCACGATGGGACAGTGGTTTCAATTGAAGAGAAGCCGGAAAATCCTAAGAGCAATTACTGTGTTACGGGACTCTATTTTTATGATAACCATGTTGTAGAATATGCAAAGAGTCTGAAACCGAGCGCCAGAGGGGAATTGGAGATTACGGATCTGAACAAGATGTATCTTGAGCATCAGAGCCTTCATGTAGAACTCCTTGGTCAGGGATTTACATGGCTTGACACAGGAACCCATGAAAGTCTCGTAGAGGCGACCAATTTTGTTAAGACGATGGAGTCTCATCAACACCGGAAGATTGCCTGCCTGGAGGAGATTGCTTACCTGAACGGGTGGATCACAAGGGAAGATGTACTGAAGGTATATGAGATACTGAAAAAGAATCAGTACGGTCAGTATCTGAAAGATGTGCTGGACGGAAAATTCCAGGACGGTCTGTATTAGACCGCGCAGAAATACAAAGTCATTACAAGGAGAAGAAACAATGAATATTATCGTAACCGGCGGCGCCGGGTTTATCGGAAGCAATTTTATATTTCACATGTTAGATAAATATCCGGATTACAGGATTATCTGCCTGGATTGTCTGACCTATGCGGGCAATCTGTCCACACTTGAACCTGTGATGGGAAATCCGAATTTCCGTTTCGTGAAAGAGAGCATTACAGACCGTGATGCTGTTTATAAACTTTTTGAGGAGGAGCATCCGGATGTTGTGGTGAATTTTGCCGCGGAGAGTCATGTAGACAGATCAATTGAGAATCCGGAAATATTCCTTGATACAAACATCAAGGGAACGGCCGTGCTTATGGATGCGTGCAGGAAATACGGTATTACAAGGTATCATCAGGTATCCACGGATGAAGTATACGGCGATCTGCCGCTGGACAGGCCTGATTTGTTTTTCACTGAGGAGACTCCGCTTCATACGAGCAGTCCCTACAGTGCATCAAAGGCTTCGGCGGATCTGCTGGTTCTTGCATATCACAGGACCTACGGGCTGCCGGTGACAATCAGCAGATGTTCCAATAATTATGGACCCTATCATTTTCCGGAGAAACTGATCCCTTTGATGATAGCCAACGCCCTGAATGACAAGCCTCTTCCGGTATATGGAAAAGGGGAGAACGTGCGCGACTGGCTTTATGTGGAAGATCACTGCAAGGCGATCGATTTGATTATCCACAAGGGGCGTGTCGGAGAGGTCTATAATATTGGCGGACATAATGAGATGAAGAATACTGATATTGTAAAGATCATATGCAAGGAGCTTGGAAAACCGGAGAGCCTTATCACCTACGTGACAGATCGGAAAGGGCATGACATGAGATATGCCATTGATCCGACGAAGATTCACAATGAACTGGGCTGGCTTCCGGAGACAAAGTTTGCAGACGGTATAAAGAAGACGATCAGGTGGTATCTGGAACACAAAGACTGGTGGGAGACTATCATTTCCGGCGAGTATCAGAACTACTATGAGAAAATGTATGGGAACCGTTAGTCAGGAGGAGAGCGCGAATGAAGGTTTTTGTTACGGGAGCGGCAGGACAGCTTGGGCATGATGTGCTGAACGAGCTGGCTGCACGCGGTCATGAGGGCATCGGCTCGGATATAAAAGAGGCGTACAGCGGAGTGTGTGATGGAACAGCGGCTGAGAAAATGCCGTACATCCCGCTGGATATTACGGACGCGGATGCAGTCAGGCGCGTATTGGAGAATGTATGGCCTGACGTGGTTGTACATTGTGCGGCCTGGACGGCGGTGGACCTGGCGGAAGAGGAAGAAAAGCAGGAGACAGTGCGTGCCGTAAATGCGGAAGGAACGCGAAATATAGCGGCATTGTGCAGGGATCTTGGGGCTAAGATGGTCTATATCAGTACAGATTATGTGTTCAATGGAGAAGGACAGGAGCCGTGGCAGCCGGACTGCAAGGATTACAGTCCTCTGAATGTTTACGGGAGGACAAAGCTGGAGGGAGAACTGGCCGTATCAGAGATCCTGGACAAATATTTTATTGTCCGTATTGCCTGGGTATTTGGCAAAAGCGGAAAGAACTTTATCCGCACCATGCTGAATGTGGGAAAGAATCATGACAGGCTGACAGTGGTGAATGACCAGATCGGCACACCGACTTATACCTATGATCTTGCCAGACTGCTTGTGGACATGATAGAGACAGAAAAGTATGGTTATTATCATGCGACCAACGAGGGCGGATATATAAGCTGGTATGATTTCTCGGTTGAGATTTTCCGGCAGGCTGCGGAGATGGGGCATCCGGAGTATGATGCGGGGCATCTGACAGTGGTGCCTGTAACGACGGAGGAATACGGAATATCCAAAGCTGCGCGGCCGTTCAACAGCCGTCTGGACAGAAGCAAACTTGCAGAGAACGGGTTTGAGCCGCTTCCGGACTGGAAGGACGCGCTGAGCCGCTATCTGAAGGAAATAGAGCTTTAAGGGAGAGAAGGAAATGGGACAGATCAGGGTAGAGAAGAATGCAGGAGGAATCGAGGGACTCTGTGTGATAGAGCCGGCGGTGCACGGCGATTCCAGGGGATATTTTATGGAGACATACAATCAGCGTGATATGGAGGAGGCCGGCCTTACAATGACATTTGTTCAGGATAATCAGTCCTGTTCGACGAAAGGGGTCTTAAGAGGACTTCATTTTCAGAAACAATATCCTCAGGGGAAACTGGTAAGGGTGATACGGGGCAGCGTATATGATGTTGCCGTCGATCTCAGAGAGGGAAGCGAAACGTATGGCAAATGGTGCGGAATGGAACTCTCGGAGGAAAACAAGAAACAGTTTTATATTCCCGAAGGATTTGCCCACGGATTTCTTGTGCTGAGTGACGTCGCAGAATTCTGCTATAAGTGTACAGATTTCTACCATCCCGGAGATGAAGGGGGACTGGCATGGAATGATCCCGTGATCGGCGTAAACTGGCCGGGAGTAAACGGGGAATATGACGGCACGGCTTCCGCAGAAGGGTACTCTATGGAGGACGGGACAAAACTGATCTTGAGTGACAAGGATCAAAAGTGGCCGGGACTGGAGAAATAGAAGAGCAGGGATGAATATTGACATCATCTGAAACAGATATCCGCAATACAGAATATTCAAGGCGAAAGGGGGAGAAACTATGAAGAAGAAACTGGCAGTTTTTCTGATCATGGCGCTGGCCGGATTGGCCGTGCCGGGCTGTTCCTGCTCGAAACAGGAAGAGGAGCCTGCGAAGCCGGCGGCCGCAGAGGCGGATGAACCGAAGGACCCTCCGGCAGAGCCGGAAGAGGAAGCGGAACCTGAGGAGCCGGAGGAAGTGATACCCGAGAATGAGAATCTTCTTACGGGAGTTCCGGATCTCTCCGACGGGGCGATCGGAAAAAGACCTGTGGCAGTCATGGTGAATAATATACCGGCGGCGATGCCGCAGTATGGAGTGGAGGAAGCCGATCTTATTTTTGAGATTCCTGTAGAGGGGGATCAGACCCGTTTTATGGCGCTTTACGGAGATTATACGAAGGTGCCGAAAGTTTGTGCGATCCGGAGCTGCAGGGCTTATTTCCCCGCCATCTCCCAGGGATTTGACGCGTTTTATGTGAACTGGGGGATCGATGAGAGCATGGGCGATTATATTGCGGCGCTGGGGCTGGATCAATATGATGGAATGTATAATCCCGGCGGTCTCTTCGGACGGGATCAGGACAGGCTGAATTCCGGCTATGCTCTGGAACATACAGCTTATTTCGACGGGACGAAATTCGCGTCCTATGTGCAGTCACAGGGGACAAGAACGGATCTCAGAGAGAACATGACAGATCCGGCGTTTCAGTTTAACGGGCTGGAAGAACAGATCCGGCCGGACGGAGACAGCTGCAGTCAGGTTGATATTGATTTCGGCGCTCAGACAGCATCCCTCAAGTATGATGAGCAGAGCGGAACATACAGGAAGGAAAACAGCGGAAAACCTCAGGTAGACGGCCGGACGGGGAATCAGCTGGCATTTACCAACGTGATCGTGCTGGAGACCACAATCAGAGTGCGGGATGAGGTCGGACACAAGGATGTGGACTGGTCCGGCGGAGATAACGCAAAGGGCTATTATATCTCCAACGGCGGAGTACAGGAGATCAGATGGTACAAGGAAGCGAACAATGAGCTTGACAGGATCCATCTCTGTGACGGGAACTGGAATGAGATATCCATCAACCGGGGAAAGACATACATAGCGATCAACTATCCGGGACAGACACAGATGAAATAGGCGGGCAATGTGCCCGCCTTCTCTATTCTTCGATGATCTGTATCTCAAGATAGTCGAAATCAATGGAATCTACAAAGTTGTCCTGATAAAAACGTGCTTTTGCGTGCCGTTTGAATTCATTGATCGTCGAGTCCAGCCAGATCGGCTTGCTGAGATCAAACTCGTAGCAGATCGCGTCAAGCGCGTTAAATATCTTGTGAGTGCGGGTGTCGTCAGTCTCGTCGCAGATGACGGTATCCCGCACCATTCGGTTGTCCTTGAATTCCTTTCCCCAGAGACGGAACATGGTGAATCAGTCCTTTCATTCAATCAGATGTCATGTGAAAAGCGGAAGAAAGATGTCCGCGTATACTGACGCTATTCTACCACAAACGGAAGACAAAGTCACCTGGAGTTTTCGCCCTTCTTGACACGGTTATGGGAAATCATTATACTTGGAAAATGTAGGGGCCTGCGGGCCCAGTACGATAGAAAGGACAGTATAACCATGATTATACAGTGCAGGGAAAAAGACAGGGAGATGCTGCTTGCGTTTCTGGAAGAGGATGCGGAATATAATGCGCCTGTCATCCGGGAGCTTGAAAGCTGCAGTTTTGATGAGAAACAGCACCTGGTTTATGCCGAGGTGGAAAAAGAAGAGTGCGTAGGCGTTTATCTCTGCTCATGCGGGAGCAGAAATCTTATGATCAGCTGCAGGGAACATTGTGTCAACGTGGATTTTCTCGAGCAGTTTTTCGGTATGTATCTTCCCGACACGGTTACGGGAAAACCGGATGATGTGAGGGTAGCGGGCTGGCTGCTTACAGATTATGAGATGACGGTCTCAGACGGGCGGGCGGTACTGTCGGCCGGCAAGGCCTAAAGAGACTGCGGGCAGAGATTCCACATGCAGACAGGAAAGCGGAAACGCTTAAGAATTCATTAAAAAAGAGTGAATTCGGTGACGGGAAATACAAAATATGGTATACTGTTGGAAAACAAATCAACCAATGGGGGATGTCTGCAATGAAAGGCGAACAGCAGGTGGAGGCTGCATTGAAAAGCTATGAAGATGTGGACAGCTGGAAAACGATGATATTTCTCTACAATTCTGCGATGAAAGAAGTAGAGACGAAACTGGAGATTCTCAATGACGAATTCCAGCATGTTCATCAGTACAATCCGATCGAGCATATCAAGACCCGGATTAAGACACCGGAGAGCATTGTAAAGAAGCTGAGACGTTACGGATATGAAAGTTCGATCGAGAACATGGTGCGGTATATCAATGATATTGCCGGAGTGAGACTCATCTGTTCCTTTACGTCAGATATTTACCGGTTGGCCGAGATGATTGGAAATCAGAGTGACCTTAAGGTACTTTCCATCAAAGACTATATCAGAAATCCGAAGGAGAGCGGATATAAAAGTTATCATATGCTTGTATCCGTACCGGTCTTCCTGTCAGACAGTGTTGTGGATACCAAGGTGGAGATCCAGATCCGGACGATCGCCATGGATTTCTGGGCAAGCCTTGAGCACAAGATCTATTATAAGTTTGAAGGAAATGCACCGGAGTATATCAGCCGGGATCTGCGGGAATGTGCGAAGATGGTAGCGGAACTTGACGATAAGATGCTTTCGCTGAATGAGGCAATTCAGGAATGTATAGTTCAGGAGGCCAGCAGGAGAAATATGGATGACGTGCTCGACAATGTGGTCGGGACCAGAAGAGGACAGGGAGTTATTCATTTCAGATCACAGAAAACTGAATAGTATATGAAGGAAACCGGATATGAGAGAGTGGCTCCCCGTATCCGGTTTCAGATGTGAAGTGAGGAACTCCGAGGGGGAAGAGGAATGACAAAAGAGGTAAAAAAGAAGGGGATTGAGATCGGGGCGGGGATTGTACTGTATCTGACCGTGTGGGCGGCTTCAGTACAGACCGGGCTGAACCGGCAGGAGGAGACGACTGTGTTTCTTCTGCCTTATATTGTCCTTGCTCTGGAAACATACAAGAGTCTGTTCAGACAGATCATAAAGCTCAGATTTCCGGATGAAGATCTTCTGATCGTTATTGCGACTGTGGGGGCATTTTTTGTCGGCCGCAACAAAGAAGCAGTGGCGGCCATGCTGTTCTATCAGGTGGGAAAGATGATCGAGGAGATCTCGATGAGCCGGACAAAGAAGTCGATTGCGGAGTTTATTGATATCCGTCCGGAATATGCGAACCTTAAAACCGGCGGAATGGAAGAGATTGTTCTGCCGCAGGACCTGAAGACAGGGCAGACGATCATACTCCGTCCGGGCGGAAGGATCCCGGTGGATGCGGAAGTGACCGCGGGAACGGGAACCGTTGATACGAAGGCGATCACCGGAGAGGCGGAACCGAAAGTGGTGGGCCCCGGTGACAGAATCTACAGCGGCTGCATCAATCTGAGCGGAGTGCTGGAGGCAAAAGTCATCCGCCTTTATAAGGATTCTACGGCGGAAAAGGTTATTGAACTCGTGGAGCGGGCCAATGAAAAGAAATCAGACAGCCTGCATTTTGCGGATCGGTTCACAAGGTATTACACGCCGATCGTCATCCTGATCGCATTTGTGACGATCCTGGTTCTTCCCATGATGTTTACGGGAGAACGGGAAGAGTGGATCTACCGCGGGCTGATCATACTTGTGGCGGCCTGCCCGTGCGGCCTTATGGTGTCGATCCCCATGGCCTTCCTGGGAGGCATCGGATCCGCGTCAAAGTATGGGGTGCTGTTTAAGGGAAGTGCTTTTCTGGAGGATCTGACCAAGGTGGATACTTTTGTGTTTGACAAGACGGGAACTCTGACAGAAGGGGTGTTCCATGTACAGAAGATTGTTCCCAGCCAGATGACAGAAGAGGAACTTCTGGAGAAGGCTGTTTTGGGAGAAGCTTACTCGATGCATCCCATTGCCGTATCACTCAGGGAGGCTTACGGCAAAACAATAGACCGTGCGAGAGTGAAGGGGATAAGCGATTTCCCCGGATACGGGCTGAGAGCCGTTGTGGACGGAAAAGAAGTTTACATCGGCAATTCACGTCTGATGAAAAAGCGAGGGCTGTTCTATCAGCCTGTGACGGAAGTCGGGAGTGCGGTTCACGTTGCCGTGGACGGAAAGTATGCAGGTTATATTCTTATCTCTGATGCCATACGTGAAGATACGGAGAAACTCATGAAATGGCTTCACAGGCGGGGGCTTTCCACAGTCATGCTGACCGGAGACAACGAGCGTGTGGCCGAGGCCGTGGCGAAGCAGCTTGGAATTGAAAGTGTCTATGCGGAACTGATGCCGGAGGATAAAGTAGAGCAGATCGAAGACTTTATGGAAAGCAGGATGGAGGATGAGAAAGTCGCGTTCATAGGAGACGGGATTAATGATGCTCCGGTTCTTGCAAGGGCGGATATCGGGATTGCCATGGGCGGTCTGGGAGCAGACGCGGCTCTGGAGGCTGCGGATATTATCCTGATGGAGGATGAGCCGTCCCGGATCATCAGCGCCATAAGGATCGCCAGGGCGACGCTCAGATCGGTGAAGCAGAACATGATTTTTGCCATTGGGATGAAAGTAATTCTTATCGCACTGGCATTTGCGGGATATGTCACGATGCAGAATGCGATTATCGCGGATATGGCGGTCATGCTGATCAATATTATGAATTCATTCTGGATGATGAAATATCCGGAATAAATGGAAGAGGAGTATAAAGATGGGTAGAAAAAGAATCGGATTGATATGTACGGCGCTTCTTTCTGCATGCCTTCTTGCGGGATGTTCAAGCGCGCTGAAAGAAGGAACGGAGGCTCTCGGCGCGGGAGATTATGAGAAAGCGCTGACAGATTTTCAGGAGGCGGCTTCGGACGAAGACCGGGAAACTGCGGCGGAAGGATACCGCGGACTGGGAATCGTGTATTATGAGAGCGGAGATTACGGACAGGCTCTGGAAGCTTTTGAGAATGCGCTGGATAATGGGGCGGAACAGACGGTACAGCTGTATAATCTGATGGGCGCCGCTGCCATGCAGGAGCAGAACTACGAGAAGGCGCTGGAGTATTTCCAGGCCGGACTTGAACTTGCGGAGACGCAGTCAGGGGAAGATTCTGCGGATGCCGGCATGATTCAGGAGATGGAATACAATGAGATCGTCTGTTATGAGCAGACTGCTGACTGGGAGAATGCGAAGCAGAAGATCACGGAATATACTGAAAAATATCCGGATGACGAGAATGCGAAGAAAGAAGCGGAATTTCTCGAGACCCGGTAGACATAGGACAGGGGCAGATCCTTCCGGAGGAAGGACCGGCCCCTTCGCCGACCGTGGAAATACCGGTGAGAGGAGAGCATATGGAGTTGAGAAGAAAATATCAGATAACGGAATACTGCCACCGGTTCCTGGAAGAATATATACATGAGGGAGACGTGTGTATTGATGCGACGGCAGGAAATGGAAACGACACGGAATTTCTCTGCCGCAGGGCGGGGGAGAACGGAAAGGTTTATGCATTTGACATACAGCGCCGCGCGATTGAGAATACGGGAAAGAGACTGGAGGAATCCGGCCTTGCCGGGCGGGCAGTCCTGATCTGTGCGGGACATGAGCATATGAAAGAGTATGTGAAGGAGCCGGCTGCCGCGGTGGTATTCAATCTGGGCTATCTTCCGGGAGGAGACCATGCTCTGGCTACCAGGCCGGATACAACAGTTGAGGCGGTGAAGCAGGGGCTTGAGATTCTTCGCCCGGGAGGAGTGATGAGTCTGTGCATCTACAGCGGCGGTGATACAGGCTATGAGGAGAGGGACACTCTGCTCGCCTGGCTGAGGGATCTGGATCCCGCAAAATGGCTTGTCCTTGTGAACTGTTATTATAACAGGAAGAACGATCCGCCCCTGCCGGTTTTTATTATCCGGACAGATCAGAGCGGGCCGGAAACGAATAAGGGAAAAAGCAGCGCGGAAGGCGGGACGCAAAAGGCGGTACAGAACCGGAGAGGCGCATTGACAGAAGGAGAACCGGAATATGTATGAAACAGATAAGATTGAAGAGAAAGTGATCCTGGTAGGAGTGGATACCGGGGGAGCAGAATCAGAAGAATCCTCTCTTGATGAACTTGCCGAGCTTGCCCGCACAGCGGGAGCACAGGTGGCCGGCAGGCTGATCCAGGCCAGAGAGAGCATTCATCCGGGGACTTATATCGGGAAGGGGAAGCTTTCCGAGCTGAAGAATCTGCTGTGGGAAACGGATTCCACAGGAATCATCTGCGATGATGAACTGACCAGCGCCCAGATCGGAAATCTGGAGGAGGAGCTTTCCTGCAAGGTGATCGACCGGACGCTGCTGATTCTGGATATTTTCGCCGCACGGGCGGTTTCCGGAGAGGGAAAGATACAGGTTGAGCTGGCTCAGCTGCGATACAGGGCATCCCGGCTTTCCGGACTGGGCAGGTCTCTGTCACGGCTCGGCGGCGGAATCGGAACCAGGGGGCCCGGTGAGAAGAAGCTTGAGATGGACCGGCGGCTGATCCGGGAGCGTATCAGCAGGCTGAAGAAGGAACTCAGAGATGTGGAGAGGCACCGGGAGCTGATAAGGAATCAGAGAAGCCAGTCGGGGATGAAAACTGCGGCTCTGGTAGGGTATACTTCCGCCGGGAAGAGCAGTATAGAAAATGCCCTGACGGATGCAGGGATTCCTGAGGATGCCATGCTTTTCTCCACACTGGATACGACGACACGGGGACTGATGCTGGACGGGACACAGGAGATTCTTGTCACGGACACAGTCGGGTTCATCCGCAAACTGCCGCATCATCTGGTGGAGGCCTTCCGGAGCACGCTGGAGGAAGCGGCGTATGCCGATATAATCATTCATGTAGTGGATGTATCCAATCCGCAGATGGATACCCAGATGCATGTGGTGTATGAGACACTGCGGCAGCTGGGGGCGGAGGGAAAGCCGGTGGTGACATTGTTCAATAAGCAGGACCTGCTCGACGAACCGGGGGTTCAGAGAGACTTTCGGGCAGACTATTCGATTCCCACATCTGCGAGAACAGGTGAAGGCCTGGATGAACTGAAACATGCTCTGCTGGAGATCATCCGGCGGGATCAGATCTATATCGAGCGCCTGTATGATTTCGCGGACGCGGGAAAGATCCAGCTTATCCGGAGCAGAGGACAGCTTGTGTCGGAAGAGTATGTGCCGGAAGGAATCGCTGTGAAGGCCTATGTGCCGCAGGATATATATGGAAGAGTATAGGGAAGAAATATGCGGCAGAGTCCGCTTTTGACGACGGCATGCCGGAAAAGTGAGTTACGGAGGTAGTGAGATGATTACGATTGATGAAGAAAAATGTATAGGATGCGGACTCTGTGAAAAGGATTGCCCTGCGGGAAAGATCCGGGTCAGAGAGGGCAGAGCGGTATACAGACCGGAATGTATTCAGTGCGGCCACTGTGTGGCAGTCTGTCCCCGGAACGCGGTTTCCATACCGGAGTATGACATGGCGGATGTGGAAGAATATGACAGGGATACGTTTGAGGTGAAGCCTGAAAATTTCCTTCATTCGGTAAAATTCCGAAGGAGCATCAGAAACTATCAGAAGAGAAAGCTGGAGAAGGATTGCCTTGAGCGGATTCTGGATGCAGGCCGATATACAGCGACGGCGAAGAACAGTCAGAAGTGCCGTTTTATTGTTCTTCAGGAAGAACTGGATGCGTTCAGACAGAAACTCTGGGACCAGGTGCCTGCCATGGCGGACCGCATAAAGGAGGAAATGCCCCACTATGCGATGATGTTTAAATTTCTCTATCGCAGGCACCGGGATAATCCGGAGGACGACGGGCTGTTTTTCAATGCTCCGGCCATGATCCTCATCGCCACGGACAATCCGCTGGACGGCGGGCTTGCTGCTGCGAACATTGAGAATATGGCTGTGGCGGAGGGCGCCGGAGTCCTCTACTGCGGATATCTGATGAGAATCATCGAGGCCAGTCCGGAACTGAAGCAGTGGCTCGGCATACCGGATACCCCGATCGCATGCTGCATGCTTGCGGGCTATCCGGCTGTAAGATACAGAAGGACGGCTCCCCGGAAAAAGGCGGACATTGTGTGGAGATAGCCGCGTATCCGGATACATAACGGAAAGAGTGTTTCAGAGGAAACCGCCGTCAAGGCCGATGATCTGGCCTGTCAGATAGGAGGGGGCCTCCGCAAGCATCAGCGTCAGACGGGCGGCTTCCTCCGGAGTGCCGAAGCGTCCGGCGGGCACTTCATCTGCCAGAGCAGAACGCTCTTCCGGAGTAAGCCGGGCGTTCATCTCTGTATCGATCACTCCGCATGCAATGGCGTTGACCTGGATATTGCTTGGGGCGAGCTCTTTGGCCAGGGCTTTTGTCAGACCGTGAACGCCGGACTTTGAGGCCGAGTAGGCAGCCTCGCAGGAGGCGCCGGAAGTCCCCCACATGGAAGAAATGTTGATGATCCGGCCTGATTTACGGGATACCATCCACGGGACAGCCGCACGGCAGCAGAAGAATACGGAGGAAAGATTCGTGCCCATGAGTCTCTCCCATTCGCTGTCGGTCATGTCAGTGAGGAGACCGAACCAGGCGATTCCGGCGTTGTTGACAAGGACGTCAAGGCCGCCGCTTATGTCGGAGATCCTGCGGAAGATCCGGCGTACTTCATCCGGATTGCCCACATCGCCGGGAAGGGCGTCACATGAACCTCCGGAGGCAGTGATCTCGTATTTTACGCGCTCCAGATCCTGTATGGATTTTCTGCAGTTTATGAAAACGTGATATCCGGCGCCGGCGAATGCGAGGGCACAGACACGGCCGATGCCGCGGGAGGCTCCGGTTATCAGAACACTGTTTTTTTTCATCGGGATACTCCTTTTATGTAAAATATTTTCACGTACCAGTATAGCACGTAAGAGACTGATGTGTTACAATTTTACCAGATAAGATGCAGAGTTAAGGCTGAGCCGGGAGGATTGTTCATGATTGATGACGCTATGGAGTTTGCGACGAAGGCACATGAGGGACAGTTTCGCAAGGGAACAAGAAGGCCCTACATCGTTCATCCGATCGAGGTGGCGGATATTGTGTCCACAATGACAAAGGACGAGGAGGTTATCTGTGCGGCGGTTCTTCATGACACGATTGAGGACTGCAAAGGGATTACCTGGGAGGTGCTGAAGCTGAGATTCGGACAGCGGGTGGCAGATATGGTTGCCCAGGAGAGCGAGGACAAATCACTGTCCTGGGAGGAACGAAAGGGAGAGACGATACGGAGGCTTAAAACGGCGCCGCGGGAGGTCCGAATGATCGGACTGGCTGACAAGCTCTCCAATATGCGTGACATTGACCGGGATTATCCTGTTCTGGGCGAAGCGCTCTGGACAAGGTTCCGGATGCAGAGCAAGAGCGCCATGGCATGGTATTACAAAGGCGTGCGGGATGCTCTGAAGGAGGAGTTCAGCGGAGTGGAGGCCTATGAGGAATACTGCCGCCTGATTGATAAAAATTTCGGAAAAGATCCGGAGAGGGAAGCTTCATGGCTCCCGGAAAAGGCCGATCCCGGGCGGGAAGAAGGCAAACAGGAAGAACAGAACGGCTGATATGGCGGTCAGGAGGAAAATCAGATATCTGTACTGCAGGACCTTCTGCGATTCACGAAGCTTCCAGGCAGTACAGAATGCGGCAAACAGGGCAAGAAAGAAGACTCCGATATCAGCGGCGGTAAAGTTGCGTCCCAGTATTCCGGTATATGTGTAGAAGAGAACAGGGATGGTCCATGTTCCGATAATACCGCCCAGCAGGAGGGCGGCGGGAGCAGCGGGGAAATCCCTGTTTATTTTTGAGCGTGTGAGAAAAGTGTACAGCAGTATGGGAAAGAAAACCAGCTTCATATGTTCCCAGGTGGATTCGTTGACCGGAAAGAACAGAGCAGCGACCGCGCCCTGGCCGGTCCAGTCGTAGACGAAGTGGAACAGAGTGCCGGCAGCAGCAGTAAAAAGATATCCGATAATGTAATACGATCTTATTTTTTTCATGAATGATCACCTCTGTATAGTATGTGCGGAAGATGAGGACTTTATGACTTTATCAGATGGGGGAAGCATAAACAGAGGAATATATGAGGGGATGGAAATAATATATTGTACAGACAGATCCGAAACGGATATGAAGACAGGGAATTATCAGAATGAGCAGAAGAAAGAAGAAAAGACTCAGATTATATATTGAAGCGGGACTTGCCGTTTTCCTTGCGGCGGTTCTGGCGTTCGCGGGCAGGACGGGAGCATTTTCCGGAACAGAGGGGGATCAGCTTCCGGTCTCTCAGGCGGATTCTGCGGAAGAAGGAGAGTCTGCGGAATCAACGGAAGAAAGTGCGGACGGACAGGATGAATCAGGGATTTCAGAGACAGAAGGGCAGTATCCTATCATGGGAAAGAGCGATGTGACGGTACAGGAGATGGTAGATTACTTTGAACAATCAGGGGAAAAGTATCCATCAGAGGAACTATCTGAAGGAGGGGCTGATACGATTGAGACATTCTGTCAGATGTATTATGATGAGGCTGTGGCAGAAGGGGTCCGTCCGGAGGTGGCTTTCGCCCAGACCATGAAGGAGACCGGATTTCTGCAGTACGGCGGAGACGCATCCATTGAGCAGTTTAATTTTGCGGGGCTGGGGACCACGGGAGGCGGCGTTCCTGGAAATTCTTATCCGGATGTGCGCACGGGGATAAGGGCTCAGATTCAGCACCTGAAAGCCTATGCAACATCAGACCCACTGATACAGGAATGCGTGGATGACAGATATGAATATGTGAAAAAAGGATCAGCGCCCTATGTGGAATGGCTCGGACAGCAGGAGAATCCGGAGGGGACCGGCTGGGCAACCGGGGAGAATTACGGATATGACATAGTGGGAATGATAGAGGACATGACAGAGTAGCGGCAGGATCCGTGACTTCTTAAGATTATCTAAATAGCTTGACAAATCAGTATCTTACAGCTATAGTATTTCATAGTTAATTTTTTGTTAACATATTTGTAAAGCCTGGAAGCATATTTGCTGCTTCCGTGAACTGAAGAGAAAAAGGTATTGAGGAAGAGGAGTACATGATCACTGCCGACAGAGAGGACTGCCCGGATATTCCGGCTGGGAGGCGGTCCCGGAAAAGGATGATGGAAGGTAGCTTCTGAACCGGATATCTGAAGAGTCGCGGACAAGAGCGGAGAATAGGATATCCCGTGACAGTCTACGTTACAGGACTAAGAGATATGCGCGAACCGTCCGGACAGGATGGAGAGGAGAACGGTCGTTTTCGGTATAACAGGAAGACACGCGCATATAAAATAAGGTGGTACCGCGGAATTTTCGCCCTTTACATGAGTAAAGGGCTTTTTCTTTGCAGAAAGATGTGAAAAATCCGTGAACTTAAATGCTGCGGACCGGAGAGAACGCCGGTGTGATTTCTGAAAAAACAAGAGTTTATGAGGGTGAACAAGGAGGAAACAATGAGCAGGGAACTGGAAAAGACTTATGATCCGAAGAAGATCGAGAAAAAGTTATATGAGAAGTGGTGTGAGAACAAGTATTTTCATGCTGAGGTTGACCGGAGCAGAAAACCGTTCACAACGGTAATGCCGCCTCCGAATATCACGGGGAAGCTTCATATGGGGCATGCTCTGGACAATACACTGCAGGATATTCTGATCCGTTACAAGCGGATGGAGGGATATAATGCGCTGTGGATTCCGGGGACGGATCATGCGGCGATCTCTACCGAGGTCAAGGTGACGAATCAGCTGAAGGAAGAGGGGATCGATAAGAAGGAACTGGGCCGTGAGGGCTTCCTGAAGAGAACCTGGCAGTGGAAGGAAGAGTATGCGGGGACGATTGAGAACCAGTTAAAACAGCTCGGAATTTCCTGTGACTGGGACAGAGAGCGCTTTACCATGGACGAAGGATGTTCGAAAGCAGTTGAGGAAGTTTTCATCAATTTATATAAGAAGGGATACATCTACAAGGGTTCCAGAATCATCAACTGGTGTCCGAAGTGCAAGACTTCTCTTTCCGATGCGGAAGTTGTGCATGAGGATCAGGAAGGACATTTCTGGCACATCAAGTATCCGATTATCGGAACAGACCGGTTCCTTGAGATCGCAACCACACGGCCTGAGACCATGCTGGGAGATACGGCGATCGCCGTACATCCGGATGATGAGAGATATAAGGATCTGGTAGGAAAGAAAGTACTTCTTCCGCTTGTAAACCGGGAGATCCCGGTGGTTGCTGACTACTATGTAGACAAGGAATTCGGAACCGGAGCCGTGAAGATCACGCCGGCTCATGACCCGAATGACTTTGAGGTGGGCAAGCGTCATAATCTGGAAGAGATCAATATCATGAACGATGATGCCACGATCAACGAAAAAGGCGGGAAATACGCAGGGATGGACCGCTATGAGGCAAGAAAAGCCATTGTGAAGGATCTGGAAGAACAGGGGTATCTTGTGAAGGTTGTTCCACATACACATGCGGTGGGAACACACGACAGGTGCGGCACTACAGTGGAACCTCTGATCAAACAGCAGTGGTTTGTGAAAATGGATGAACTTGCGAAGCCGGCTATCGAGGCGCTGGAAAAAGGCGAACTCAGATTTGTCCCTGAGAGATTCAATAAGATCTATCTGCACTGGCTGGAGAACATCAAGGACTGGTGCATTTCACGTCAGATCTGGTGGGGACACAGAATCCCGGCATATTACTGCGATGAGTGCGGCGAAGTTGTTGTATCAAAAGGAATGCCGGAGAAGTGCCCGCACTGCGGATGCACGCATTTTACACAGGATGAGGATACGCTGGATACCTGGTTTTCTTCTGCGCTGTGGCCGTTTTCCACACTGGGCTGGCCGGAACACACGGAAGATTATGACTATTTCTATCCGACAGATGTGCTCGTGACAGGGTATGACATCATTTTCTTCTGGGTCATCCGAATGGTATTTTCCGGATATGAGCATACTGGAAAGGCGCCGTTCCACACGGTTCTGATTCACGGGCTGGTGAGAGATTCCCAGGGACGGAAGATGAGCAAGTCCCTTGGAAACGGAATCGACCCGCTGGATATTATCGACAAATACGGCGCAGACGCTCTCAGACTTACGCTTGTAACGGGAAATGCTCCGGGAAATGACATGCGCTTCTATAACGAGAGAGTTGAGGCAAGCCGGAATTTTGCAAATAAAGTATGGAATGCATCACGCTTTATTCTTATGAACATGAAGGATGAGGCTGTCACCGAGCCGGATCACAGCCTGTTTAACGCGGCGGACAGATGGATCCTGTCCAGAGTGAATACGCTGGCAAAAGATGTGACGGAGAACATGGATAAATTTGAGCTGGGTATTGCCGTACAGAAGGTCTATGACTTTATCTGGGATGAATTCTGTGACTGGTATGTTGAACTGGCAAAATACCGTATATACCATGGGGATGAAGACAAGGCTGCGGCGGACTGTGTGCTCTGGGTACTGAAGACGGTGCTGGGACAGGCGCTTAAGCTTCTGCACCCGTTTATGCCGTTCATCACAGAAGAGATCTACAGCGCGCTTGTGCCGGAGGAAGAATCGCTGATGATGTCCTCCTGGCCGAAATACAGGGACGACTGGAGCTTCCCGGCAGACGAAAATGTGATGGAGCATGTGAAGGCGGTTGTCAGGGGAATCCGCAATACACGTTCCGGCATGGATGTGCCGAACAGCAGGAAAACGAAAGTGTATATTGTCTGTGAGGACAGAGAGATCGGAGCGGGCATCGGGAATATGAAAGACTCCGTTATGCCGCTTATGATGGCAAATGACATTATTATCAGTGAGACGAAGCAGGATGTGGATGACAGCGCTGTCTCAGTTGTTGTGCCGGACGCCGTAGTATATCTGCCGCTGGAAGAACTGGTGGATTTCGAGCAGGAACGCGAGCGACTGAAAAAGGAAGAAGAGAGACTGACAAAAGAGATCAGGCGGGCAGAGGGGATGCTCGCAAATGAGAAATTTGTGAGCAAGGCTCCCGAGGTAAAGGTACGGGAGGAGCGTGAAAAGCTGGAGAAATATACGCAGATGCTCGCTCAGGTAAAAGAGAGGATGGCAGGACTTGAAAAATAGGGGCCTGCAGTTTAGAAAAGAGGTCACAGATGAAACGCATTCATATCAGAAAGCCTGATATCAGAGGATTTTTTGTCAAAGTCAGAAACCTGAAAAAGGAAGACATAAAAAGACATTTTAGGGAGAAGAAAGAGCGGCGCCAGAGAATTCTTGAAGAGCGCCGCAACAGCAGGTTTGCAAAAAAGATGCAGCCGGTGTATAAATGGATGAACCGGCTGTCGCTGCCGCTGCATTTTGTGCTTGCCTGCCTCATTAATTTTCTCATTGAAGTGATATCCCGACTTTCCATTTTTGAAGCCTGGGACTATATGGTGGGGACGCCGCTGGTATTTCTGTACAATGCTTTTTTGATATTCGCGACATTTTCCATTGTATATCTTGTGCGGAGAAGGATGTTTGCCAGAATACTTCTGAGTGTTTTCTGGCTGTTTCTGGGAACATGCAACGGATATCTTCTCACAAAGAGGGTTACACCGTTTAACGCGCAGGATCTGAAAGTACTCTCGGACGCACTTGAACTGACGGGGAATTATTTCAATACGTTTGAGCTTGTAATGATTATCATCGGAATAGTTGCTCTGGTGCTGTGGATTGTCTCCATGTGGAGGCGCGGCGGACAGTTTACAGGAAAAATGCACAGGATCCTGGCACTGGGCGGTGTGGCGGTCTCCTTTGCTGTGTGTGTGGTGCTGACCAATGTGGCGGTAGATAAAAGAGTGATTTCGAATTATTTCGGAAATATTGCGTTTGCCTATGAGGACTATGGATTTCCATATTGTTTCTCGGCCAGTCTGTTCAATACCGGCATCAATGAACCTTCCGGCTACAGTGAAGAGATGATGGCCGAGATCAGCAATAACGGCGAGATCACGAAGAACGAGACGGGGAGAGAAGAGGACGAACTGCCGAATATCATGTTCGTGCAGCTGGAATCTTTCTTTGATCCCACAGAGGTTGAATGGCTCCGCTTTTCGGAGGATCCCATCCCGAATCTAAGGAAGCTGTTCAGTGAGTATTCCACCGGATATTTTAAGGTGCCGTCTGTGGGCGCGGGAACGGCGAATACCGAATTCGAGGTGCTGACAGGAATGAGCATGCGTTTCTTCGGCCCGGGAGAATATCCCTATAAGACTTATGCAAAAACCAAGGTGCTGGAGAGTGCGGCGACGGCTCTGACCAGTCTGGGATACGGAGCAGAGGCGCTCCACAACAATGGCGGCAATTTCTACAGCCGTGCACAGGTCTTCAACAATATGGGATTCGATCACTATACAAGCAAGGAATTCATGAATATCCTGCAGACAACGCCCAAGGGATGGGCGACGGACGATATTCTGGTTCCCAATATCATGGAATCCATGGATACCACAGAGGGCCAGGACTTTGTCTTCACGATCAGCGTTCAGGGACACGGGGATTATCCTACGGAGCCTACGCTTGAGAATCCGGAGATCATTGTCAGCGGCGTTGAGGACGAAGGAAAGCGAAATGCCTGGGAATATTATGTGAATGAAGTTCATGAGATGGATAAGTTTGTCGGCGAGCTGATCGAGGCAGTGGAGTCGCGGAATGAACCTACTGTTCTTGTGTTCTACGGAGATCATCTTCCCACGATGGATCTTGAGGCAAAAGATCTGAAGAGCAGATATCTCTATAATACCAACTATGTGATCTGGGACAACATCGGGCTGGAAAAGCAGGACAGCAATCTGGCCGCATATCAGATCATGGCGGAAGTATTCGACAGACTGGATATTCATTCCGGCACAGTATTCAACTATCATCAGCAGAGGCGTCAGACAAAGAATTATCTGGCGGATCTGGAGCTGCTGCAGTATGACATCATGTACGGTGAGCAGTATGTGTATGAAAACAGCGGCGCGCCGATCACCGAAGGTCATATGGTGATGGGAGTAAAGGACGCTCACATTACGGATCTTGTCACGCAGCTTGACGGTTCGTACAGTGTGTACGGAGATAACTTTACAAAGCAGAGCAAGGTTTATATCAACGGAGAGAAGCAGACAACGAAGTTCCTGAATAACACGCGGCTCGACCTGCAGGAGTCGGAACTGAATGACGGCGACACCATAATGGTGGCTCAGGTCGGATCCAGCAATACGATCTTCCGCACGTCAAAGACTTATGAGTACAGAGACGGCAGGCTGACGGAACTTCCGGAGGACGAGAATGCCGTGGAGAACGGAAGACAGGCATTTGTAAGTGAAGATGAGGAGCAGGAAGAATAGACGGAAGAATGACGTACGAAGAAGCAGTAAGATATATACTTGATATTCCCAGATTTACAAAGAAAAATGACATGATGCATACAAAGGCGTTTCTGGAGTATCTGGGAGACCCGCAGGATGATCTGAAGGTCATCCATGTGGCGGGCACCAACGGAAAAGGATCAGTGTGTGCGTACCTGAACGCGATGCTTCGATCAGAGGGAAAGCACGTCGGACTGTTTACGTCTCCGCATCTTATCCGTATGAATGAGCGGATCGTTATGGATGGGGAGCAGATCAGCGATGAAGCATTCTGCAGTGTTTTCGAAGAAACACTTGACGCGGTAAAACGGATGCAGAAGTCCGGACTGCCCCATCCGACATTTTTTGAATTTCTGTTCGGAATGGCGGTGTCTGCATTCCGAAAGGCCGGGGTGGAGTACGCTGTGCTGGAGACCGGACTGGGGGGCAGGCTGGATGCCACAAACGCGGTGGAGCGTCCGCTTGTATCCGTGATCACTTCTATCGGCATGGATCACATGGAATATCTTGGGAATACGATCGGAGAGATCGCAAAGGAGAAAGCGGGGATCATTAAAGAGGGAATCCCCGTATTCTATGCTCAGACATGTGCGGAAAGTGACGGGGTGATCCGACAGACAGCGGAAGAACATCACAGTTTGTGTAAAAAAATCGGGAAAGATGCGTACGAAATTCTTGGAATCCGGGACAAACATATTGCATTTTCCTGCGCGAATGCTTATTATGGAAATACCACGTGGAAACTGAACAATATCGGAGTCTATCAGCCGGGCAATGCTCTGCTGGCCATGGAGGTCATGCGTTTCCTCACAGGTGAGGGAGGTCATCCGGAACGATGGCGCGAGGCTCTGTCAGCATTAAAGTGGGAGGGCAGGATGGAAGAAGTCCTGCCGGGCGTGTATGTCGACGGGGCCCATAATGTGAGTGCCGTCGAAGCGTTCGCGGCGAGCGTCCCTCAGGGAGAAAACGGAAATATCATCCTGTTTTCCGCTGTCCGGGATAAGGAATATGAAGAGATGATCGCCTGCTTGTGCCGGAGTGTGCAGGCAGATATTTATGTGGTCACTCACATTTCAGACCGCCGGGGCACCGGCGCCGGTACACTCGGAAGGATATTTGAAAAATACACGGACAGACCTGTCATTGTGATAGAGTCGGCAGAAGAGGCGCTGAAGTATGTGCTTGACAGCCGGGGAGAACGGACAGTGTACTGCCTCGGGTCGCTCTATCTGACAGGGATGATAAAAGAAATGATTCAGGAGGTCATGTGAAATGCTGAATTATGAAGAAGAGATCAAGAAGTTTAAACCATGTCTTGAAGTAGAAGATATCGAGGAAGCGGTATATCAGGAGGATCTTTCTGATATGACGGATCTTCTGAGAGAAGTTATGGATAAGAAACAATAGAGTCAACAGGAAAGAATTACGGTGGGTATAAATGAATTATGCGAAGAAGTTTTTATATCAGTCCAACTACTGGTATAATGACGGCCTGAAGAAAGCCCAGATCAGAGATATGTCCGGTGCGATCGTCTCGCTTCGCCGCAGCCTTCAGTACAATAGAGAGAACATTGCGGCGCGGAATCTTCTCGGGCTTGTTTACTATGGCATAGGGGAGGTCGCGGAAGCACTGGTGGAGTGGATCATCAGCAAGAATTTCCGGCCGAGAGATAATATTGCAAATGAATATATAAAGAATGTCCAGGCGTCGGCAAATGAACTTGAAGTCATCAATCAGGCGGTGAAGAAATACAATCAGTGCATCGGATACTGTCAGCAGAACAGTGAGGATCTTGCGGTCATACAGCTGAAGCAGGTAATCTCGGCGCATCCGACATTCCTGAAAGCGTATCAGCTGCTGGCACTTCTGTATCTTCATTCGGAGCAGTATTCCAGAGCAAAACAGATTCTGAAGACGGCGAGAAAACTTGACACGGAAAATCCGATGACGCTCAGATACCTTCATGAACTGACAAGGCAGAGGACGAGGAAAGGAAAGCGCCCTGAGAAAAAGAGACGGGAGGATGCCGTGGAATACAGCCTCGGCAATGAGACAATCATACAGCCAAGGCACTCGGCCCTCAGAGAGGCTGCGGGACATCTGGCTGTTGCCAATCTTTTTATCGGAGCGGCGATCGGAGCGGCGATCATCTGGTTTCTGGTGGCGCCGGCGGTGAATCAGTCCAGATCGGAGAGACTGAATAACCAGATGCGGGAGTACAGTGAGCAGATCACTTCGCTTGAGGCACAGATCAGCGCTCAGACGAGAACTCTGGACAACTACCGCTCGCAGGGAGAAGACGCAGAGGCACAGGTGCAGCAGGCTCAGAATACGGTGGACGGCTATGAGAATCTCATGAGCGTGTCAGATCAGTATGACAACGGCGGATACACCTATGTGACCATGGCGGACTCCCTTCTGGGAATCAGCAGAGATTCACTGGGGGACAACGGGAAAGCCCTCTACGATGAGCTGACAGAAGATATTTACCCCAACGCATGCTATGATTATTTTGAGCAGGGGACAGAGGCGCTGTCGGCGGAAAATTACGAAGATGCCATAGATGCCTTCGACAAAGTGATCCGGATGGATCAGAACTATAATGACGGAGAGGCTGTCTTTAATCTGGCACAGGCTTACAGCGGAAACGGAGACAATGAAAATGCCTCCAAATATTATCAGATGATCATAGAGAACTTTGCGGATTCCGACTATGTGCAGGAGGCGCAGGAGAATTATGACGCCATTGCGGGTGAGAGCGGCGGAGACGGAAGCTCTGATGGCCAGGACGGCGGTTCTGACAGCGGAAACACGGAAGATGGAGAAGAATAAATAATTCATATAATATAGAAATAAGACACAAAAGAGAAGGATATGCAGAAATGCATATCCTTTTGTATTTGTTGTATATACAATTCGGAAAACGCTGCTCATGGGGGCCTGACCCCTTTTACAAAGGGGTCAGGCCCCCATGAAAAATCCGGAAAAAACAAGAGGAGGAGTAGTATGAAATATCAGGTTCAGGAGAACTGTCTGACAATTTATCTGCCCCGGGAGGTGGATCACCACAATGCGGAGGAAATGAAGAGGGAAGCGGATGCGGTGATCGACAGAAATCATATCAAATATGTGATATTTGATTTTGACAGGACAGATTTTATGGACAGTTCAGGCATAGGGGTTATCATGGGAAGGTATAAGACGATTTCGCTGATCGGAGGAGAGGTCTGGGCAGTGCACGCGAACGCAAGGATCAGGAAGATTCTGACGCTTTCCGGAGTGACGAAAATAATGCAGATATATGAGGAGGACGAAACATGAAAAATACCAATGAAATGGAGATCAGATTTGACAGCAGATCGGCAAATGAAGGATTTGCCAGGGTGGCGGTGGCGTCGTTTATGACTCAGCTCAATCCCACGGTTGAGGAGGTGGCGGATGTGAAGACCGCCGTCTCGGAGGCAGTGACGAATGCAATCATACACGGATATGAAAACGAGATACATAAGGTATGTATCCGGTGCCGTATCGATGACAATATGTTTACGGTGGAGGTCAGTGATACGGGGAAAGGGATAGAAAATATCGAGGAGGCCATGCGGCCTATGTACACGACAAAGCCGGAACAGGACCGCTCGGGAATGGGATTTGCGTTTATGGAGGCGTTCATGGACAGCGTTGAGGTGGAGTCTGAACCCGGCAAGGGGACAAAGGTAAGGATGAAGAAGACCGTCGGAAAAGGAAGGGAGATATGGACCACACAATCGCTTTGATCAGAAAATCACACGACGGAGATAAAGAGGCGAGAGAGCAGCTCGTGGAGGAAAACGTAGGACTTGTCTGGTGCGTGGTAAAACGGTTCTGCGGGAGGGGAACAGAAGCGGAAGATCTTTTTCAGATCGGAAGCATAGGTCTTCTGAAAGCCATAGACAAGTTTGATCTGTCCTACGACGTGAAATTTTCCACCTACGCGGTACCGATGATCTCAGGCGAGATCAAGCGGTTTCTGCGGGATGACGGTATGATCAAGGTAAGCCGGTCGCTGAAGGAACTTTCATACCGGAGCATCCGGGCAAGAGAGAAGCTGACCGACAGGCTGGGGCGTGAGCCCACACTGGAAGAAATGTCCGCGGAACTGGGAGTGGATAAAGAGGAGATTGTACAGGCCATGGAGGCCGGCGGCGAGGTGGAGTCACTGTATCGCCCGATTCACCAGAAAGAGGGGAGTGAGATCCGCCTTCTGGACAGACTGGAAGAAAAGGATCAGAGAGAGGAAAAAATCCTTGACAGGATGGTTCTCAGACAGATGCTTGAGACACTGGATTCCAAAGAGCGTCAGCTCATTTATCTGAGGTATTTTGCTGACAAGACACAGGCTGATGTGGGAAAAATCATGGGGATTTCTCAGGTGCAGGTATCCAGGATGGAGAAGAGGATCATTGAGAACCTCAGGAAAACAGGTTCGTAGAAGAAATACATATTTTTGACAGAAGTTCAGATACTAGACTGCAGAACAGTAATTCTGCAGGAAAGGAAAGGTGAACAGTATGGATGAAGGACGTAAGAAAATATGGATATGCCTTCTGATCATTGTGCTTGCGGCCGTAGTGATCGGAATTCTCTATTATCTGAGCGCCCCGCAGCAGGGGAACAGCGAGGGATTTCTCATAATGGCTCCGGAGGTGGAGCGGTATGCCGGCTGACAGGGTTACTCTTTATATCAAAGGGGACAGGGATATAGAGGTGAAAAAGCAGGAGGTTACACTGGGAGATATCCTGACCATGGAGTGCAGCGACAGAGCAATGCTGGCGCGTATAAAGCCGCTGAAAATTCTTAAGATACAGAAGCAGGGGAAGCAGCGTTTTGTTGTATCCGTATTGAAGATCATCTCCTGTATTCATGAAAAGTATCCGAATGTTGAGGTTCAGAATCTGGGAGAGACGGATATAATCGTTACCTTTGAAGATCAGAAGACTCCGGGAAAACTGTGGCATGTGCTGAAGGCGGCATTTGTGGCGGTAGTCACTTTCTGCGGCGCTGCATTCTCAATTATGGCATTTAACAATGACATAGACGTGACAAAACTGTTCGGACAGATGTACGAGCTTGTGACGGGACGGGAGACAGACGGGTTCACAATCCTGGAGATCACATATTCCGCAGGCCTGACGATAGGCATACTGATCTTTTTCAATCATTTCGGAAGGCGCCGCTTTACCGAGGACCCCACGCCTATGGAGGTGCAGATGCGCCTCTATGAAAACGATATCCAGACAACCCTGGTAGAGGATGCGGCGCGGAAAGGAGAGGAGATCGATGTGGGAATGGGCAGCACAGGCGGTTCTGGCGGCCGCAGGCCTTAGCGCGGGGGTTGCGACTGCGGCGGGACTTTTTTCCTTTGTCGTTGAGCTGGGCGTGGTGGCCGATTTTGCGGACAGGACACACACAGCGGAGCATATTCTTTTCTATGAAGACTGTGTGGCTCTGGGCGGCATTGTGGGGAATATTCTGTATGTGTTTCATATCGGAATACCTCTGGGGACGCCCCTTCTCGCTGCATTCGGAGCTTTTGCCGGGATTTTCGCGGGCTGCTGGGCCATGGCGCTGGCGGAGATACTCAATGTGTTTCCCATATTTATGCGGAGGGCGAAGGTGGTCAGATATCTGAGTGCGTTTATCATAAGCATGGCTCTTGGAAAAGGCTTGGGAGCTTTTCTCTTTTTCTTCCGCAGATGGTAAGGAAATGTGCATACGATATGAAAATAATATGGGGCAGGTGTGACTCTCATGAATCACACCTGCCCCTGAAACTGTGATGCGGAATCTTATTTCACCAGCGTCCAGATCCAGTACAAAAAACCGAGAGCCCAGCTGGTAAATATACCGTAGAGGATGACCGGACCGGCGATGGTGAAGATCTTGCAGCCGATGCCGAAGACCTGTCCTTCCTTCTTGTACTCAATGGCCGGGGCGGCCACAGAATTGGCAAAACCGGTGATAGGCACCAGAGCTCCGGCGCCTCCCCATTTGGCAAGTTTCGGATAGATGCCGGTCCCGGTGAGCAGTATGCTCAGCAGCACAAGGATCAGGGAGGTCCAGCTGCTGCATTCGTCTGCGGAAAGCCCCTGTATCTCGCAGATGTGACTGATAACCTGTCCGATGAGACAGATGGCGCCTCCGAGAAAGAAAGCCTTGACCATGTTGAGCCAGACATTGTGCCGGGGGGTCTTTGTCTTTACGTATTCTTCATACTGTTTCTGATGTTTCAGTTTCTGTATTTTATCCGTAAAATCATCTCCTTTCAGAAAGTTCCGGTATGCAAACCGGTCTGAAAATAGTATCCGGAATATCTGACGGAATATACCGTATGCTGAAAAATATTCCAGATATGTATATTTACGGAGCCGGGAGAAGATACTAACGGAAAAAGCAGCATAAGAAATGAGGATGAGGACTATGGATCAGGTAAAAGGAAGCCAGAGCATCGTGTTTTCCAGCGCTCCGTATATTATAAGCACGGCATCGGTGGCGGGGAGCAAGGAGGCGGAAGGGCCTTTGGGAAAACTATTTGATATGACGAATCAGGATGACCTGTTCGGTGCGCAGACATGGGAAGAGGCAGAGAGCAATATGCAGAAAGAAGCCTGTGTGCTGGCTTTGGGAAAAGCGCATATCAGAGCGGAGGAGGTGCGATATCTGTTTGGAGGAGATCTGCTGAGACAGGGGATCGCCACATCCATGGGAGTGGAAGCGCTTCAGATCCCCATGTTCGGGCTGTACGGCGCATGTTCCACGTCCGGCGAGGCGCTGGCGCTGTCTTCTATGAGCGTTGCGGCAGGATACGGGGAATATATGCTTGCCGTCACATCGAGTCATTTCGGCAGCGCGGAGAAAGAATTCCGTTTTCCGCTGGGATATGCCAGCCAGCGGCCGCTTTCCGCGCACTGGACAGTGACCGGCAGCGGCGCTTTCGTTGTGGGAACGAGGAAGACTCACGTGAGAGTTTCAGGCGTTACGGTGGGCAGGATCGTGGACTACGGGCTGAAGGATTCGCAGAACATGGGAGCATGCATGGCTCCTGCGGCAATGGATACGATCGTGCGGAATTTCAGAGATCTGGGACGGTGTGAGGACGATTACGACAGAATCGTCACAGGGGATCTGGGATATGTGGGACAGTCTATCCTTCTCGATCTTGTAAAGGGACAGGGGTATGATATACGGAAGAAACATATGGACTGCGGCATGACAATTTTTGATCAGGAGACGCAGGATACCCATGCCGGAGGCAGCGGCTGCGGCTGTGCGGCAGTGACACTGGCATCGTTTATACTGCCGAAGATCGAGAAGGGAGAGTGGAAGAGAGTGCTGTTTGTCCCTACGGGGGCTCTCATGTCCACTGTAAGCTTCAATGAGGGCGCCAGTATCCCCGGGATTGCCCACGGAATTGTGCTGGAACACTGCTGATGCCGGCGAGGAGAAGAGAAAACCGCGGGGCTGAACGGGAAAGATCCGGCAGGGGATGCCGGGAAGAGGAGGAGAAGGATATGGAATATATCGTATCATTTATAACAGGAGGACTGATCTGTGCACTGGTGCAGATTCTTCTGGACCGGACAAAACTGATGCCCGGCAGGGTTATGGTACTGCTGGTGTGTACGGGAGCCGTGCTGGGATTCTGCGGGATTTATGAGCCGTTCAAGGAGTTTGCAGGATCCGGGGCAGGAGTCCCGCTGCTGGGATTCGGCAGCACTCTGTGGCAGGGAGTGAAAGAAGCGGTGGATGAGAACGGATTCATCGGGATGTTCATGGGCGGATTCAAGGCCAGCGCCGTGGGGATATCCGCCGCGCTGATCTTCGGATATCTGGCATCGTTTGCATTTGATCCGAAGATGAAGAAGTAAAATGGGGAGTTTACAAATTCTGGAAGAGATCCCGGCATATATGACTTCCACATCTGCCAGAATGATGGAGGAGATACTGAAGAATTCTTTGATAAAAACATACAGAAAAGCGGTGGAGGCGCGTTCACCGGAGGAGAAGAAAGGACTGCTGACAGATTTATAGAAGCCGGAGCGGATAAGGTGGTTTACACTATGGAAGATCTCAGAGACTTTCTTCCGGGATAGAAAAACAACGGTTGATTTTAATAAGAATACGGCATGATTTCGGGCCCTGATTTGTGCAAAACGGCGTAAATCAGGGCTTTTCTTCACTTTACACAGATTTAACATTCTCCTGATTTTACATTTAACATTTCTCTTTTATGATGAATACCGTGATCAAAAACAACACACAATAATCGAAATTGAAAAAGGAGATTATCAAAAATGAGAATGAAAAAGTTTATCGCGATTTTATCAGTAGTGAGCATGATGGCAGTTGCTGCAACAGGATGCGGCAGCAGCTCTGACGATGCGGCACAGGGAGGCAGCGACGCGTCAGGTTCTGACTGGGATGCAGCAAGCTCTATTACAGTAGTATCCCGTGAGGAAGGTTCAGGAACAAGAGGAGCTTTCACAGAGCTGTTCGGCGTTGTAGATGAGAACGACAACGATATGACAACACTTGACGCTCAGGTTACAAACAACACATCTGTTATGATGACAACAGTATCTGAGAACGAGTATGCGATCGGATACATATCTCTGGGATCTCTGGACGAGTCTCTTGTAAAGGCAGTGAAAATCGACGGAGCTGAGGCTACAGCAGAGAACATTGAGAACGGATCCTACAAAGTGTCCAGACCGTTCAATGTAGCGATGAAACCGGATCTTGACAATGCAGTAGCTACAGACTTCATGGCATTTATCATGAGCACAGAGGGACAGCAGGTTGTTGCTGACGAGGGATACATTCCGGTATCTGACGTACAGGCTTACGCAGGCGAGGCTCCGGAAGGAAGCTGCGTAGTAGGAGGATCTTCTTCCGTATCTCCGCTGATGGAAAAACTGATCGAAGCTTACGGTGAGGTCAACCCGAACGGAAAGATCGAGCTGCAGACATCTGATTCCACAACAGGTATGACATCTGCGATCGAGGGAAGCTATGACATCGGTATGGCATCCAGAGAGCTGAAAGAGGACGAGGCTTCACAGCTTGAGGGAACAGTGATCGCTACAGATGGTATCGCAGTGATCGTAAACCAGGCTAACCCGACAGATGATCTGTCAGTAGATCAGGTAAAATCCATCTATCTTGGAGATGTGACAACCTGGGATGCAATCTAATCAGAACAATACGGACTGAGAGTACAACACAGAGTGATTTTTAAAGTGAAAGACTTTCCGCTTTGAATTTATGAGCCGGGCAGATACATGGCATCTTCCCGGCTCATTAGGAGGAAAAAATGAAATCAAAAGCATGGACTGAAAAATTCATGCAGGGAGTGTTTTTCGTTGCCGCGTGCGCATCCGTGCTGGCGGTAGCACTCATTTGTATCTTCCTGTTTGCAAATGGTATCCCTGCAATGAGCAAAATCGGATTTGTTAAATTTATTACAGGAACGCAGTGGCGTCCCAACAGCGAGATGTTCGGAATACTTCCGATGATTGTAGGAAGTCTTTATGTGACTGCGGGAGCAATCATTTTCGGAGTTCCGATCGGAATCCTGACTTCTGTATTCATGGCGATGTACTGCCCGAAGCAGATCTATAAACCGCTGAAGGCTGCGACAGAACTCCTTGCCGGAATTCCGTCGGTTATCTACGGCTTCTTCGGACTGGTAGTGGTCGTACCGCTGATCCGCGAGTTCGGAACCGCGCTTCACAGCGCCGGAATCGTTAAGAATCCGGGAAACGGAAACAGCATCCTGACCGCGTCCCTGATCCTCGGCATGATGATTCTGCCGACTATCATCGGAACTACAGAGAGCGCGATGCGCGCGGTTCCGTCCCATTATTATGAAGGTTCTCTTGCACTGGGAGCCACGAAGGAGAGAAGTATTTTCCGTGTTATTATCCCGGCTGCAAAATCGGGAGTGATTGCAGGTATCGTGCTGGGAATCGGCCGTGCCATCGGAGAGACCATGGCGGTTATCATGATCGTCGGAAACCAGGCGCGTCTTACATCCAGCATTCTGGACGGTATCCGTACCCTTACCGGAAACATTGTAATCGAAATGGGATATGCGACCGGCCTGCACCGTGAGGCGCTGATCGCTACGGGAGTTGTTCTCTTTGTATTTATCCTGATTATCAATTTAAGTGTAGCACTGTTAAAGAGGGGGGCAGATCATGAGTAATAAAATGACTTTCGGTGACAAGTTCAGAACTTATCTGAAACACCCGGGCTCATTCATTGTGATGCTGCTCGTAATGCTTGCGTCGATCATTACCTTTGCCGTGCTGATCTTCCTGATCGCATATATCCTGATCAACGGACTTCCGCATATCACACCGTCTCTTTTCTCACTGGAATATACATCTGAGAATGCTTCGGTTGTGCCTGCGCTGGTCAATACGATTATTATGACACTTCTGTCACTGCTGATTGCAGTGCCGTTCGGAATCTTTTCCGCGATTTTCCTTGTGGAGTATGCGTCCAGAGGCAACAAATTCGTGGAAGTGATCCGGCTGACGACAGAGACGCTTTCCGGTATTCCTTCTATCGTATACGGTCTGTTCGGCATGCTGTTCTTTGTCAATGCGCTCGGCTGGGGATTCTCCCTGCTGGCCGGTGCCTTCACCATGGCGATCATGATCCTTCCGCTGATCATGAGGACCACCGAAGAAGCCCTCAAGGCGGTGCCGGATTCATTCCGTGAAGGAAGCTTCGGACTTGGAGCAGGAAAGCTTCGTACCGTATTCCGCATCGTGCTTCCGTCCGCGATTCCGGGCGTTCTTGCAGGTGTGATCCTGGCCATCGGACGTATCGTGGGCGAGACGGCTGCTCTGATGTACACATCAGGTACAGTGGCACAGATTCCGGACAGCATCATGGGATCCGGACGTACGCTGGCGCTTCATATGTATAATCTGTCCAGCGAGGGTCTTTACATGGATCAGGCATACGCGACGGCAGTCATTCTGCTGGTCCTTGTAGTGGGAATCAATGCATTATCAAGTGTAATCGCAAGAAAACTTACAGCAGTATAAAATCATGAAAGGGTAAAGAAATGTCAAAGATAAGTATCAAGAATCTTGATTTGTATTACGGGGATTTTAAAGCTCTTAAGAATATAAATCTTGAGATCGAACCGAATAAGATCACCGCTTTTATCGGACCTTCCGGCTGCGGTAAATCTACTCTTCTGAAGTCCATCAACCGTATGAACGACCTGGTAGAGGGCTGCCGCATTGAGGGCGAGATCCTTCTTGACGGCGAAAATATTTTCACGGGAATGGACGTAAACTTATTAAGAAAACGTGTCGGAATGGTATTCCAGAAACCGAATCCGTTCCCCATGAGCATCTATGACAACATCGCATACGGCCCCAGAACACATGGCATCCGCTCTAAGGCAAAACTGGACGACATCGTGGAGAAATCTCTGAGAAACGCGGCAATCTGGGATGAGTGCAAAGACCGTCTCAAGACCAGTGCGCTGGGCATGTCAGGCGGACAGCAGCAGAGACTCTGTATCGCGAGAGCTCTTGCGGTAGAGCCGGAAGTGCTGCTTATGGATGAGCCCACCTCTGCGCTTGACCCGATTTCAACTTCCAAGATCGAAGACCTTGCGATGGAGCTCAAGAAAGACTATACTATTGTCATGGTTACACACAACATGCAGCAGGCAGTCCGTGTATCCGACAACACAGCATTCTTCCTGCTGGGTGAAGTTGTAGAGTACAATGATACGGAAAAACTCTTCTCAATACCGTCAGATAAGAGAACAGAAGACTATATCACAGGGAGGTTCGGTTAAATGCGTAATAAGTTTGACGAGCAGCTTCATCTTCTGGATGAGCAGCTCACACAGATGGGAGAGCTGTGCGAGACAGCCATTGCAAAGACAACAAAGGCGCTGGAGAGCAGCGACCGTGATCAGGCGAGAGTCATAATTACAGAAGATGAGGAGATTGACCAGCTCGAGAAAGATATCGAGAGACTGTGCCTGAAGCTTCTGCTCCAGCAGCAGCCGGTGGCAAAGGATTTAAGAAGAATTTCCGCAGCTCTGAAGATGATCACGGATATGGAGCGTATCGGAGACCAGACTTCTGATATCGCCGAGATCATCCTGTCTTCCAAAGACTGGGCTCCGGCGGACAGCGATATACATGTCATCGGAAAGATGGCGTCCGAGGTCAGCAAGATGGTGCGCAACAGTGTAATCGCATATGTCAAGAAAGACCTTGAGCTGGCCCGTGATGTCATGAGAGCGGACGACGCGATTGACGAGTACTTCGAAGAAGTGCGCGACGAGATGATTGCTTTTATCAAAGAAGAAAAAGGAGAGAACGGAAAGAAGATTTTCGATCTCATCATGGTTACAAAATACCTTGAGCGTATCGGCGACCATGCAACAAATATTGCTGAGTGGGTGGAATTTTCCATCACCGGCGTGCACAAGGACAGTGCGATCATACACGAGAGCTGATAGACTGCGGCCGGCTGATAAAGCCGGCTTTTTAAAAAAGAAAATAATGCCGGTCCGGGGAAAGCGCCAGGCTTTCTGCGGACTATGTTAAATATAGAAGAGAAGGAGAACTTATGAGATGATATTTTGTGTTGAAGATGACGATAATATCCGTGAGCTTGTGATATATACGCTGGAAACGACCGGACTTAAGGCCAGGGGGTTTGCGGACGGAGCCGCTTTTATGGAAGCTCTGGCGTTCGACACACCGGAGCTGATTCTGCTTGATATCATGCTGCCCGGCGACGATGGGCTGGAACTGCTTAAGAAACTGAAGTCCTCCTCGAAAACAAAGGGAATCCCGGTCATTATGGTGACCGCAAAAGGATCGGAATATGACAAGGTAGTGGGGCTTGATTCAGGGGCGGACGACTATGTCACGAAGCCCTTTGGCATGATGGAACTGGTTTCAAGGATCAAAGCTGTGCTGAGACGCAGCGGGAAAGTGGAGGACCGGATCGACATGGACATCTCAGGAGTTCATGTCAACGTGAAAAAGCATGAGGTTACCGTAAACGGGAAAGAAATATCTCTGACATTAAAGGAATTTGAGCTCCTGGAGAAGCTGATGAGAAATCAGGGAATTGTTCTTACAAGAGATCAGTTGCTGGCGGAGATCTGGGGATATGATTTCGACGGGGAGACCAGGACCGTTGATGTACATATCCGGACACTGCGCCAGAAACTGGGGGACAAAGGTGAGATCATACAGACGGTTCGCGGAGTCGGCTACCGCGTAGGGGGAGCTGCATGAGAAACAAGATCCATAAGAGCATGATGCTCATACTGGCAGTCACCCTTCTGCTGTTCTACGCGCTGCTTGCGATGATCCTGTACAACAGAAATATATCCATTCTGGAATCCGAAGTGAAGCAGGAAGCACATTATATTCAGGCGGCTGTCAACATAACCGGCGCGGAATACCTTGAACAGATGGGAGATGCCGACAGAAATACAAGGATAACATGGATAGGAAAAGACGGAGAAGTATTCTACGACTCAGAGGAGGACAATGAGTCCCTTGAAAATCACAGCGGAAGAAAAGAAGTGCGTGAGGCACTTGCGAACGGCGAGGGAGAAGAGGTCAGGATGTCGGACACACTTGGGGAGGAACTCTACTATTATGCGGTTCTTCTCGACGACGGGAGCGTCCTGCGTGTGGCGCGGTCAATGGACGGGCTTATAAGAATCGCGGTCGGCGTGTTCCCGGTGATGGCGGTACTGGCGGTATTGATGATGCTCCTGGCTCTGGCTCTGGCCACATGGCAGACCAAACGCCTGATCAAGCCGATCAATGAGCTGAATCTGGAACATCCGCTTGACAATGATATATATCCTGAACTCACCCCTCTTCTGCAGGCAATGGACAGGCAGAATAAGGAAAAAGAGGCTGTGTCGAACATGCGCAAAGAGTTTTCTGCCAATGTATCTCATGAGTTGAAGACGCCTCTTACTTCCATCTCCGGATATGCTGAGATCATGAAGAACGGGATGGTGCGTCCGGCAGACATTCCCGTTTTTTCAGAACGCATATACAAGGAGGCGAGGCGGCTGATCCATCTTGTGGAAGATATCATCAAGCTGTCCAAACTGGATGAAGAATCGGTAGAGCTGGAAAAAGAAGATGTCAATCTGTATGAGCTCACAAGAGAAGTCGTGAGCCGGCTTTCTCCCCAGGCTTCCCAGAAAAATATCCGGATGGAAGTCACGGGAGAACCTGTGATGTACAAGGGGATACGTCAGATTCTTGATGAGATGGTATACAATATCTGTGAAAATGCGGTCAAGTACAACAATGACAACGGACGTGTATCCGTCTGGGTGGGGGATACGCTGGATGGTGCGAAGATCAGTGTGTCCGATACCGGGATCGGAATTCCGAAAGAGCATCAGGAACGGATTTTCGAACGGTTTTACCGGGTGGACAAGAGTCACTCGAAAGAGCGCGGCGGAACCGGTCTGGGGCTGTCCATCGTCAAACACGGCGCGATCCTTCACGGGGCAAAAGTAACAGTGGAAAGCGAATCCGGGAAGGGAACAAGGATGGAGATTCATTTCCCGAAAGAGCAGCAGGCAGAGACCGGCGGAAGCACAGACGGACGGTCATGAAAATATCGGAAAACATTGGAACAAAAGACGTGACACATATTGGTTATGAACCGTATGTGCCGCGTCTTTTTGTCTATGCGGGATGGAAACGCGACGGCACTACGACATGCTTATCCTTCCGACCGGAAAGAATGGAGGATATCAGTTCCTGGATACATGTCTGTGCGATCTTCGGGATATCCTGTTCTATGTAGGAGATGCGCGGATCGCCGGGATAATCAAATGCGGCGATCTCATAACGGTCCCACATGCGGCAGGTGGTCAGAAGGGAGCTGATATGCCTTGTAATCTCCTGATTGACACAGAACAGTCCGTCTGTTTCGGGATGATCGTACAGATACTCGAGCAGGAGTTCTTTTTTTCTTCGAGGCGAGGTGACTTCAAGATCAATGAAAAAAATGCCGTCGGATGGAACCGGAAGCCCTTTTTCCGAGAAGGCGTCACGATATCCTGCCAGCCGGTCCGAAGTGACCGTATTATGGCTTCCAGGAGAGAGAAACGCGGTGTGAAGACAGCCCTTGTCAATAAGATACTTTACCGCCTCCCGTGTGATCTCATAGTTATTAGTATAAATGCAGCTTGAGCGGATTCCCTTCAGATACCGGTCCACCAGGACGAACGGAAAATCCGTCAGATTGAGCTTCAGGATATGCTGGGAATGCTTGTGTGGGAGGAAATGCCTTCTGCCTATGAGTTCTGGGACGGGGGAGTGAGAGAAATTGCGGATACCTGCCTTGAGATGGTGGAGAGAGACTATAACCATCCGTGTATTATTACCTGGGTTCCGTTTAATGAAAGCTGGGGGATCAGGGATGTGCTCTGGGACCGCCGGCAGCAGGCGTTTGCGGAGAGCATGTATCATCTGATACGCTCCGTGGACGACACAAGGCTTATCAGTACCAACGACGGATGGGAGGCTGTGAGAACGGATATCATAGGAATCCATGACTATGAAAACAGGGGCTCTGTCCTTGCGGAGAAATATGCGGACAGGGAGAGACTGATTAAGATGAACGCGGTGGACAAGATGGTGCTGAGCAGGGGAATGGAATACGGGGGAGAGCCGGTGCTGCTCTCGGAATTCGGAGGTTTTGCAATGGAGGACGGCAGCGAGGTGTCATGGGGGTATCATGAGAAGCTGAAAGGACCGGAGAAGCTGCTGGAGAAGATAGAGGAACTTCTGGAAGCGGTGGATCATATCCCCTACCTGTTCGGATGGTGCTATACGCAGCTGACAGATGTGGAGCAGGAGACAAACGGACTCCTCAGCGCAGACAGGAAACCGAAAGCCGATATGGACAGGATCCGTGAAATGATAACGGGAAGACAACGCTGAGTGAAAGCGGCTGATGAGAAGAATACTGCAGATATTAGGGACGCATTCTGTGCGTCCTTTTTCTGATGTGGCCACAGGGGCCGCCGGCGGCCGAACCTGACAGGACGCAGACGGAAGCGGAAGAATATTTCCGCGTATCGGGGAGAGTCTTCTGCGTCTGAGAAAAAAATGTTGAAAAATCATCACTTTGTGCTATCATATCTATAACACGGTGCGGAAAGGAGAAACATATGCTGATAGAAATTGATTTTAACAGTGATGAAGCCATTTATATCCAGCTCTGCAATCAGATTATCATGGGGATCGCGACCTCTGTGATACAGGAGGGAGATTCTCTTCCTTCCGTCCGTCAGCTCGCAGAGGCGGTCGGGGTGAACATGCACACTGTCAACAAGGCGTACAGTGTGCTCAAGAGAGAGGGATATATCAGTCTGGATAAGAGGAGAGGCGCCGTGATCGCGCTGGACATCGATAAGATGGAACAGCTTGAAGAGATGAGACACCAGCTCAGGATTGTTCTTGCCCGCGGAAGCTGCAAGAATATTTCCAGACAGGAAGTTCATGATCTGGTGGATGAGATTTTTGACGACTATGAATGATCTGACAGGAGGAGATTATGCAGATACCATACACAAAGCAGGCCGGGAATGCCATCAGGTACGCAGGCCGCATGGCCCGGGAGATGAAACACCCGTATATCGGGACAGAGCATCTTCTTCTGGGACTGAGACAGGAGTATACCGGAGTGGCCGGGCAGGTTCTGGCACAGAACGGTGTGGAGGAAGAGCGGATCCTTCATCTCATGGATGAACTGATCGCGCCTTCTGATGATATGCTGGGTGGGAAGAACCCCCGGCAGAGTCCCCGGCTGGAGTATATTCTGGAGAACAGCGAGAAGGAAGCGCGCAGACTGCACACATCCGGCGTGGGAACGGAACATCTGCTGCTGTCCATGATACGGGATGTGGACTGTGTGGCGACAAGGATACTGATCACGCTGAATATTAATCTGCAGAAAATATTCCAGGATATCATGGGGGCCGCGGGGCTGGACCCGAAGGAATATCAGGAGGAACTTCAGGAGGAGTCCAAAAGCGGGAGTTCCATGATCGAGCAGTACTGTACGGATATGACAGCCCGCGCAGAGGCCGGGAAGCTCGATCCGGTCGTGGGCCGGGAGGAAGAGATGTACCGGCTGATGCAGGTTTTAAGCCGCAGGACGAAGAACAATCCGTGTCTTGTAGGTGAGCCCGGTGTGGGGAAGACAGCCATTATCGAAGGTCTGGCTCAGCGGATCGCGGCGGGAGTGGTTCCGGAGAAGATGAAGGGACGCAGAATCTGTATGCTTGACCTTCCGGGGCTGATTGCGGGATCCAAATACAGGGGAGAATTTGAAGAGCGGATGAAAGGCCTGATTTCCGAGGTGGAATCCGCAGGAAACATCATTCTTTTTCTCGATGAGATCCATACCATGATCGGCGCCGGAGGAGCGGAGGGAGCCATCGATGCTTCCAGCATTCTGAAACCGTCGCTGGCCAGAGGGGAGCTTCAGCTGATCGGCACCACGACCATATCCGAGTACCGGAAGTATATCGAGAAAGACGCGGCGCTGGAGCGCCGCTTCCAGCCGGTCTCCGTGGAGGAGCCTACGAAAGCGCAGTGTCTGGATATCCTGCGGGGACTGAAGGAAAAGTACGAGAGGCATCACAGAGTGGAGATCGATGAGGGCGCGCTGGAGGCCGCGGTGCAGATGTCAGAGCGCTATATCACGGACAGAAATCTTCCGGACAAGGCGATCGACGTGATGGACGAGGCCTGCTCAAAAGTGAGCCTGAAGGGATATAAGGTCCCGGAGAATCTTACCGCTCTTGAAACGTCTTTCAAAGAACTCGCCGGTCAGAAGGAGGAGAGCATCCGCTCCGGAAATTTTGCCGAGGCGTCTCTTATACAGAAAGAGCAGGATGAGGTCCGCAGAAAGCTGGATGCGGTGAAGAAGAGGTTTGAGAAAAAGAATGCGTCTGCGCATCCTCATGTGACAGAGGATGATATTGCGGAGGTTGTCTCCGCATGGACGAAGGTGCCGGTTCAGAAGCTGGCTGAGAGCGACGCGGACCGGCTGAAGAAACTGGAATCTGTTCTCCATAAAAGAGTGATCGGCCAGGAGGAGGCGGTAAGCGCAGTGGCCCGTGCGGTGAAGAGGGGGCGCGTGGGGCTGAAGGATCCGAAGCGGCCCATTGGCTCCTTCCTGTTCCTCGGTCCTACCGGCGTGGGCAAAACGGAGCTCTCCAAGGCTCTCGCCGAGGCGCTGTTTGGCAATGAGGAGTCCATGATCCGGGTGGATATGTCGGAATATATGGAGAAACATTCTGTTGCCAAGATGATCGGGTCGCCTCCGGGGTATGTAGGGCATGAAGAGGGAGGACAGCTCAGCGATCAGGTGAGGACGCATCCCTATTCGGTGGTGCTGTTCGACGAGATCGAGAAGGCGCATCCGGATGTGTTCAATATCCTGCTTCAGGTGCTGGACGACGGTCATATTACAGATTCGCAGGGAAGAAAGGTGGATTTTTCCAATACGGTGATCATCATGACTTCCAATGCAGGAGCAAAGGCCATTGTAGAGCCCAAGAAGCTGGGATTTGCAGCCAAGGAAGATCCGGCAGGGGATTATAAGCGGATGAAACAGAATGTGATGGATGAAGTACGGATGATTTTCCGGCCCGAATTCCTCAACAGGATCGATGAGATCATTGTCTTCCACTCGCTGGACAAGAGCCATCTGCGGAAGATCGTGTCGCTTATGTGCCGCGAATTTACGAAGAGGCTGGAGGATCAGCTGGGGATTCATCTGACCCTGCGCGAGTCTGCGAAAAATCTCCTGGCTGAGAAGGGCACGGATTCCAAATACGGAGCAAGACCGCTCAGAAGAGCGCTTCAGACAGAACTGGAAGACAGGATGGCGGAAGCGATACTGAATGGCGAGGTGAAACCGGGAGACCACGTGGAAGCGGGAACGTCGAAAAAGGAAATACGGTTTATCGTAAACGAAAAATAATCCAGTAGAAAACAGCAGCTTTTTATTATATAATAGCGATAGCAGAGATATTCTGAAATACTTAGGAGGAAAATTAAAATGGCAGCAGTGAAAGAATTATTGCGCGCGGAAAACGACGGCAGGCTCAGTTTTGGAGATTATACGCTCCCGTCCAAGACAAAGAAGGACAATTTTGAGTTCCAGGGAGACATCTACAAAGTGAAGACGTTTGCCGAGATAACAAAACTGGAGAAGAACGGAATGTTCGTCTATGAATCGGTTCCGGGAAGTGCGGTGGAAGACTTCAGAGAGACGGACAGAGAGGTTGAGTTTACGGTATCGGCTCCGGGAGACGTGCAGTTCACGCTTGAACTTGAGCCGGAGAGTGAATATGAAGTATTCATCGACGGGAACTCGGCAGGACGTATGACAACGAACTTAAGCGGAAAACTCAGCGTGAGTGTAGAGCTCAGTGCAGATCAGAGCGCCGGAGTCAAGGTTGTCAAGTGCTGATGATATAGAGAAGAACAGAGCAGCGGGGTGGATGTACATCCACCCTGTTTTTGCGGGGTGAGCCGGCGGGGCGGATGTTCCGCGGGAACAGTGCCGCAAAGACAGCAACGGAAGGGGATTTTAATGGCAAAAGGGAAGAAGACGGTGTTTTTCTGTCAGAACTGCGGGCATGAAGAGTCGAAATGGCTCGGGCAATGTCCCATGTGCAAGGAATGGAATACTTTTGTGGAGGAGAAGACCGCCACAGGGGTGACTAAGGGGACGACTGCGGCGGCGCGGTCCGTCAGACAGGCAAAGGTTGTCCCGCTCACGGAGGTGACCGCGGATGAGGATGTAAGGTGTGAGACCGGGATACGGGAACTGGACAGAGTGCTCGGGGGAGGAATTGTACCCGGTTCTCTTGTGCTTGTCGGCGGAGATCCGGGAATCGGAAAGTCCACACTGCTTCTGCAGGTATGCCGGAGAATGGCGCAGATGCGGAAGATACTCTATGTCTCGGGGGAGGAATCCCAGACGCAGATCAAGCTGAGAGCGAACCGGATGGGAAGTTTCAGTTCGAATCTTCTTCTCTTCTGTGAGACGAATCTCGAGACCATCCGGGGCGTGATTGAGAGGGAAAGACCTGAGCTTGTCATCATTGACTCGATCCAGACAATGTACAGTGAGGATGTGGCTTCTGCGCCAGGCAGTGTTTCACAGGTCAGGGAGTCCACCAATGTATTTATGCAGCTTGCCAAAGGGCTGTGTATTCCGATCTTTATTGTCGGACATGTGACGAAAGAGGGAACTGTGGCAGGACCGCGCGTGCTGGAGCATATGGTGGATACTGTACTGTATTTTGAGGGGGACCGCCATGCGTCATACAGGATTCTTCGAGCCGTGAAGAATCGTTTCGGGTCGACGAATGAGATCGGGGTGTTTGAGATGCGTCAGGACGGGCTCGCCGAGGTTGAGAATCCGTCAGAGTACATGCTCAGCGGGAAGCCGGAAAATGCGTCCGGGTCTGTGGTGGCCTGCTCCATGGAAGGAACCCGGCCCATACTCATCGAGATCCAGGCGCTTGTCTGCAGGAGTAATTTCGGCATGCCCCGAAGGACAGCGGCGGGAACAGACTATAATCGGGTTAATCTGCTTATGGCGGTTCTTGAGAAACGTCTTGGCATGAATCTTTCAAACTGCGACGCCTATGTCAATATTGCCGGCGGGATCCGGATGAACGAGCCGGCTATCGACCTCGGGATTGTTATGGCTCTCGTGTCCAGCTACCGGAACCGCCCCGTGGATGAGAAGACCATTGTCTTCGGAGAAGTCGGTCTGAGCGGGGAAGTCCGCGCTGTAAATATGCCCGAACAGCGTGTGAACGAAGCCAGGAAGCTTGGATTTGAGACATGCATTCTTCCCGAAGTGTCCATGAAAACGGTAAAAGAGATCAAGGGCATCCGGCTTGTCGGAGTCAGGAATATCAATGATGCAGTGGGAATGATTTGAAAATATTCTGAAAACTTGAGACACAGGGGCCTGACCCCTTTGGGGTGAATATTCTGATAATTCACATACAGGAGGCAGAGATATGGAACCGTATATGAGAACAGCGAAGTATTATGAGACGGATCAGATGGGGATCATCCATCATTCGAATTATATCCGATGGATGGAAGAGGCGCGGATTGATGTGATGGCGCAGCTCGGATATCCGTACCGGAAGTTTGAGGAGATGGGCTATATGAGTCCGGTGCTCCATGCGGAATGTGAGTACAGGAAGAGTGTGAAGTTTGACGATGAGGTCAGAATAAAGGTTACGCTCCGAGACCTGGGGCGCGTCAAGTTTACGCTGGCGTATGAGATATACAACGTAAGTGAAGGCGGCGTGCTCAGTGCATACGGCACGACGACGCACTGTTTTCTGAAGAAAGACGGCCGTCCGGTACTGATAGACCGGGAGCTGAAGGAATTTTCGGATATGCTGAGGACTCTGGAAGAGAAAAAAGCGGAGGATAAAAAAGAGCAGACAGAATAGCGGAGTTCCCTTGACAATATCGAGTGTCGATAATATACTGAAGATAGAAATATCGATATTCGATAATATGGCGGGGGGTGATTCTGTGAACAGTAAGGTCAATAGTAAAAGGAAATGTGTGTTCAGGGATTTCAGGTATACCGAATGTGATGCCTTCGCGGGATATCTTCATAATATGTCACGGAAAGGCTGGCATTTTAAGGAATGGCGGATGGGACTTGTTTTTGAAAAAGGAGAACCTGCGGACATATATTATCGGGTGGAGGTCTTTCCGAAGGGAACGGAGATGGATACAAAGCCGGAGATGCCGGCGGAGGAGTATGCCGAGTACTGCCGGGCGGCCGGCTGGGAGTTCCTGGACGGAAAACGTAAATTCTGCATTTTCCGGCGAAATGATCAGGGAGCGGTGCCGATTGTGACAGAGGAGGAACGGTTTGACAATGTCAGAAAGGCAGAGTGGAGACTGCTGGGAAGTGAAATGCTTATACCACTGTTCGTTACCGTATCACTGGGGCTCAGGATGCTCGGTCTTGTGCTGATGGAACAGGGATTTTCCATATCAGAGTTATCAAATGCGGAATGGTTTGTAATACTGACAGTAATTCTGATGATGGTTATGAGGCTGGCTCAGTGCTCGGGACTGCTTATCTGGCAGAGCCGGGGAAAAAAGAAACTGCTTTCCGGCCGGAGAATATTTTATGGAAGAAAGTACTGGAATATGCTGTGGGATATTCTCTGTGCAATGCTGCTTCTGGGAATCTTTTTCCTGCTCTGCCAGGAAGGGATGACAGCGTTAACCGTATATGTGCTGTGTATGGGGGTGCTGCTGTTCGGGCTTATGGCGGCGATTGCACATTTCCGCCTTTCCCGCGGTGAAAACTGGGCGTTTCTGATCGGCGGAGGTCTGCTGATTATCTGGCTGGTAACGAGTATCTGGGTCCTATGGCTTATTCTGACGTAGGAAGCAGGGGCGGACCGGTTACAGGAACATCTCCGGCATCATAAACGAAGAAGAGACTGTGGAAAGACCGAAGGGGAAAAGAAAATGGCAAGAGAACAGTTTCAGACACTGACCGAACCCATGTATTATATCCTGCTGGCGCTGACAAAAGAATGCTGCGGGGTGGATATCATGGAAAAAGTCAGAGATATTTCAAAAGGCAGGGTGAAAGTCGGCCCCGGGACACTGTACGCCATGCTTGCGAGGTTCGAGGAAAACGGCATCATCCGGAAAACTGCCGAGACAGGACGGCGCAAATCCTATATTATAACAGAAACGGGGCTGCAGATGCTCAGAGAAGAATATGAACGCCTCAATATGATGGTAAGAGACGGAAAGGAGATACAGAATGGACTATGAAGCGCTTCGGAGAATAAGAAATGAACAGAACTCGTTCGGCAACCTTGTCGGTGTCAGGATCGAGGAGATAAGAGAGGGGTATGCCCGCTCTGTGCTGGATGTGAGAGCGGATCTGTCAAATCCCATCGGCTCGCTTCACGGCGGTGTGCTGTTTACCATAGCAGACATTACAGGGGGCTCGGCGGCGGTTTCCCACGGGGAACAGGTCACCACGGTAGATGCGGATATCCGCTATCTGAGACCCGGGATCGGTGTAAAGCGCATCGTCTGTGAGGCAGAAGAGATCAAGAAGGGAAAGACCCTCTTTGTATACCGCATAGATGTAAGAGATCAGGACGGAACGCTTCTGACGGCAGGGACATTTACTTATATGTCGCTGCGTAAAAAGATTGAATTCTGAGTCTTCACTAATATTAAGAAAATCTTCATAAATTATCTAATAAAAAGTTCTAAAAATTCTATTAAAATGAACTCACCTATTCAACAAGAAGGGGGAGGTCATGAAAAAGATAATCAGCGTCAAAAATCTATATAAGCTGTACCGCGTCGGGGACTCCTGTGTCCGGGCGCTCGACGGCGTCAGTTTTGATATCCGCGAAGGCGAGTTCTGCGCAATCGTGGGTACTTCAGGTTCAGGAAAATCCACACTCCTTAACATGCTTGCAGGTCTCGAAAAACCGACCAAAGGCGAGATCGTAATTGACGGATGCCATATCGAAAAACTGAAAGAAGATGAACTGGTGCGGTTCCGGAGAGAAAATGTGGGCTTTGTTTTTCAGTCCTTTCATCTCATCGGAACCATGAACGCGGTGGAGAATGTGGCTCTGCCCCTGACCTTTCGCGGAGAGCCCAGAAAACAGCGGATGAAGAAGGCGGAAAGGATACTGGAACTGGTTAATCTGACAAAGCACAGGAAACATATGCCGAATCAGATGTCCGGAGGACAGCAGCAGAGAGTGGGGGTGGCCCGTGCGCTGGTCTCGGATCCGAAGATTATTTTTGCCGATGAGCCTACGGGAAATCTGGACTCTCATACATCGGAAGACGTGATGGGGCTGATGCAGAAAGTGGTAAGAGAGCAGGGCAGGACGCTTGTGATGGTCACACACGACGATCACCTTGCCGAGTACGCAGACAGGGTCTTCCATATTATTGACGGGAAGATCGTCAAGATCGAAGAAAAACAAAAAAGAAAAGAGGGAGGACACGAATCATGAAAATCATTAAGAAAGCGGGTGCGTCACTGCTGTGTCTCTGTATGACACTGACCCTGGCTATGGCAGTGCCGGCCGGCGTTCTGGCACAGACAGGATCGGACAAGACGGAACAGACGGAGCAGCAGAAGAACGGGCAGCAGCCTGCAGAGGAACAGCAGGGGGACGGTGCACAGCAGCGTACACTGGCTCAGATCCGGCTGAGTGTGGGGGACGGACAGTCCACACCTACATTCAAGGCGGGGGAACAGACAGATCTGACGATTAATGTCATGAACAAAGGAAATCTGGATGCACAGAATGTCCAGATTACTCCTGTGGTGGAAAATGTCAGCGACTGGCCCTTCGATATGTCAAAGCTCAACTATGACAGAAGCCTGGGAACCATAAAGGCGGGAGAACAGGCCTCTGCTGTATGGGGAAGCGAGGAAGAAGGGCTTCTGACCGTGCGGGAGGATGTGACGGGACAGTCCTATAAACTGGTTTTCAGGATTACATACGATGACGGCGAGAATGCATGTGAAACCACCAAGTATGTCTTCGTGAAGACAGAGGCGGCACCGAAAGAGGAGGAACCTTCAGGAGGACAGAATGACGGGAACGGGCAGGACGGTCCGGAGGGCGGAACCGGACAGGATGACGGACAGCAGAGCTCAGGCGGCGGAACCGGAATACCGGGAACAGTGGATGATACGGACAGCGGACAGGATTTCTATGCGGATGCAGGAGGTGTTTACAACAGCGATCCTATCGTGTCGGGAGGTTCTGAGAGCGCCTCGGACGGATCCGTTCCGAGGGTGATCGTGACCGGATTCAGCACAGATCCGGCTGAAGTAAAGGCCGGAAGCGATTTCAAACTTACCGTGCATCTGAAGAATACATCAAAAAAGACTGCCGTATCCAATATGCTTTTCGATTTCCAGGCACCGGCCTCAGGCACAGATGCCGCGGCAGAGGCACCGGCATTCCTCCCGACTTCCGGATCCAGTTCGGTATACCTGGAGAAAATCGCCGCCGGAGGAACAAAGGATATCTCAATCGAGCTGAACGCAAGGGCAGATCTGGTACAGAAACCGTACAGTATTGAGATGAGCATGAAGTACGAAGATAAAAATGCGTCGCAGTTTGAAGGAAACTCCAGCCTGGCCATCCCGATAAAACAGGAGGCGCGGTTTGAGTTCAGCGAGATCCAGGTGGCTCCGGATACGGTCGCTGTGGGTGAGGAGGCAAATATTACCTGCAGTCTCTATAATCTCGGAAGAGTAAAACTGTATAATGTCAAAGCAAAATTTGAAGGAGATGCCATTGAGGGACAGGAACAGTTCATCGGCAATCTGGAATCCGGGGCCACGGGGATGATCGACGGGATTGTGACAGCAGTCGCCGAGGCGTACGAAGAGTCAAACTGCAGACTGGTGCTGACATATGAGGATGACGCGGGAAATGTTTCCACTGTGGAACAGCCGTTTACAATGAGCGTTATGCCGGAGGCCGATTATACAGATATGGGTATGATGGAAGAAATGCCGGAGGAGAGCGGAGGAATTCCCATGCCGGTAATCCTTCTGACAGCCGCAGCAGTTATCGCGGCCGTCGCCGTCGTTATAGCTCTTGTAAAAAGAAGAAAGAAAAAACGGATCGCCGCAGAAGAGGAGGAATTGATGGATGAGGTGGAGCGACTTACTGAGGATGAGCATCAGCAGCCTTAGAAGAAGGAAACTGCGGACATTCCTGACCGTACTCGGAGTGGTGATCGGCACGGCGTCCATTGTAGTGATGATTTCCCTGGGACTTGGCCTGCAGCAGTCAATGTATGAAGAAGTAGAGCAGAACGGCGGGACAACAAGTCTGACGGTGACGGGAAAGACGGGCGACGGCATGATGATGTCTTACAGTTACGGCACGGACGGCAACATGGAAGAGGAATCCCAGAAGTATATCACCGATGAAGTGGTGGAGGAACTGAAAGGTCTGAAACATGTGAAAAGCGCCAATCCGGTGCTCAATGTCAGCGCCCTGGCGCTGAAAGGCCGGTATATCGGGTATCTGGATCTGTACGGAATGACTCCGGAGGAGCTGGAAGCACGGAATATCGAGCTGGAGCCGGGAGGACGGCTTCCCGATCCTGACAGTGCGGAACTGGAGCTGGTGTTCGGCAATGCGGTGCTGACGAACTTTTACGAGGAGTCCACGGGAAGAGGATACTGGGAGACCGGCGAGATGCCGGATATAGATCTGAAGACAGATCAGCTGTTTCTCATTCTCGACCAGGATGCATATTATTCGGCTCAGGAGCCGGTATCCTCGGGACCGACAGAAGGCGGGGATGGATCCGGCACCGAGGTTTCTTCACCCAAGGCTCCGAAAAAGTATGTAGTGCATGCCTGCGGAGTCGTAGCGGGAGGAATGGAGGCCTATAACGCAAACTCATATTACGTCTTCTGTGATATCGATAAGCTTCGCTCTTTTCTGCAGAAAGAATTCCGCGGGAGGGCGATTCCCGGACAGCCTGCCACCCGGAGCGGAAAGCCGTACAGCCAGTTTGTATACAGCTCCGCCAGCGTTCAGGCCGACGATATGGAAAATGTTGAGGAACTGGCCAATACGATCAGAAGCATGGGTTATAATGTATCTACAAATATCGAGTATATTAACAGTATGAAGAAACAGTTTGCCATGGTACAGGGAGTTCTGGGCGGCATCGGTGCGGTATCTCTGTTCGTGGCGGCCATCGGGATTGCCAATACAATGATGATGTCCATCTATGAGAGAACGAAAGAAATCGGTGTCATGAAGGTGATCGGATGCAGCCTGAGGAATATCAGGGAGATGTTCCTTCTGGAGGCCGGATTTATCGGGTTCATGGGAGGCGTTGCGGGAAATATACTGAGTTTTATTATGTCTGCAGTCATCAATATACTTGTCTCGGGGGAGAGCATGGGCGTCGGCGGGAGTCTGTCATATATACCGCTGTGGCTTGTGCTGACTTCCATGGGATTTGCGGTGCTGGTGGGAATGGCGGCGGGTTATTTTCCGGCACTCAGGGCGATGAAGCTGAGTCCGCTGGCAGCGATAAGGAATGAGTAGAAGATTGATGCAACAGGCAGATGTCAGAGAGGAAAATGCCGGGGCCGATACAGATCTGGATTTCTGTATCGGTCCTTTTCATATGAAAAATACAGGCGGTATACGGCAGATATTTCCGAAAATTTTACAGACAGCTCTTGACATACATACAAACCTAGTGTACTATCTAACTATAGCACCGATACAGATGTTAGTAAGATATGGAGGGATGACATGGAATACAGTTCGGGAACCCCGATCTATCTGCAGGTAATCCGTGAACTGCAGAAAAAAATGATCAAAGGCGAGTTAAAGCCCGGGGATAAGATGCCGTCCAACCGTGAACTGGCAGTGCTCTACAAAGTCAACCAGAACACGGCGGCAAGGATATACCGGGAGATGGAGAATGAAGGATACTGTTATACAAAACGAGGGATCGGGACATTTGTCTCAGAGGAGGAGAATATGTTTGAGAATCTGAAAAAGGAGATGGCGGAAGAACTTCTCAGAAATTTCATGCATGAAATGCGGGACCTGGGATTTCAGAAAGGCGATATTCTCTGCCAGGTGGCGGATTATAAGGAGGAGCAGGAATGATACTGGAGTGTAAAGATCTGACGAA
>CAKNHF010000008.1 GCA_930972465.1 uncultured Lachnospiraceae bacterium
ATCTTCAGCACTTCCCCGATCCTGTCTTCCGGCAGTCCCATAGCGGTGGTACGGACAAGCAGGTTCTCCCTTGCCGTCAGATTGCCGTAGATAGGCGGCGTCTCGATCAGTGCACCGGTGCTTTTCAGACATTCCCTTGTCCAGGGCTTTCCCTGATAGAGCACTTCTCCGGAATCCGGCCGCATCATCCCGGTAATGATCTTCAAAAGAGTTGATTTTCCGGCACCGTTGGGTCCGAGCAGGCCATAAACACACCCCTCCGGGATGCGAAGAGAGACCCGGTCCAGGGCAGGGGCCTGCTGTCCCCGGAACCTTTTTGTCAGTGTTCTTGTCTCCAGTATGATATTTTCCATGATAAAAATACTCCTTCCTGCAGAGGAGCTCTGTTTCTTCCTCTGCAAGAAGAAGTATAGGGGAGAATTATAAGGAATTTATAAGGAATGAAAACTGTTTACAATGCGCTGATCGTATCCACGATGGACATCTCCCGGATCCGTTTCGCCGGGCCGTGGACCGCGGCCACAGCCGCGAGGATCACTGCCGCGAGGATCACTGCGAGGGCTCCCGCCGGGAAATACCAGGGGGTTCCCCATCTGCCGGTGATCAGGATATCATAGACCTCATAGTTCAGGAAAAGCCCGGCAGCGCATCCGAACAGGATTCCCCACGCCACATAAGTTGCCGCTTCCGCCGCTACCATACGAATCATCTGTCTGCTGCCCATACCAATGGCACGCATGGCACCGTACTCCCGGATCCGCGCCGATACGCTCATAGAAATACTGTTGATGATATTGAAGACGGAGATCAGGGCGATCACCCCGAGGAAGCCGTAAAGGAACAGGGCGAACGAATAATATCCTCCCTTCACTTCACTATTTGACATCCGGTTGTCCGACACCGTCACGTTTTCTCCTGCCAGTTCCCGGATCTCTTCCACATCCTGATCCGTCACCTTGCTGTTGAACTGAAGGTCAATGATCGTGTAGTCCGCCTCCCCGGTCAGTTCCCGGAACAGTTCTTCCGAGCAGATCAGATTAGCCGATTCATCGGTGACGTCAAACATGCTTTCAGCCAGATGTCCGGACACCTTCACAGTCTTCTCCTGACCGCCGATCTCCAGCGTCAGCTCCTCTCCCACATCAAAACCGCGCTTTGCATTCATGTAAACGGCGAGCACGCCGTCCCCTTTCTCCGCCTCTTCCAGAGAGCCTTCGGTCAGATCTGCCCGCGCCCAGTCAAACTGGTTCTCCTCATAGGAAATGAGCTGTACCTTGAAGCTCTCCTCCCCGCTCCGCGCCGGGACACTGTAGGCATAGCTTCTCCCGTACACTTTTTCCACCGCCGGGTCCTTCTCAAGCTCTTCTGCCAGATCTTTCGAAACAGAACAGGTATTATCCTGACTGATGATCGACAGGTCCGACGCCGATGGCTGGAGAGGCCGGAGCGCATGGTTCATAAAATCAATAGCCGGACTGAAGCTTAAAAACAGAATGATACTGAAGGCAAAGGATCCGGCCATCAGGAGAAAATTCTTTCTGCTGCCCGAAGCGTGATGGATCCCCAGCGCTGTCTCCACATGGAACAGCCGGGTATTCGCCGCTTTTCTCGCCGCATGAGTGGTCCCCCCATTCCCTGACACTGCGGTCAGCGGGGACACTTTTGCCGCCTGCTTCGCGGGGGAGCGGGCCGCAAGGAGAACTGTGACAATCCCAACGGCCGCCCCGGCGATCAGCCCCGGAATACTGATCCCGAATGCAGGCATATCGCCGAAATAATATGGGCTTAAGAAACGCAATACGGCACAGAGCGCCCACACCATGAGCAGACTTAAGATCAGTCCCAGGGGAATTGCACTCCTGCACCAGTTTAAGGCTTCTCTTCCCACATACTGCCGGACCTGTTTCGTATCCGCCCCGAGACACCGCATCATCCCAAAAAACCTGGTCCGCTGGGAAACATTGCTGTTCATGCTGCTGGAGATCATCAGGATTCCCGCTGCCATGACCAGGACAGAGAGCATCGCCGCCACCACATAGAGCTGCTGCATCTGGGAGTCGCCAGTCTGGAACATCAGCGTCATAAGCTGTGTATTCTCCTGCGCCGAATCCCGGGAAATGCCGGTCTGCTCACAGATATCGCTGATCGTTTTCTGGATATTGCAGTAAGGGCTGAACTCTACATACAGTTCAAAATCTTTCTCCTGCGTCGCATCCATAAAATACTCTGCATAAGTCTCCATATTCAGGAACATCCCGAAGGCATCCTCACTGGTGATCAGAGAAGTATCCGAAGCGAACCCGCTGACCGTAAACTCGATTTTCTGCCCGTCAGGAGTCACGAGCGTCACCGTATCCCCCAGGTCCACTCCCAGCTGTCTCTTCACGCTCCGGGTAAAAACCGCCTCTGTCTCATTGACAGGGAAATGTCCTTCCGGGACATCCGCCTGCACCATCATTTCCTCAAAGCTTTTATCAAATCCGCAGATCACCGTCTCTTTTCCCTCTACCGTGTATCCCTGATCCAGCCGGTAGTTCGTCGCTGCATACCGGGCTGATGATTCCACCTCTGCCCTTTCCCCGACCAGGCGGACCTGTTCCTCGTCAAGCCCCCGGAAGACAGCGTGCCAGGAGCCGTAGTCCTGGATCGTCCTGTAGATCTGCGCCTGGATCTCCATGTCCGCCATACTGAATATGGACGCCACGAGGAACACCGCGAGGATGATACAGAGCCTCGTCATCCGGCTCTGCCGTTTCCTCTGCCTCGCGGAGATTGGGATCAGATCAAGATATTTTTTCATCTCTTTCATGCGCGGACACCTCCCAGATCAGAAAGTTCTCCGTCCCGCACCTTCAGCACCCGGTCCACGTTGGCAGTCAGATTCTCGTTGTGGGTGATCATCAGGATCGTCTGCTGGTAATATCTGGACGCCTTCATGAGCAGGTCCATCACGTCCTGGCTGTTCTTTGAGTCCAGGTTTCCCGTCGGTTCATCCGCCAGCACCAGCATGGGGCGCATGATCAGAGCCCTGCCGATAGCCACCCTCTGCTGCTGTCCGCCGGAGAGCTGTCCCGGCAGATGATACCGCCGGTCAGAGAGCCCCAGCACCTCCAGGATCTCATCCACCCGTTTCTTATCCGGCTTCTGATAATCCAGAAGAATGGGGAAAATGATATTCTGCTCCACGTTCAGCTCGGGGATAAGCTGAAAAGACTGGAAGATAAATCCGATGTTCTGCCTCCGGAACACGGTGCGCTTATTTTCCTTCATGGCGAACAAATCCTGCCCGTCCAGCAGGACCTTCCCTGCTGTAGGCGTATCCAGTCCGCCTACACAGTTTAAAAGGGTACTCTTTCCAGAGCCCGATTCCCCGACCACTGCGGCGAACTCTCCTTTCTGAAGAGAGAAGGACGCGTCCCTTAAGGCTTCCACCTTTGCCTCTCCTGTTCCGTATGTCTTGCTGAGATGTTCTACTTTTAAGATTTCCATTTTCTCTGCCTCCTTTACACAGAACAGTATAAAGCGCCGTCCTTACAGCCAGGTGAAAAAGGCATCCCCTTTTCCTTACAGTTCTGTCACCTTTTACTCTGCCTGCCCGGAATCTGTTTCATGTACGGAAAAGCCATGGTAAATATGGTCCCTTTTCCCGGATGGCTCTGCACTGAGAGAACGCCGCCCTGTTCTTCCACGATGGACTTCGCCAGAGGAAGCCCCAGCCCGATTCCCTGCTTGTTCAGGGAACTGCTGCTCCGGTAGAACCGTTTGAAGATATGGTGGATCTCCTCCGACGGGATCCCGCTCCCGTCATCTTCCACACAGATGCGGATCATAGCGGGAGAGGCCGCCCATGACACCCGGACGGTTCCTCCCTCCTCCGTGTGGTCCAGTCCGTTCTTGATCAGATTCCCAAGCGCCTCTGCCGTCCAGTCAGGATCACAGCCAACCTGGGCGTCCTCCTCCCCTTCGAACAGAAGCTGTTTTCCCTCCTTTTCTGCCCTTGTGATCAGATCCTCTGACGCCATCTCCGCCAGTTCTCTGACCCTGATCAGGCGATTTTCAAACGTCACGCTTCCCGCATCCAGCCGCATCATCTTAAGCAGGAGATAGATCAGACGCTCCATCCGCCCAAGGGAGACCGTCGCCTTCTCCGCGAACGCCTTAACTGTCTCCGGTTTCTCCGGCTCCGCCGAAATGATCTCGGCGTACATGTTCAGCGCCGCCAGCGGAGTCTTCAACTGATGGGAGATGTCCGTCACCGTATCTTTCAGAAACTCTTTTGACCGGGACTCATTCTCACTCTTCGCCTGCAGCGCAGTGGCGAGCTGGTCTGTCTTTCCCAGCAGCCGCTGAAACGCGCCTGTACCGCCCCGGGTCAGCCGACTGCTGAAGTCTCCCGCCGCATACCGCTCTACCACCGCTCCGGCGCGTTCGATCTGCTCCTCCCGTCTCTTCATATAAAAGGCCGTGCCGGACAGAAGGAGCAGAGAAAAGGCCGCCCCAGCCATCAGGAACAATGGCACAGCCGACCGCAGAGCCTCATCAGACACAGAAAAAAGGACCGGGACATTTTCCTTCGTGTGCCCGATCGTCCGGAGCAGACCCTCTCCTTCCTCTGTGACCGTCTCACTGGTGAAAGCCTGCGCGACTGTTCCCCTGTCGACCCCCTGTTCCAGAAGAGAAGATGCGGCAGCCTCCTCCCATTGAAACAGGCTGTCTCTCACACGGACTCCCTGCATCCATCCTGACCACAGGCAGAAAATCATGAGCAGCAGACAGAATATCACCGCAAATCCAAAGTACCCCCGGTTCTCCCGGTCATTGATCCAGCTCATGCCTCTCCCTCCCATCGATAGCCCATTCCCCGCACGGTCATCAGATGCTCCGGCCGGGAAGGATTTTTCTCAATCTTCTCCCGGAGCCGCCGGATGTAGACTGATAGTGTATTGTCATCCACAAAGCTGCCGTTGCCGTCCCAGAGCGCATCCAGAATCGCGTTCCTTGTCAGTATCTGCCCGTCATGCCGGAGGAAGAGACAGAGAAGCCGGTACTCCGCTCCGGTCAGATCCAGAAGCTGCCCCTCCAGATATGCCCTTCCCGCGAGCTGATCCACGGTCACCGGTCCCGACCGGAGAAGCCCGCTCTCCTCCTGTTTCCCCATCGCGCTCCTCCTGAGCAGCGCCCGGATGCGGGAACAGAGTTCTCCCAGCCGGAAAGGCTTCGTGATATAGTCGTCCCCTCCGCTGTCCAGTCCCCGAATGATACTGGTCTCCTCGTCCGAGGCAGTCAGAAAGATGATGGGCGTGGTATCCCCGGCGGAGCGCACTTCCTCACAGATCATAAACCCTGTTCCGTCCGGCAGTGTCACATCCAGAAGCAGGAGGTCAAAGGAGTGCCCTTCCTTCAGGCAGGCGCGGGCCTCCCTCACAGTACGCGCCACCTCCAGCTCAAAGCCATCCTTCTCCAGGGAATATCTCAGCCCGTCGATCAGGCTCACATCGTCCTCCAGCAAAAGCAGTCTGCTCATAACAATCCCTCCGTACACCCTATTTTGTATTCCATCTCTCTCAAGCATTGTATCATGAAAATGTTCTGACTGCTTCAACCTTACTGAATTGTAAGGAACTCCGCCTTTCTCTCATGTTCTTATACCGGATCCTCGATTCCGTAACGAAGCGTATGGTATACTGTGGATCCCACCTCCAGGAGCGTGAGCGCCAAGCCGAACACCAGGAGACAATTGGACACAAAATCTCCATTCCATCTCATAACAATCTCATTCAGTCCCGTCCCATTCTGACCTCCCAGATAAAGTTCCAGTTCTGTGGCGAAGTCCGGGTTCCAGAAGGGAAACGCCTTCAAAAGAAGGAACAGCAGGATCATCTGCAGTGCTCCGGTGACAATACTGCTGATCATCACCAGACGGCAGTAATGACCCACCACAAGATGGAGCACTTCATCCGCCAGACCGATCACAAGGCTCAGGATAAAAAACGGAAGGATGATATTCCACCGGTCCAGATTGAACACCGGAACCGTCCGGATCGCTTCCCCGTCCCGGAACACTGCGCCGAAAAACTGCGGAGCAAAGATGAGCAGGACTCCGAAGATCATGATAAACACGATCCCCGCAATACTGTCCCCTCTGCTGATCAACGCCTTTTTATGGGGAATCGGAGACAGGTTTCCGGGCGTCCAGATCTTCTGCTTTCCTGTAAAGTTGTCTCCCAGATCCCTGACCGTCCAGTTTTTCTCCTTCTTCATCTCAAACCGGATCTTTCTCCGTTCCATGACCGCAAAGGCAAGTGTGACCCCGCCGAATGCGGACAGCCCTGAGATGACAATGCCTGTGAATCCATTGGCAATGCCAGTGCCCACGGCCATTACGGCAGCGCCTGTCATATCTCCATCCGACATTACAATCCCGTCCCGGATCCCCTGGATCACCGATACGATAACAACTGTAGCAATCACGCAGGTCAGTACGATCCGGAGCAGCCAGAGATAGTTGTCATAGTATTCCGGCCCGATCAGGCAGTGGCTCCTGTCCTGATACTTTTCCGCAAATTTCGCCGGATCTCCCAGCTTTGACAGCACCTCTTCCGCAGAGGCGCCTGCTTCCAGCATATCGCCGATCAGCTCCTGCAGCTCCAGGCTCACCTCTCCTCTCTGGTCTCTCGGCAGGCGGCGCACCACCTGATAAATATAACGATTGATCAATTCCTGGTCTCTCCCGTTCATGCTTCTCCCTCCTTCAACAGTTTTCCCATGCTTTCCGAAAGTTCTTCCCACTGGACTTTAAGTTCTTCATAAATCTGTGTCCCGTAGTCCGTTCTGTGATAGTATTTTCTTGGTTTGGAGCCCCCTGTCTCCCACTGGCTTTTCAGGAGCCCCTGCTTTTCAAGCCGCCGCAGCAGCGGATACAATGTATTGGGATCAATATCAATCCCTTTCTCTTCCAGACTCTGGACAAGGGAATATCCGTATTTCGGCTCTCCCATCTGGCTGAGCACACTCAGCACCAGCGTCCCTCTTCTCAGTTCCATCAGCAGACTGCTGCGCAGATCCTTTTCCTCACCCAACGCTTCCACCTCCTGGTCTCACTATACTGTATATCGTACATTATTGTCAATACAAAAATAAAAGGTTATAAAAAGGACCTGCCTCTCCGCAAAGGGGTCAGACCCTTTTGCAGAGGGGGCAGGCCCCTTTGCACATCGTCTATTTCAGAAACCGCCGTATCTGCGGACGATCTCCATCATGGTATCCCATTTATTCTCCATATCTTCCACCAGTTTGAACTGTGTCCTTGCCCGGTCCAGGTTATGTCCCTCTCTGTGGATCTTGAAGTAGTGATCCCCTTCCAGATAATCTGTGAGGAACCGCATCCCGCACTCATAGGTCATCACCTTTGCGCCCATGGGAAGAAGTTCCACTTCTTTCGGAGTCAGACTTCCCGCGCATCCCTCAAGAAAGCCTTTCACGTAAATTTCAAAAAGCTCCATGCTGCAGGACACTTTGCTGAGATCCTGCTCGTCCTCCGCCGCCGTGCTCGCGCCGAACCGTATGGAGTCGCCGAAGTCGTTCATGACAAGCCCCGGCATCACCGTATCAAGATCGATCACGCAGATCCCCTTTCCGGTGGTATTGTCGATCATGATGTTGTTCAGCTTTGTGTCATTGTGCGTCACCCGCAGGGGCACTTCTCCATTTTCCTGAAGCTTTCCGAATACGTTCGCCACATCTTCATGGGAAAGTACAAACTCAATCTCTTTCCGCACGGAATCTGCACGGCCGCAGACGTCTTTCTCAACGGCCTGCCGGAATACCTCAAACCTTGCACGGGTATCATGGAATCCCCTAATGGTCTCATGGAGCGTATCCGCCGGATAATCCGCAAGGAGTCTCTGGAAGTTACCGAAGGCAAGCGCGCTTTCATAGAAATCCTCCGGCTTTTCCACCCGATCGCAGCATTTCGCATCTGTAATAAATTTGTAGGATCTCCAGTATTCCCCCTTCGAATCTACAAAATATGCCTTTCCATCCTTTGCCGGAATGATGTTGAGCGTCTCCCTCTCCGGATCTCCCCCGTTTTCAATGATCCGTTCCCGGAGGTAAGAGGTCACCCCGACAATGTTCTCCATCAGTTCCACCGGTTTCGTAAAGATCTCCCGGTTCATCCGCTGAAGGATCACACTCATATCGCCCATATCGCCGATCTCAAATGTGAGCAGATACGTATCATTGATGTGTCCGCTCCCAAAGGGACGGCGCTCTTTCAGCCTTCCCATAAAATTAAAATTCGCGATCGCTTCCCTGATCTGCAGTTCCGATACACGTTCCATTTTCTCTCTTCCTTTCTGACTTGCTTTTATCCGAAATCCTTTTGTATAATATGCTCATAATCTGTTATCAAAGGAGCGGAACCCCTATGAGCCATAGACATTATCCTGTCAAGGAAACCGAAATCCCTGAAATAAATCCCCGCCTGCTGTCCATCTCTGTATCCAGAGATGAAAAAGACTGGCCAAGTGTCCTGCACACACATCCTTTTACAGAGATTTTCTTTGTATTGAACGGAAAAGGGAATTTTCTCTTCCACCGAGACGTCCAGTCGATCAAGACCGGGGACCTGATCATCATCCCCCCTTACCTTGAGCACACGGAGCAGTCCATTCCCGGAATGCCCCTGGAATATTATGTGCTGGGGATCGACGGCATCGCATTTCAGGAAGAAGGACGGGAATCCTCTGCGCAGATCTTCTGTAACTTTGACGATCACGCATTGATCGGAGCGCTGTTTGACCAGATCTATTACGAAGTCAAATCCGGTGGATACGGCGCCGAACTGATCTGCCGGCGCCTGCTGGAGGTACTGGTCCTGCGCATCCTCCGTTCCTCCCGCCAGCTTAAGCCGGTCCCGATCAATGCGGTCAGGATGACAAAAGAATGCGCACGGGTCAAAGAATATCTCGACGCCAATTATGCGGACCACATCACCCTTGACACTCTGACGGAACTGACACATATGAATAAATATTATATGGCGCATTCTTTTGCGAAATATACCGGGCTCTCTCCGATCCAGTACCTCAACCGCCGCCGTCTGGAAGCCGCCTGCCAGCTCCTGCGTGACACCGACCTTTCCATTTCAGATATCGCCGGCTCGACAGGCTTTTCCTCCCAGTCCTATTTTACACAGGCATTCCGGAAAGCTCATGGAGTCACTCCCATGAAGTACCGGCAGACGCAGGAAGGGTGACCGGCATGCCGTTGATCAGATTTCGTACCAGATGATCTCGTTTGCTTTCAGACTGACATCAAAGGATGAGCCGTCTCCACGGTATACGGTCGTGCTCTGAGGCTCATATGTATTGTTGACAACACAGTATTTGCCGTTCTTGACATAGGCGTGTACCTCGACATTGAAGTTCGTGCTGAACCATCTGTGGAGATTCTCCTCGTCATGGGAGGACCAGATGATGGACCGGTACAGGATCCTGCTGTTCTCAAAACTGTAGGGCAGCCCGCTGATATATACGCATCTTCCTTTTCCGAACTCCCGGACAGCCATCTGTACTTCTTTCTCACGCTGGACAAGGATCTCTGTCCCGTCAAGGGCATACATGTTTTTCTTTCCTTCACCAAAATCGATCTCTTTCGTACAGTCTTCTTTGATGAAATGATCGTGTTCTTCCCAGTTGTATTTATCCACATTCAGAGTAAATCCTGTCTCTTTTTCCACACCCATCGTTGTGGCAAGCTGGAGGAAATGCCCCTGATACTGGTGCCCCGTCGGTTCTCCGACTCCAATGAACCCTCCCCCGTTGTAGATAAATCTCTTTACAGCTGTGACGATCGTCTCGTCTGTCCAGTTTTTTCCGCCCGTGTATGCTGTGTCAGCGTCTCCCACGTTCAAGATCACGTCGATATCATCCAGGACAGACGGGTTCTGCCGGATATCGTCAAAACTGATAAACACCACATCAAAGGGAGCTCCGCTCAGAGCCTCGATCACTCCCGCATAAGAGTAGTTTTGCTTATAGTAGATCGCATGGTGCACCATATGGTTCCCCCAGGCGCGCATCCTGCCCCAGCAGTTGAGCACAGCCACTTTCTTGATGCAGTAGGGCGTTGTTCCTTTGATATTTTCATATAAAGTCCTGAACTCCTCGCACACGCTCTCCACATAGTCGATAAACTCCGGGAACTGCATGGCAAGTTTTAAGTAACCGCCGTATCCGATCCGGTCGATGGGTTTTCTCAATATCGCTCTTCTCGCCGTCACCCAGTTGACCTTCGCTTCCTTCACCGGGTCTCCCCCTTCATGGAACACATCCGGGAAGAAATAAGGCAGGAGACGTCCCTCTCTGTATCTGACCCCCTCGATATCGCTGATCAGGCGAAGCGTCGCGCCGTTACCCACGCTTCCCACGACCGCGTCCAGCCCGATGGACTTAAACTCATCCATAAACGGCTCCATTCCAATCCAGTGGTCTCCCAGGAACATCATGGCTTCCTTTCCGCACTCGTGTGTGATATCCACCATCTCTCTGGCATGCTTCGCCACTTCTCTTCTCTGGAATGCCTGAAAATCAAGGAATTCCTTTGACGGGATACGGTAGGTATTGTTCATATATCCCTGATCGATGATAAATTCCGGTCGGAACTTATATCCTGCTTCCTTCTCAAACTGTTCCAGGATATAGGGGCTCACTGAAGCCGAATATCCGTACCAGTCCACATATTTTTCTCTCGCCAGCTCGTCGAAGATCAGGGTGAACTGATGGAAAAAAGTCGTATAACGTATCACGTCCACATGAGGATTGTCGGCGATGAACTTCCTCAGCCTCTCCATGGAATATTTGTGGGTCTTCGGCTGACGCACGTCAAAGGTGATCTGCTTCTCAAAATTCTCCCATCCGTTTGTCACCGCATTGTACATATGGACCGGATCCCACATGATATACGCCAGGAAACTCACCGTATAGTCATGAAAGGCCTGTGCCTTACGAATTGTCACATTCCCCGTCTCCGCGTCATAACTCCACTGCCCGGCCGGTACCACTTCGCCTGTCGTCCGGTCGATCACTTCCCACCATCTCGTAATATCATCATGATCATTTACTTTAAGCATATCCGGGTACAGATGATCCATAAGGTGAATCGACAGTTCCTCGCTGACAGCAGTGTAAAAAGTCGTCATAATATACATCTGCTGGATCTCATCCGGGTTTGCCTTCGCCCAGGCATTGTCTTTTCTCGTCGTGTAATATGTAGCGTAAACCTTTGCATCCACATTTTTCAGTTCTTCCGGATAGTCCGTACCGTCACAGTCCCGGATGGCGTCTGCGCCCCATCGTTTCAGCAGTTCCAACGTCTCCGGGACCACATCTGTATCTGTAGGGATCGTCACTCTTCCTGTTGTGTTTTCTTTCACTGTTCTTCTCCTTTCACTAACCTGCCTGATGCTCTCATCATAATCAGAAAGAAGGCGCCGCGTCTATCCACTCATTGCTGGCTTTTTTATAATTCTTGCTGTTTATAAGATTTTTGTCAATAATTCTGCTATGCTTCCGGATATAAGAGGGCGGACACGGAGGCTGGCTTATATCCAAAAGGACACAGCCACTTTCATCACTCCGGCCAGGAGCATCACCCAGATCGGGTTCATCCGGAATTTTTTCAGGAGAACGAGACACAGGACAAAGATCCCCGCCATCACCCAGTCCGTATTGGCAAGTGAAATCTTCGAAGCGCTGTCCCAGATCGCCGGAACAAGGATATCGATCCCGGCGGCAGCGATCATCGCCACCACTGCCGGTCTCAGAGAATTCAGCACGCCGTCCATGATGTCCATATTCCTGTATTTCAGATACAGTTTTGCGATCACTGTGACAATGATGCAGGATGGAAGGATGCACCCAAGGGCCGCCACCGCCGCCCCGGGTATCCCCGCAATCTTGATTCCCACAAACGTAGCGGAATTGATGGCGATCGGCCCGGGGGTCATCTGGGAGATCGTGATCAGATCCGTAAACTCCGACATGGAAAGCCAGCCGTGCCCTGTCACCACCTGCCCCTGTATCAGCGGCATCGCCGCGTATCCTCCTCCGAAGCTGAAAAGCCCGATCTGCAGGAAACTGAGAAAAAGCTGTAAATAGATCATTTCGTCCCCCTCCTTTTTCCTGCCAGCGTGCGCGCCGCCCCGATCAGCCCGCATACGATGACCACATAGATCACATTCACATCAAAAAAGCAGACCGCAGCGAAAGACGCTCCCATAATTACCAGCGACGGAGCGCTCTTTCCGTGAACGATCCCCGCCGCCATGTCATATACAACGACCGCAATGACGGCCGCCACTCCCGCCTGCATTCCTTCCAGCATCTGGCTGATGATATAGTTATTCCGGAATGCATTGTAAAAGACCGAGATCAGGGATATGATCACAAAGGGCGGGATGATGGTGGCGATGATCGCTGTGACTGCGCCCGCCATTCCCGCCAGTTTATAGCCCACCACAATGGCGCCGTTCACCGCGATGGCGCCCGGAGCCGACTGTGCGATAGCGGTCAGATCCAGCATCTCATCCTCCTCGATCCAGTGATATTCATCAACAAATTTCTTCTTCATCAATGTCACGATCACATAACCGCCTCCGAAGGTAAAGGCGCTCAGATACAGCGTGGAAATGAAGATCTTCGCCAGCACTTTTCTCTTGTTTTCCATGATTCTCCTCCATTTGCGTTACAGTCCATACCGAACTTGTACCCCTTTTTCCACGATTAAGTATATTTCTTATTGATTCATAAGTAAAATAATATTATTCTATTAAATACATAATAAATTTATTATACAGGAGAAAACGCCATGACACTTCGCCACATGAAAATCTATGTCTGCGTGTTCCGGCACAGCAGCATCACAAGAGCAGCAGAAGAACTCCATCTGGCCCAGCCGTCTGTGAGTCTCTCTGTGAAAGAGCTGGAGGAATACTACGGCGTCCGGCTGTTTGAGCGCATCGGCAGAGGGATCTATCCCACAGAGTGCGGAAAACAGTTTTACGAATACGCGCTCCACATTGTCTCCCTCTTTGACGAGATGGAACAGAAGATCCGGAACTGGGACACGCTGGGGACGCTCCGGATAGGCGCCAGCATCACCATCGGAACCCATATCCTGCCGTCTCTCATCCGTCGTTACCAGCCTCTTTATCCGGATCTCCGCGTGGAAGTATCGGTAAGACAGTCTGCTTATATCGAGCAGAGCATCCTTGACAGCAGTATTGATATCGGTCTGATCGAAAATACGCCGGAAGATCCCGACCTGAAATGCATCCCCTTTATGGAGGACTCCCTCTGCGCCATCGCATCCCCGGGCCATCCGCTGACCAGCCTTGAAAAAGTATCTCTCGCGCAGATGGCGGAATATCCCTTTCTCATGAGAGAGAAGGGAAGCGCCGGAAGAGAGATCCTGGACGCCTGTTTCTCACTGGCTCATCTCTTAGTCCGTCCACTCTGGGAGAGCGCCAGCACACAGGCGATCGTCCGGGCGGTGTCCGAGAGACTCGGAGTAGCGGTCCTTCCCTATCTTCTCGTAAAGAAAGAGATTGAACAGGGAACGGTACAGCAGCTCCGGCTTGAACATCCTCTGGACCGGAACCTTAACATCATCTTCCACAAAAATAAATTCCTCACGGAGAACATGAATGCTTTCATCCGCCTCTGCCGGGATTACGGCAGGGAGAAAACGTGAACAGCCCGTTTCCTGACCGTACAGTCATCGGATACGGTTACCGGTTTGATCCGTGAATATCTTCCCGGAGGATCTCCCTGATCTGCGGAATAGTCTTCCCCTCATCCCGCAGGGACCGGATGTATGCGATCCGTTCCACCGTCTTCTCTCTGGGATATCTGCGCGTCAGTTTCTCCTCCGCCTGTTCAAAGGGCAGGAATCCCTCTTCGGTATAAAATTTCAGGGTACTGTATCTGGCCCCTGTCAGGCGCACCAGTTCCCCTATCGTCACGTACTCGGAGGCGAGAATCGCCTCCATGCTCCTCTGTCTGGACATAATCCTTTCCCTCTTTCGTCAGGTTGCCGCTACGATAAACATCATAAAGAGCGTATCGATATACTCCGCTACCTTCTGTATCATCTCACTCTGCGGACTCTCCTTGATTTCTTTCAGTCTGCTCCTGATCGACTTTTTCTCATAGGCAGAGAAATATCTCATAAGATCTCCGCTCTTTTCGAGAAGCGCCGTCAAAGCCACGATGTCCTCAGAGAGTTCCCCCTCTTCCAGAAGTTCTGCCCGGATGTTCTGTACCACTGTGTCGAGCTCTTTCTCATCCGGAATATACACGTTCTTTCCTCCGAGTATCCCGCCTTTTTCTCTTACCGCACATCCCTTCTGAACCAGCGATTCTCCCACCGCGGTAAGAAGCTCATTGATATTTGTGTCCGTAAATGTCACAGAATAATACTCGATCACTTTCTGGAACTTTACAGGCTGCTTCTGTACGATAAAGTTGTAGATTGAAGAGAGATAACTTTTTTCGGTCGGAAGAGCGCTCTTCACTGACAGCTTCTTATCTTCCAGCTCCACGATCCCGTCAAGCAGCAGTTCCAGAAGTCCGGCAGTTGAAAGGCACGTCATCTTCTCGATCTCAAATGTTGCAAATTTCCCCCGTTTTCCTAAAACACAGAGCAGATATTGCTGTGTAACAGACAAATCTTTCATCATAACACCTCCATCATTTTGCATTTACTTATTACTTATCACTTATTACTTACTACTTACGGTTTATTTGTATCATGCTTTCTTCTGCATGTCAAGAAATATCTTGTAAGCCAAAGCCTCAGCATGTTCGATTGACTCGTTGCCTGCGGAAATAAATTCAGGGCGTCATGACCAGTTTCAGCCATGACGCCCTGTGCGTGATTACTTCTTCAATTTTATTTCTCCATTCCCATATTTTCCGCAAGACGTGCCTTCAGTGCTTCGATTTCTTTTGTCTGTACAGAATCCCTCTGAAAATGTCAAGTGTTACTCATCTCACCCCCGGCAGTCCTCCCGCCGAAAGCCGGTCAAAATCCCACACCTCTTCACTCCATCCGAGAGTCTCGATATAAAACGCCCGGTCCCTGCTCTGCTCTTCCGTCACAGAAAAGATCCGATCGCCGTTTCCCTCGTTCATATTGCTTATGCTGTCCGAGATTTCCAGTTCGTAAGCGCTGCTGGTAATTCCCAGTACATCCCATCCGGAGATCCGGTGTGCATTGGCACCGGTACTCAGGCTGACGGAGCTTTCCACCGCAGCGCTGCCGCTCTGTGGACCGCCTATGATCCCCCCGTTTCCGACCGGTTCCGGTGCAGTAATGGCAGTCTTTGTCAGGCATCTTCTCGTGACTCCTTCTCCTCCCTGCCATCCGGTGATACCGCCGATCCTGGCGCCCATCTGATGCCGGCTCGTTCCCTCCAGCGTTCCCGTCGCGATGCAGTCTTCCAGGATCCTTCCGTCAAACTGCCCCGCGATTCCTCCGATGGTATTATCTGCCCGGATCGAGATATTCTCCGCGGAAATCCTCCTCACTTCGCTTCCCGATATAATGCCGGCGAGACCACCTGCCTGATTCGCGTCATTTTGGATCACCAGGTCTTTTACTCTGATCTTCTCCACTGTCGAATTTCGGATCTCATTGGCCAGAGCGCCTTTCTGGGTATTCGCAGTTAAATGTGAACCTGTGATAGTCAGGTCTGTAACTGAGGCGCCGTCCAGTTTCTCAAACAGCACCGCGTCAAGTCCGGAGATAATGTGCCCGTTTCCGTCCAGTTCCCCCGAGAAGGTCCCGCTCACCGCGAACGCGCCGGACGGTAATGTGCTGAAATCCAGATCCGCCTCCAGGATGTACTGCTTTTTCAGCGATTCCGGAGATTCTCCGACAGCCAGAAATTCCTCAGGCGTAGTGATCTTTCTGTCTCCCACCGTCACACTCATATCCCCATATTCGTAGTATCCTTCGGTTTTGGTCTTCACCAGCGGAAGAGGCATATCCGCATCCTCCACTTTCACATTTCCAAGAATCACCTTCTTTGTCTTCAACGCAAAGAGCGCCTGAGCGTCCCCCGCATAGGAAGGTGCAGAGATCGTCAGATCTTTCACCTGTGCATACTGCAGATCTCCGAACAGCGGGTACTGCATCCCGGTCAGCTGGTAACCGTTTCCGTCCAGCATCCCGATAAACCTTCCCGGGATATAGCTTCCGCCGGACGCGGTGATGCCGCTGAAGTCAATGTTATCTTCCAGGCGGTAATACCCATAAGGATTCTGTGCTGCAAGCCGGATCAGCTCCTCCGCAGAGGCGACTGAAATCACTGCCGGGCTCTGATAGATCCCGCCTTCGCTGAAATCTCCCGTCACACGCTTTACCATACCGTAGAGCATTCTCTTTGCCTCAACGCTCCGGTTCGTATTGCCGTTTACCGCGTCTGCCTCAAAGGCAGCCTTAAACTGTGCGATCACAGTGTCTTTGTCAAAATACGGAATCTGATCCAGTTTCTGCTCCACTTCTCTGTAGCGGTCCAGTTTATACTGTCTCCAGGTGATCTTCTCATCCCCCGTGGCCTTTCTCAGAGCATCCAGATCGTTTTCACTGAGCGCAGACATGTAGGTCATATATCCCTTCTCATATCCTGCAATGCCCAGCATCTCCTGTCCCAGCCTTTTGAAAGAATGGGTGTCCGGCGAACCGTTATCGTTGTGTGACTGATACCAGTTCATGGTGTAGAAGGACTCAAATCCGTAGCTGCCGTCTGTTGCCGTCCCCACCTTCTCCGGGTAGGATGAGGCATTCCGGATGGAGATCCGATTGTCCCACAGCTTCTCCATACTGTCTAAATCCATGTCACCGATCTCCTGTGCAGTAAGTTTCCTGTAAGTTGTACTCATAGAAGAAGTGCCTCCTGCAGTATGCTCCGCCTGGACCGCCACGGCTGCCTGCACTTCCGGCGTCAGTTCAAAGAACGCCTGTGCCGCCAGATAATCCAGCGCATATCCTGTATCGAACATCTCACGGTAAAAGCTGTGTACCTTTTCTGCAGAGTCAATGCGCTCGAAGCTGAAATTGTTTGTCATCTCAGTCCCGATATCATTAATCTTAGAGATATTGAACACCATACATCCGTCCCGCATCTCCTGGGCAATATTGCCGTCGGCATGGGCTTCCCCTCCGGTGCCCTTACGCCGCCCCGCGCCTCCGTAGAAATATCTTCCATCCTGATTGTGGGCGGTCTCGTGGCTGAATGTAAAAAAGATATAGTCGCTTGTCCCCAGCGCCGGCGTATGCATCCAGATCACGATGCTTCCATTCGCCACCGCCGCGCTGCCGTTCAGGGCATTCAGCATGTTGTTGGCCTCATAGACCCATTTCATGATCGGGTCTCTCGTCGTTCCCTTTTCCTGGGTACCTGCTGCCGCGGCATCACTCTCCGGGAATCCCAGCCGGGAATCATACTGGATGTTCACAAAGCTGTTCAGCTGATCCGCCGAATTACTCATCCACTGGGATGAGACGCCATAGAAGATTCCCATTTTATCTGCGTAAGCCTCCGCAATTTTTCGGATCCGCTCCTGTTCCTGTCCGTCCTTTGTCAGATACTCCTGGTAACGGTTCATGCTTCCGATCAGAAGCTGGGACGGAACGGAGATCAGATACATATCTTCCTGGAGCGCTGTAAGGATCTGAAGAACGAGGCTCTTTCTCCCCTCCTCCAGTCCGCTTAAATTGTCCCAGATACGGTAACGGATCTTCCCGCTTGTGTCCCCGTATGCCGGCTCTTCCACCAGGACGCCTTCAAAACTGTCCGTGAACCACTCATTGGGATCGCTGTATCCTGCAAGGCTCTTCGAAAGTCCGCCCAGAAATTCGGTCAGGCCTTCTCCGGTGAAATTTTTCAGCACGTTATTATAGAAAGTGATGCTCTGGTCCGTATCCCGATGTCCCTGCGCCGCTGTCAGAAGCCGGTCCGTAAGCGCCGTCGACGTCATGGATCCGTCGATCAGTTCGCCGTCAAAAAACATAAGGCTGCTTAAGGCAACGCCTCTGTAGTCAATCCCGTACCATTTGTCGTAATAATTATACGCATACAGCATCCGCTTCAGCAGATCTTCATCCTCCATGCGCTCTCTTGCAAGCGCCTGCACGGAAGGGTGGCTGCTGTAAGTCGGGTAATGATCTCCGGATGAAAAGAATCCCGCCAGCAGGCTTTCCATCTCCGTCTTTACCGTTTCATTATAATAGTCCGTATACAGGCGGCTCTCCTCCTCCGGCGTCAGCGAGGCGATCTCCGAAGCATAATCATATCCCTCTGCCCGCTCTGCAGCTTTACTTAAAAATGTTTCGTCAATGTCCGACACATATTTCCGGAACTGATATCTCAGATCCGTACCGTCCACTTCATAGGACGCCGCCAGATCCCCGGTGAGTTTCCGGTAGGTGACCGGATACTCCTCCATATTCCCGTCTTCAAACACAACGCGGATCTTCCGTATCTCCTCCGGGGCCTCTCTGTGAACGCCGGACACCAGACCGCCGTCCTCATCCAGAGGCAGGACAAACCGTACCGTTCCGGTCACAAACAGATCCTTATCCGGCAGGCTGTTCCCGTATTCCACCCACATGCGGGTATCAGACAGGGGCATCAGCTTTGCCATATTTGCATAGGCTATCTCCCGGGCCGGATTGTAGGCCAAATGGTTCACGACTGAGCTGTATCCCGGAATCCCCAGGTTATTCTCCTCTATGGGAGCGCCCTTTATAGAGGGCAGCTTTCCGTATGCGAGTCCGTCCAGCTTCCAGATGTCCCCGTCAAATTTCAGTGTATCTTCATAAAAACTCCTGTCGTAGACCGCATCCGTCTCTTTCACATCCGCCTGGTTGTCCTGCGTAATACTGGTCTCGCTGCCGGAACCGGAATACTCATACACCTCGGTCACATTGTCCAGAACGTCGAACCCGGCGACCCGGTATCCTGCTCCGGAACTCATACTCAGACTGTACTCAATGGCAGGACTTCCCGTGTTCGGACCGCCGATGAGCCCGCCGTTTCCTTTCTTCGCAGGAGCGATGATCTGTGCTTTTGTATAGCATCTGCGAATCGTGCCGCTTCCGTGCCATCCGGTGATTCCTCCGGTCCTGGCGCCGAGAGAAGGATGATCGTAGGTTCCCTGAACCTTTCCGGTCACGTAGCAGTCCTCGATCAGAGCTCCGCTCTCCGTCTTGCCGACGATCCCGCCGACCGCCACAAGTCCTCTCACCGACACGTTCACGGAAGCACTCTGCCGGATCGTAGAATTCACAAGCCTTCCGGCAAAGGCGCCCATCCCGTCCACGCCGTTTGAGATAGACGAATCCACAAGGAACACATTCTCGATCACGGACTGATTCTGGATCACATTTGCCAGGATCCCGCTCTGTGATGACGTCACAGCGGCGTCTTCGATCACCAGATCATGGATCTTCGCTCCGCTCAGTGTCTGAAAGAGAGCGGCAGGAAGATTTTTGATCCGGTATCCGTTTCCGTCCAGCTCCCCGCTGAAGGTTCCTGTCACAGCCGGCGCATCCGCAGAGATGCCGGAAGCATCCAGATCCTCTGTCAGCACAAATCTTCCCCGTGGATCTGCCCGCATCCCGTCGATCAGTTCCTCCGCGCTTTTGATCAGGGGATAATCCCCGTTCTGGTCTCTGTACGCCAGCGGAAACGCATGGCCGGTGACTCTGGTTCCGTCTGCCGCATACCGGATCAGATCTTCCTGATCCAGAACCGCGTATACCCTGCCGGAATCTTCCTCCCGGCTGAACTCCCGGATACCTGTGTAAAAGTCCGGCATATCCTCCATCTCGATCACCGCATAATAATTTTCCGGATCCTCCGGGAGCCCGTCTGTGATATCCATCACGCGGACCTCTTCTCTCCCTCCGTCTCCCGTATAGTAAAGTCTTTCCGCCGTGATGTCTTTCATCTCCAGCGCATCTCTGGATGCGGAGACCGTCTGCGAAAGGAGTATTTCATCGCTGTATCCGTTGGACTGATCGTCCATGACATTGGTATCCCGATCATAATCCGCGGTCACGGTAATGTGATAACTTTCCTTTCCGGTCAGTGCTGCTGCCACCTCATTTTCTCCGGCAGGAACCGGTTCCTCAAGGAGAGTCCTTCCTCCTTCCTCCTCGATCTTCACCCGTGCATCCTGAAGCGCGCTGTCCTCATCCTTCAGCTCAAACCGGATACTCAGTTCATCCTGCGCCGTCTTGTTCCATGCAAAACTTTCTGCTGACGGGGCGTCTTTGAGCACCTCCACTTTGATCCTATGCTCTGCGTGTGCCTGTGTCCCATCGTCAAAGGCTGCCTGGGATAAAGCGAAATCATGGATCCCCGCCTGATCCGGTACAGGGACTGATACTTTCCACATGCCGTCCGGCTGCTGCTCCGGCTTCACTTCCAGTTGATCCACCACCAGCGCAGACAGATTTCCGTCTGCGTTATGACTGATCTCATAGAACAGATCAGCAGTTTCGCCTTTCTCTGCATAGACGGAACCTGCATGGCCGTCTGTGATCAGAACCCGGAGTTTTGCCTTTACTGTCTCCGCCGCAAGGATCCTCTCCGGTTCCGGTTCTGTTCCGTTTTCAGTAAGATCTCTGTCTGCAATGACCTGTACGGTATAACTGTGGGTCAGTCCGGTGTCCGTGAGGCTGATCCCGGCGTCATATTTTCCATCGGCAAGATCACTCTCAGTGAAGCTCTGCCCGCCCACCGTCTTTCCTTCTCCGTTCCGAATCAGGACTTTGCAGTCTGACAGTGCTCCGTCCGGATCCGTCAGCTGAAAGGCGACGCGGAACTGACTGTTCTCTGCGTCCTCCTCGACCATAAGGTCCTTTACCTGCGGGATCTCTTTCAGGATCTGCAGTGTGATCTCATTGTCTTTCGCCAGATCAAACGCTTTGCCGTTTTCCAGAACGATCTGCTCTGCCGTGACCGTTTTTATTCCTGTGCTGTCAAAGCCGTCCAGTGTCACAGCGAAGCCCTGTTCCGTCCGGGTGACAGAATAAGTCTTCCCGTTCACCACTGCCCTCTCCGGTGCAAATCCGGTGGCATTGGAACTCTCGAACAGCAGCACCACCGGCTGGTTTCTTCCAAACCGGTCCGTCCGGGTTCCATCTTCCGCCACCGCTTTCAGACCGCCGAAAGCGAACCGGTAGTCCAGGTTCAGTTTCACCTTCTTTGTAACGGCAAAACTTCCTCCATGATTTTCTCCGGAAGGAAGTTCCCCGGATGCCCTGTCATAGGAAGCCGTAATATTCACGGCATATTCCGTATCTTCTTCCAGATCCAGGACAAATTCATTTTCCCCTGCCTTCACCTCTTCTGATACAAGAGTTGTCCCGTCTGATTCATTCACCACTTCCATTGCGGCGGATACCACCGCGGAGTCCTCATCTTTCAGTGTTAAAAAAACTTTCATCTTCGCCGTATCCGTCAGTTCCTCCGCAAGGAATCCTTCCACCTCCGGCATGTCCTTCAGGACGCCGATCTTCTCCGTATGATCCGCCTTAACTGTCTGGCCGCCCTCCAGCAGGACTTCTGAGAAGCGGAATTCTTTCACACCTGCAGTGTCCCCGGCCTCTGTCCTGACCGTATACACAGAACCGTTTTCTTCCGATTCCGCCTGGTGTTCCTCTCCGTTGACCGTCACACTCCGGACCCGGGTTCCATGGGAGACATCGGCCAGGAACTTCAGGTCCACCGGCTCTCCTTTCTCATAGTGGAACTGTTCCATGGCGGAGGACAGCTCCGCATCATAGTCCACCGTTTTTTCGATCCTGCGGATCAGAAGAGACAGGTCCGTGACCGTCAGCGCCCCGTCAGAATTCATATCCGCCTTCCCCTGCCTGCTCCCGGGCAGGAGTTCCAGACCGATCAGATGTCTCTCCAGCAGTTCCACATCCGTATAGTCTCTGCTGCCATCCCCGTTCAGGTCGCCTTTTCCGCCAAATGCATAGACGCTTCCTGTCACAAGGGCTGCCGCTCCCACGCAGGCGGCCACTCCGGTCAGAATCTTCGCTCTGCCTGACAGTTTCTTCTTTCTCCTCCAGAAGATCACAGCTCCGATCAGAATCGCCGAACCGATGAGGACGCCCGCTGCAGGAAGAAATATACCAGGGGTATCACCCGCCCGGACATTTCCTTTCTTCTCTTCACTTCCTGCATTCTTGTCATCCGTCTCCTCCGCATGTTCATCATCTGCTCCGGGATACTCCGAGACTGCGGACAGTCTGAGTGTAAAGTCCGCGGGGAGCATATCTTCCTTTCCTTCTGAGACTGATACATCTTTTACCGTGACGGACGTCTCCCCCGCCGCGATCGACTCTCCTGCCGTAAGACGCAGCCGGAAAACCTCCTCTTCCTGTGTGCTTCCCCCTCTGTTGATCAGGACAAACTGCCCGTTTTCCGGATTGTAGAACAGCTTCTCCCAGGACTTCACTGTCTCAAAGTTCTCCTGAGAGTCCTCTTTAAAAACAGTGGAGTCATATTCCAGCGTTCCTTTGAGCGCATTGACTCCGCTTTTTATTTCCGTATATCCTTCCAGCGAAAATGTAAGCTCGATCTCCTGTCCCGTTCTGATTGTATCAGCCGAAGATGCGATCTCCATTCCCGCCACATCCGCGGCACTCGCATCCACACCGCTCCATAAGAGTCCGCATACGGTAACCGCTGCTGCCAGCAGGGCTCTTATCCTTCTCATATTATCCTTCAATCCTTTCAAAAAATTTGTCGTTTTATGACCAGACAGATTGTACTTGCTTTTCTATGTATCAGACAATATGAGATTACTGGAAAAACGCTGAAGCCGGCAAACCGAATCCCTCACGGAATTTTTCTTACCTGTAATCCAGATACTCCAGAAACCGCTTTACCGCCAGAGACGCATTTTTCTTTTCCTTCAGGGCCACACCTATGCTTCTGTATGCCGGAATCTCAAGTTCTTTCACAATAATCCTGTACGGAATCCTCTTCAGAATCAGTTCCGGAAGAATGCTTATCCCCAGACCGCTCTCAGTCATCGCCATAATGGCATAGTCATCCCATGTGGTAAAATGCACATTCGGCGTCAGCCCGCACCGCTCAAAAATCTCAGACACCTCTGCTCTTTCCCCTTTCTCGAGAAGCATAAACGGTTCCTCAGCGAGAGCGTTTACAGGAAACTTGTCGCACCCCGCCAGGCGATGTCCCTCCGGAAGGACAACCAGAAGTCTGTCCTGCTCCAGGAAGATCGTCTCCAGCTCTGCATGAACAGGAAGTCTGAGAAAACCGCAGTCCACCCTTCCCTCGAGAATCCACTCCTCGATCTCGCTGTAATCTCCCAGAAGAAGTTCATAATCAATATTCGGGTAGTCTTTCTGAAACTCACGGATGATGTTCGGCAGCCACTGGGAGGCCACACTGGAAAATGCTCCGATCCGGATCAGTCCGGACCTCAGTCCGTTAAGCTCTTCCACCTGCATCTGAAGTTTCTCATATTCCCGGCAGACATTCTCCGCATAGGGCAGGATCTTCATCCCGTCACTTGTCGGCCTGACTCCCGATCTCCCCCTCTCGAGCAGGGTTACCTTCCACTCCTTCTCCAGATCATTGATCATACGGCTTATTCCAGACTGTGAATAGTTCAGCATTTCCGCAGCTTTTGTAAAACTTCCGTACTCCACTGTCTTTACCAGTGCCATATATTTCTGAAGATTCATGTCCATTTATTTCCACCGTCTTTCCATCTGTTTTCATCATGTTATTTATGATAAATATTCACTTTTGTAATCAATAACTATATGATACGATATCAGGGTGAGCAATACAAGCAGAAATATCAGGCATCTTTACGCCCTCCCCGCTGCGGTACGGGCTCCGGTCTGTAATCTGCCCGGCTCAATAAATTATGGATTATAAGGAGACAATCATGGGATTATACAATAACAGAATTGTAGTAAAAGTCGGCACCTCCACGCTTACAAACGATTCCGGAAAAAGCGATCTGCGCGCTACAGACCGGCTCGTCTGTACCCTGGCGGATATTCACAACATGGGATATGAGGTGATTCTCGTATCATCCGGTGCTATTGCAGTAGGGCGCAATAAGCTGAATATGCATGCAAGACCGGACAGCATGCGTATGAAGCAGGCAGCGGCGGCGGTCGGACAGTGCAGCCTGATGTATCTTTATGACAAATTTTTCGGAGATTACGACAAGACGGTTGCTCAGATTCTTCTGAATGCTGAGGATATTGAACAGGAAGAAAAAAAGGAAAATCTGACCAATACTTTCAACGCGCTTCTTGAAATGGGTGTCATACCCATTGTCAATGAAAATGACTCGGTAAGCTACACGGAAATCGAATCAGAGGACAGACTTTTCGGAGATAATGACATGCTTTCTTCTGTTGTGGCAGTATTGTGCCGCGCGAAGAAACTGGTGATCCTGTCCGACATCGACGGATTTTACGACAGCGATCCCCGGCTCCATCCGAACGCAAAGCTGATCGAACAGATCGACCGGATCGACGAGAGCGTCTACTCTCTGGCAGGCGGCGCGGGAAGCCGGAGAGGCACAGGCGGGATGCGTACCAAGCTTCAGGCTGCACAGCTCGCCACTTCAAACGGTATCGACACCATCGTCACCAACGGGAAACGCCCGGAAGCTCTCTACGACATTGTAAAGGGCGGGAAAGCCGGAACCCTGTTTACCGGGAAAATATAAGCCGGCTCAAATCACCGGAAGCACCAAAAGAGATCCTGCAGTAAACTGGAACATATCAGTCAAACTGCAGGACCTCTTTTCTATTTATTTCTGTGGTTATCTGTTATGGCTTCCCCGCTTCAGGCAGCAGAACTTTCTCCAGCGCAAGAAGTCTGATCTTTTTCTCAATTCCTCCGGCGTATCCGGTAAGACTTCCATCCGTTCCCAGAATCCGATGGCACGGCACAATAATTGAAATCGGGTTATGTCCGACCGCCCCGCCCACGGCCTGCGCTGACATGGAAGGGATTCCTCTGTCCGCGGCGATCTGTTCCGCAATTTTTTTATATGTTGTCGTCACCCCATAGGGGATCTTCTGTAAGATCTTCCAGACTTCCCTGCGGAACTCACTTCCATGAAGGATGATTTTCGGAGTAAAGTCCGGCTCCTGTCCGCTGAAATAGATATCCAGCCACCGCGCCGTCTCCTCGAATACCGGAAGCTTCCTCTCTTCAGCTTCTTTTTGCAGTCCTGCTCCGAAATACTTCTGTCCGTCGAACCACAATCCGCTGAGGGCTTCCCCGTCGGAAGCCAGGGTAATTCCGCCAAGCGGAGAATCATAATGAAACGTGTACCGCATCTTCCATTCCTCCTTAAATCTGCATTTCTGACTTCAGAAACTTCTCCACAATCCGGTTAAATTCCTCCGGGTGCTCCTTTGCGATAAAATGGCTTCCCTTCATCACCCGGATCTGTGCGTTGGGAAGGCTGGCGTAGATCAGTCTGGTATGCTCATCCTTTATCATGTCCCTGTCCCCTGCGATCACCAGTTTTGGAATCCTGATGAAATCCGGGTTACTGTTCTGAGAGAGCTCCTCCGGGGTCAGATTCGGATCATGGACCATAAGTCCCAGCATTTCCGCGCTTTCATGCGCCTTTTCCCGGAACTTCCGGACCGGAACATACTTTTCGCTCCGCCTTCCCGCAAACAATGACGCGACATGATATCCCAGTATGATGGGAATCTGGACAGACGGCTTCACTCCACTCCCGTACAGATTCGCTCCGTTGAGAATCAGCCGTTCCACCCGCTCCGGATATTTCAGTGCGAACACCAGAGCAGTGTTTCCTCCGTCAGAGAATCCCAGGATATCCGCTTTTTCTATTCCCTGCTCATCCATAAAGTCATGCAGATCCTCCGCAAACTGCCGGATCGTAAAAGGCCTGTCCCCTCTCGGGGACTTCCCGTGCCCTCTCGTATCCAGAGCGATCACCCGGTATTCCCTGGAGAAATATTCTATCTGGTGGACAAAATATCCGCCGTTCTCTCCGTTCCCGTGGAGAAGGATAAGCGGAAAACCGTTTCCTTTTTCAGTATAATGCAGTTTTATGTCTACATTTTTCTTCATATCATTTTTCTCCAGTCAACACATACAACTTTGATTTTCATGTTGCAATTATACTGCAAATGTATTTCTATTACAATTTTAATACACCATCAAATTCTGCCGTATTCTTGTTCAGCCTTAGATATCAGATCATTCATTCCCGGTTCCGTATCACCGTAGTTTATTGCTGATCCACTGCTCTCTTCAATAAGCGCCAAAAGGCACATTCCGGGATTGTAAGCGGTCGCCGTTGCAAAAAAGAAGCCAGGACAGAGGTTTCCATCAAAGGCCGTAAAGCTGCGCGCCTGCGATAGAATTCTCTGTCCTGGCGGACTATTTTCCTCAAACTGTCGCGATATCGATCAGCGTCAGTTTCTTAATATCTGTATTTTCAAGACTGGTGATCAGCGCCTCCGCCGTATCAATGGCTGTCAGCACATTCACGCCTGTCTCAATGGCGTTTCTCCGGATAACGAATCCGTCTTTGGAGTGCTCTGCTCCCTGTGCCGGGATATCGATGACAAGATCGATCTTGTGTCCCAGGATCAGGTCCAGAAGGTTCGGTGACTCCTGTTCAATCTTGCGGACAGGTGTCGCCTTAACGCCCGCCGCATTCAGAGCGCGGGCGGTTCCGCTGGTGGCGAAGATGTGGTAGCCGATATTTGCAAATCTGCGTCCGATCTCCACTGCCTCCGGCTGATCCTCGTCACGGACCGTCATAATCATGTTCTTGAACTTCGGCAGCTTGATGCCTGCGCCGAGGAACGCTTTATAAAGCGCCTCGTCAAATGTCTTGGCGATGCCAAGGCACTCTCCCGTTGACTTCATCTCCGGCCCGAGGCTGATATCAGCACCGCGGATCTTCTCGAAGGAGAATACAGGCATCTTCACCGCCACATAGTCTGCCTCCGGCTGAAGTCCCGGTGTGTAGCCAAGTTCTCTGATTTTCTTTCCGATAATGACCTGTGTCGCCAGCGGCACAATCGGAATGCCTGTTACCTTGCTGATATAAGGCACGGTACGGCTGGAACGCGGATTGACCTCGATCACATACACATCCTCTTCACCGCAGACGATGAACTGGATATTGATCATACCGATGACATGGAGGGATTTTGCAAGCCGTCTTGTGTACTCCGCAATCTTTGCCTTTGCTCCCTCTGTCAGGCTCTGAGCCGGATAAACGGAGATACTGTCTCCGGAATGGATCCCCGCCCGCTCGATATGCTCCATGATTCCCGGGATCAGGATGTCTGTTCCATCGCACACCGCATCCACCTCGATCTCCTTGCCCTGCAGATATTTATCCACAAGAATCGGGTGATCCTGTGCGATCCGGTTGATGATTCCGATAAACTGGTCTATATCATTGTCATTGATTGCGATCTGCATGCCCTGTCCGCCCAGCACATAGGACGGTCTCACCAGTACCGGATATCCAAGACGGTTGGCCACCTCTTTCGCTTCCTCTGCGGTAAATACGGTGCCTCCTGTCGGGCGCGGAATCCGGCATTCTTCCAGGATCTCGTCAAAGAGTTCTCTGTCCTCCGCCTTGTCCACGTTCTCCGCAGAGGTCCCGAGGATCGGCACACCCATCTTCATGAGGGCCTCTGTCAGCTTGATGGCAGTCTGTCCTCCGAACTGTACCACAGCGCCGTCCGGTTTCTCGATGTCAACGATGCTCTCCACATCCTCCGGTGTGAGAGGCTCGAAATACAGCTTGTCAGCGATATCGAAGTCTGTACTTACAGTCTCCGGGTTGTTGTTCACGATAATCGTCTCATACCCTTCTTTTGCAAACGCCCAGGTACAGTGCACGGAGCAGAAATCGAACTCGATTCCCTGTCCGATACGGATCGGGCCGGAACCAAGGACAAGAACTTTCTTCTTTCCGGAAGTCTCTTCCACCTCATTTTCGCTTCCGTATACAGAATAGTAATAAGGCGTCTCCGCTGCGAACTCTGCCGCGCAGGTATCAACGATCTTGTACGCCGCCACGATACCATTTTCGTGACGCATATCATGGATCTCACGCTCGCTCTTTCCCGTCAGGCGGGCAATCACATTGTCCGGGAACTCGATCCGTTTTGCTTCCCTCAGAAGGTCCGGTGTGAGTTCCTCATTCTTCAGCGCGTTCTCCATCTCCACAATGATGGCGATCTTATCGATAAACCAGCGGTCGATTTTTGTGATATTGTAAATGGTATCGTAATCGATGCCTCTGCGAACCGCCTCCGCGATCCTCCAGATGCGCATGTCGTCCACGACAGCAAGCTGTTCGATCAGGTCATCCTCAGACAATCCCGTAAAGTCATAGGACATCAGGCAGTCCACATGCTGCTCCAGAGAACGGATCGCTTTCATAAGCGCTCCCTCGAAATTGTTGCAGATACTCATGACCTCTCCGGTGGCCTTCATCTGGGTGGTCAGCGTTCTCTTCGCACTGATGAATTTGTCAAACGGAAGTCTCGGCATCTTCACAACCACGTAATCCAGCATGGGCTCGAAACTTGCATAGGTTTTCTGTGTAATGGCGTTCTTGATCTCATCCAGAGTATACCCCAGAGCGATCTTTGCCGCCACCTTGGCGATGGGGTATCCTGTCGCCTTGGACGCCAGCGCGGAGGAACGGCTGACACGGGGATTCACCTCGATGACACAATATTCGAAAGAATCCGGATTCAGCGCATACTGCACGTTACATCCTCCGGTAATGTTCAGTTCGCTGATGATATTCAGCGCGGAAGTACGGAGCATCTGGTACTCCTTGTCTCCCAGCGTCTGCGACGGAGCCACAACGATCGAATCTCCCGTGTGGACGCCAACCGGGTCAATGTTTTCCATATTACAAACCGTGATGCAGTTTCCTGCGCTGTCACGCATCACCTCATATTCGATCTCTTTCCAGCCCGCAATACAGCGCTCCACAAGCACCTGTCCGACACGGGAAAGTCTCAGACCATTTTCCAGGATCTCCACCAGCTGGTGAGAATCATGAGCGATTCCGCCTCCGCTTCCTCCCAGTGTATACGCAGGACGGAGTACAACAGGGTATCCGATCTTATTGGCAAAAGCAAGCCCGTCATCCACATTCTCAACGACAAGGGATGCCGCCACCGGCTCGCCGATTTTCTCCATGGTCGCTTTAAACTCCAGACGGTCCTCCGCCTTCTTAATGGTCTCAGACGTGGTTCCGATGAGGCGCACTCCGTTTGCCTTCAGAAATCCGGCTTCTTCCAGCTCCATGGCAAGGTTCAGTCCGGCCTGTCCTCCCAGTGTGGGAAGAACACTGTCCGGCTTTTCCTTCAGGATGAGCTGCTCCACCACCTCAACGGTCAGCGGCTCGATGTAGACGCGGTCCGCAATGTCTTTGTCTGTCATGATAGTCGCCGGATTGGAGTTCAGAAGGACAACTTCAAGGCCTTCCTCTTTCAGAGAACGGCACGCCTGTGTTCCGGCGTAGTCAAACTCTGCGGCCTGTCCGATGACGATCGGACCGGAACCGATGACCAGTACTTTCTTTATACTTAAATCTCTTGGCATTATTTCGCTCCTCCCATCATCTCAATGAATCTGTCAAACAGGTATCCTGAATCCTGCGGTCCGGGGCATGCCTCCGGGTGGAACTGCACCGTAAAGATGTTTTTGCCCACATATGCAAGTCCTTCGTTAGTCCCGTCGTTTACATTTTTAAACGCAGGCACAGCCACCGCCGGATCCACGCTCTCCTCATCCACCACATAGCCGTGGTTCTGGGAGGAGATATACACTCTTCCGGTCTGTAAGTCCTTGACCGGATGGTTTCCTCCGCGGTGACCGTATTTCAGCTTGTGCGTGGACGCACCTGTAGCAAGCGCCATGAGCTGATGTCCCAGACAGATGGCGAAGATCGGAATGTCTGTATTATAAAGCTTTCTGATTTCTTCGATAATGGATGTGCAGTCCGCCGGGTCTCCCGGTCCGTTGGAAAGCATGATCCCGTCGGGCTGTGATGAAATGATCTCTTCCGCGGTTGTGTGAGCCGGATAAACAGTTACTTCGCAGCCACGTTTATTTAAAGATTTCGCGATATTATTTTTTGCGCCAAGGTCAAGAAGTGCGACTTTCTTTCCTGTTCCCTCAAGAACATATTTTTCCCGGCATGTCACCTTAGAGACGACGTCTCCTACGGTATACGCCTGGAGCTTCGGAAGGATCTCACCCAGATCATAATTCTCATCCGTTGTGATCATCCCGTTCATGGTTCCTTTTTCTCTCAGGATCTTTGTGAGAGCACGGGTATCAATCCCCGCAATTCCCGGAATATCCTGTTCTTTAAGAAAATCCTGGATCGTGCCTTCGCATCGGAAGTTGCTCGGCATACGTGACAGTTCCCTTACAATATATCCGTCCGGCCATGCCTTCCGGGATTCCATATCCGGTGTGATCCCGTAATTGCCGATCAGAGGATACGTCATAACAACCGCCTGCCCTGCATAAGAAGGATCAGTCAGTACCTCCAGATAGCCCGTCATAGATGTGTTAAATACAATCTCACTGATACACTCTCGTGTCGAGCCGATACTTGTCCCCGTAAAGACCGTACCGTCTTCCAATATCAGAAATGCCTTCATATATCCACCCTTTCCCTTTCGTAAATATTGTTACATAGGAAAGGCACTCTTGGAGTCTTTTGATCCAGAGCGCCCTCATTCTCAAATTGTAAAGATTATACTACAACTGAAATCATATTTCAACTCTAATTTTTCTTATAAATATGCATATTATTTTCATAAATATTCATTTCTTCTGTTCTGTCCCGGTAGCTCCGTGCAAATATTCCGCAGATATACGCCACTATTCATAGTTCCAGAAGACCGTGATCCTGCAGTGCGGCTCATCCTCCGCATAAGTATAGCTTACAGTGCTCAGTCCATAATATGCGGCAAGATTCTGTGCCGCCCGGGGGAGAAGTACATTAATCACTTCATTCCGCGCATCCCCGTACAGAGTCTGATCAGAAAATTTGCAGACAAACACTTCCTCACCCGCATAAATACTGTCATTCATGGCGTCAAGCAGCGCTCCCGTATCCAGTGTATCATAGTACATGCCGTTCATTCTGTAGTAATTCAGATCATCCGAACTGCATGCCGGATAGTCGACCAGGTCGCCCTGTATATGATCCACCATGATCTCTTCATCCGTACAGCAGAGATAATCATAGTTTATGCTGTTATCCGGTATGCTCTCCCCGCTCTCGGACTCCAGGAACACCGGATCCCCGAATGTTGTATCCATCTGATAATACTTTCCGTCACAGTTTACAATGTTCCAGGCATGAGCCCCCTGTCCCGTGATCTCTCCGATCACATAGATGCATTCTGTACCGATCTGTCCAAGCAGATACTGTGCCATACGGGAATATCCTGCGCAGACAGAACGTTTTCCCACCATTGCGCTGTAGATGTTCTGGTTATCCGGCGCATTTTCATCATATTCCACTGTATTTACAATATACTCATAAATGTATCTGATCTTTTCATATTCAGAAGCTCCCGGGTCTATCCCACCGATACATGAGGACGCCGCCTGATCGATCTCTGCCTGGCGCTGCTCCTTCTCCGCCTTCGTACAGGTATATCCCGGAACCACTTCCGTGTAATCCTCATAGATCGTCATCCTCGTGCTGCCGTCGCACCAGAACAGTTCCGGTCTGTCATAGAGCAGGAATTCATATACTTTTCCCGCATCATCTCCGTTTCCGGCATGGATCCGGATGGATTCCTCCATTCCGGACACACCCTGAAGAAGTTCCCGGTAGATCGTCTGTTCTTTCTCTGTGAGCTGCCGGTAATAGAAATCTTCTGCCACCTCTTCCGCAGTCACTGTAAGCTCCGGAAATTCCACCTGCTGTTCCGAGACAAAACTCAGTGTCTCTTCTGTCCGCTCAAAAAGCCCCGGAAAAAAATATCTCGCCGAGACCACAGTCCCTCCGATCAGAACCATGCACAGCAGCGTCCCCGCTATTTTCGGAAATATCCGTCTTTTCCGCTTTCTCCTTCTCCTTGCCATTCTTCTCCTCTCTAGGTCAGTTCGGCGATCCTTGAGACCCCGACATAGATCTCCGAGATCTTATACCAGGTTTTATAATCTGTAATCCCCGTCACCGGCAGACCGAAAACCGACTGGATCTTCTCAACTGCGGCCGCAGTGGCCGGACCGTAGATTCCATCCACACTGATCTTTGGTATCGCCGGATACGCTCCCGCGATCACATTGATCTCTTCCTGCATCTGTCTGACCTTATCTCCTCTTGCCCCCTGTTCCAGATTATAGCCGGGCCACGAGGCGGGGATTCCGGATATTTCCTGAGCCGTATTGATGTACATGTCATCTCCGTAATAATAGCGGAGAATCTCAATCGGACTCAGCCCCTTATCGCCAAGTTCCTTTGATCCCCACTGCGTCATCCAGTCCGGACAGCTCACCCGCCGCCCGTCACAATACTGAGTGAGAATGGGCTGCCGTACGTTTGGTCTGGAAAGATAATTGGAAAAAAGCTCATCTACGATAACCGAGATGGATTCGTAGACGTTCCTTTCCGGAATCCACTTGTGGTCGAACGCGGTGGATGAAGTAATCGTAAAATCATATCCTTTGTTCCGGTACCACTCCGTATATACCCGGTTCAGGGTAAATGACATGATCGCAAGGACATTTGCCCGTATCGTATTTGCAGGCCATGTCGCATAAATCTCACTGGATGCCACATTCTTGATATAATCCTTGTACTTTACATAATAATTCTTCGCCGTGCTGTCTCTGGGAGAGCCGTCGTGTACCACAATATACTCCGGTATGACCACGCGGCTCAGCACAATCTCCCCGGTTTCGTTGGTCGGTTTGATCTCCTCCTCCGCGATCTTGGGAGGATAATCTCCGTAAAGGGTGTGAGCGGGAATGACAAAAACTTCTTCCTCGTCCTGACCGTTATCGCTTGGTCTCATCCGTACATTCTGGATCGCTTTTGTATTCGCCAGTATTTCTGCCCCGGAGATACTGACCGGCTCATATCCCGGCGCGCTGATATCAAGGGTATACTCCGAATAGGGCTGACGCTCGTTATTTCTGTCCAGGCTCCACTCCTCCGGCGGCGCATCCAGCTCCACCGTCTCAGTCTGACCGGATGAATCCGTCGTCAGTGTCTCAAGTGTATTCTCCGGTATTCCCGTGTAAGAAATTGATATCAGTGCGTTTGTGACCGGAAAAGCCGTCACGGAAGACACCACATTTACCTGCAGTCTCCCTTTCTCCGAGGCCTCGTCCTGCATTGCTCTCAATTGATTCATAACTGTCTCCGCATAAATCCATTTCTCTAATATATATGCGGAAATTATTCTTTAGAACAACTTTAATATATCATTGTACATGACAACGATCATCAGCACCATCAGCAGAGCAAAGCCGGCAAAGTGTACCATACCTTCTTTTTCCGGAGGGATCCGTTTCCGCCGCACCGCCTCGACTATGAGGAATACAAGGCGCCCGCCGTCCAGGGCCGGAATGGGAAGCAGATTCAGTATCCCCAGGTTTGCCGTCACGAGAACGCCGAAATTCATCATATTCAATATGACTGCCGTCACCCCGGCCGGAGCAGAGGCCTGATATACGCTGTCTACAGCATCCACGATGCCCACCGGGCCGGACAGATCTCTGATTCCGACCTTCCCCGTAAACAGCATTCTCAGACTGTCGACTGTATAGTTGACCCAGTATTTCACAGTATATGCGCCGTACTCCATGGCTCCGAGAATTCCCGTCCTGACATACCCGGGGGACAGAACTCCCAGTTTCGGGGACTGATCTCCCTCCAGCTGTCTCGGTTCGATCACCACATTATATTCCTGTCCGTCTCTTTCATACACGATCTCGAGAGAGGTCTCGTCCGGATGAGTCAGTGTATAGAGACTGATATCATTCCAGATGTGAACGTTTCTTCCATTGATCTCCTTTATCACATCTCCGGCCTGCATTCCCTGTTCCTCTGCAGAATATCCCTCGCTTACGCCGCTGATCTCCGCAGGCTGATATCCGACCGCCAGAATTATGATCACACACATGATCCAGGCAAGGATAAGATTAAAAACCGGCCCCGCCGCAATAACCGACATGCGGGCCCATACTGACTTGCTGTTGAAACTCCCCTCGGACATGTCGTCTGCATCGTCCTCTCCCATCATGCATGCGCCGCCGAAGGGGAGAAGCTTGATGCTGAATTTTGTTTCACCGATCTGTTTCCCGATGAGAGTAGGACCCAGCCCCAGCGAGAACTCCTCCACCCGGATGCCATTGGCCTTCGCCAGGAGAAAATGTCCCAGCTCATGAAAAATAATGATAAAGCTGAATAGTAGGATCGCTATAATAATGCCCATAGATTACCACCTGTTTTTAATAAATTCATATGTCTCCTGCTCGGTCTTTAGTATCTCCTCCACCGTGGGATCCGCAATATTTTTATGGTTCTCCATACAGGCCTGGATGATCTCCGGTATCTGAAGATATTTTATCTTCCTGTCCAGAAACATCGCCACCGCACGCTCATTGGCCGCATTCAGCACAGTGGGCAGAGATCCCCCTTTTCTTCCCGCATCAAAAGCCAGCTTCAGTCCGTAAAACGTCTCCATGTCCGGTTTTTCAAATGTAATCTGTGTAAGTTCCGCAAAATCCAGCCTGTCCCCCGGCAGATATCTTCTCTCCGGATAATACAGTGCATACTGGATCGGAAGCTTCATGTCAGGCGTGCCCAGCTGAGCAATGACGGCGCCGTCCTCGTATTCAACCATGGAATGGATAATGCTCTGCGGCTGCACGACCACCTGGATCTGATCCACCGATACCCCGAACAGCCACTTTGCCTCTATCACTTCCAGACCTTTGTTTACCATGGTGGATGAATCGATTGTAATCTTCCGTCCCATCTCCCAGTTCGGATGCTTCAGCGCGTCTTCGACCCGGATATGCTCCAGTTCCTCCCGTTTTCTGCCCCGGAAAGGTCCGCCGGACGCGGTCAGAAGGATCTTGTGAAGTGCGCTTCTCTGTCCTCCCTGCAGAGACTGGAAGATTGCGCTGTGTTCACTGTCCACGGGAAGAATCGATACGCCGTATTTCTCTGCCAGAGGCATGATAATATGCCCTGCTGTTACAAGGGTTTCCTTATTAGCAAGGGCGATATCCTTTCCCGCTTTGATGGCTTCTATTGTGGGAAGGATGCCGATCATGCCCACAATGGCTGTCACCAGGATTTCTGACTCCGGAACCGCCGCCACCTCCAGAAGACCGTCCATCCCTGAGACAATCCTCACATCTGTATCGCGCAGGCGGTTTTTAAGCTCCGCCGCCCTTTCCTCCTTCCAGACAGCTGCCAGCTTCGGCCTGAACTCCCGGATCTGCCGTTCCAGAAGATCAATGTTATTGCCGGCGGCCAGCGCCTCAACCTCTATATCGCCGTTTGTCCTGACGATCTCCAATGTCTGTGTTCCGATCGAACCTGTGGAACCCAGTACTGCAATTTTCTTCATATATCCTGTACCCCTTTTGCTTCTTTCTCAGTTCTGCCGAATCCGCGCCGCCATCCCGCTGTCAGAACAGGATCGCCAGATAATAGATAATCGGCGCGGTAAAGATCACGCTGTCAAACCGGTCCAGTATCCCGCCATGCCCCGGTATCAGCTTCCCGTAATCTTTGATATTATGATAGCGCTTGATCGCAGAAGCTGCCAGGTCTCCCACCTGAGATATGGCTCCTCCTGCCGCCCCGATGACCGCATAGGCTGCGACATCTGCGCCGGCATTGCCCCAGTGATTGATTGCCAGAGCATAGAGCACACCGATCAGAGCTGCCCCTGCGATTCCGCCGATTCCGCCTTCAATCGATTTCTTCGGGCTGAGCACCGGTGCCATCTTGTGTTTTCCGATCAGCATTCCCACGCAGTAAGCGCACGTATCGCATCCCCAGGAGCAGACAAATACAAGCCATACGGTAAATATACCTCCCGGCAGAATTCTGGTCTGATAAATATAGGAAAGCATAACCGCCACATAAAACATTCCGAAGAAGGCCGCCATGATCTGCTGCGTGTTATACCTGGGATACGCGAATACCAGGACTGCCATCTGGCAGATCAGATATCCCATAAAGAGCAGCATGAACCAGTTCAGCTCTTCCCCGGGAAGAAGCGGTCTGAAATACAGAAGCGCGTAGTACAGCAGAGCAAACACATAGCCCACGATCCCCGGCGCCTTTTTCTCAATTGAAAATACCCTGTACAGTTCTGTCATTCCGATCAGGCTGATGGCAAGCAGCACAAGAAACAGGAGATTTCCTCCCGTGATCAGTGTGATCAGCGCAATGATCACCAGCAGTATTCCGCTTAACAGCCGTGTCTTAAACATGCTCTATCCCTCCTCTACACCGCCGAAACGTCTGTGTCTGTGATTGTATTCTTCAACAGCTTTTACCAGTTCTTCCTTTGTGAAATCCGGCCAGGGAACATCCGTGAAATAGAATTCCGAATAGGCCAGCTGCCAGAGAAGATAATTGGAGAGTCTCTGCTCCCCGCTGGTTCTTATCATAAGATCCGGATCCGGTATGCCGTGTGTGTCCAGGTAGGACTCGAACACCGTCTCATCAATCCTGTCCGGATCCAGCTTTCCTTCCGCACAGTCCCTGGCCATTTTCCGGGCTGCCCTTGTCAGTTCATCCCGGCTCCCGTAATTCAGAGCAATGGTGAAATTCAGACCTCCGTTATTTACGGTAGCCTCCTCAAGTTCCTTTATCCTGCTTTTGATGTCTTCATCCAATGGTTTAATATCCCCGATCACGCGGATTTTCATGTCATTTTTAGCCGCTGTCTTCAGGCAGGTCTTCATATAATTTCTGAGCAGTTTCATCAGTGCGTCCACTTCACTCTTCGGACGGTTCCAGTTTTCTGTGGAGAATGCATAAACAGTCAGATATTTGATTCCCATTCTCCAGGCCTCTTCACAGATCCGCTCCACATTTTTGCTGCCCTGGGCATGCCCGTAATTTCTAGGCATCCCTTTCGCCTTTGCCCAGCGTCCGTTTCCATCCAGGATGATCGCTATATGCTGCGGTACTTTCATTTTTCCTTCCCTCTCTTACATTTATTCCATTACCAGAACAAAAGGGAGCCTAAAAATAAGCCCCCTTTTTGTTGTTGCATCCTGCTTAAACTGTCATGATCTCTTTTGACTTCGCCTCGACCATTTTATCTATCTTCTCAATGTACTTGTCTGTGATCTTCTGAAGTCCGTCTTCCAGATCCTTGATTCCGTCCTCTGAGATCTCTGTTCCTTTCAGCTTCTTGAATGCCACATTTCCGTCACGCCGTATATTGCGGATCGCGACCTTGGCACCCTCGCCCTTCTTCTTGACATCCTTCGCCAGCTCTTTTCTCCGTTCCTCTGTAAGTTCCGGGAAGACAAGGCGGATCGACGAACCGTCATTGGTGGGATTGATTCCGATGTCGGATGTGAGGATTGCCTTCTCAATCGCCTTCAGCATACTCTTCTCCCAGGGCTGGATCTGAATCATCCGCGCTTCCGGAACAGACACGTTTGCAACCTGCTGAATCGGAGTAGGCGCTCCGTAATAATCAACCGCAATCTTGTCCAGAACATGCGGATTGGCACGTCCCGCGCGGATCGTCGCAAGCTCAGCGTCCAGGTTATTGATGGTCTTTGTCATCTTGTTGTCATATGAAACTAATTTCTCATCCATGTCATGAGTCCTCCTACACTGTTACTTTTGTTCCTGTGAAACTGCCGCTCATCGTCCCGACGATGCTGTTCTCCTCATTCAGTCCGAACACAAGCATCGGCATCTTATTTTCCAGGCAGAGGATCGATGCCGTCAGATCCACTGCCGCCAGTTTCCTGTCAATCACTTCCTGGATCGACACTTCATCATATTTCACCGCATCCGGATTCACCTTCGGATCGCTGTCATAGATTCCGTCGATGGCCTTTGCCAGAAGCATTGCATCCGCCTCAATCTCAATGGCCCGGAGCACTGCTCCTGTGTCAGTAGAGAAATACGGGTGTCCCGTTCCTCCTGCAAAAAAAATCACTTTACCTTTTTCCAGAGCTTCCACTGCGGCATCCTTGGAAAACAGAGAAGTAAATGACCCGCACACAAACGGGGTAAACACTTCTGTCTTCATCCCGACATAGCGGAAAATATCGGAGACATAGATACAGTTCATGACTGTCGCCAGCATTCCGATCTGGTCTGCCTTTGTCCGGTCTATCGTCTCGCTTGTCCTTCCTCTCCAGAAGTTTCCGCCTCCGGTCACGATCGCGACCTGAATCCCGTCGTCCACAAGCTGTTTCACCTGTTTTGCGACGCCAATGCAGGTTGCCTCATCAAATCCGGTCTTTTTCTCCCCTGCCAGCGCCTCTCCGCTCAGCTTTAACAAAATTCTCTTCATGATTGTTACTGCTCCTTTGATTTACTAAAATGAAGTATAACATAAGTTTTCTAATTTGTCATGTATATATCCGGCATCTCTCTCATCTGTCATCACCGTCAGACGGTCCCCTGCCATCAGCTCTGTCTTTCCTCTCGGGATCTTCTCTTTCCCGTCCCGCTCCAGCGCCACAAGAAGACAGTTTCTCGGCCAGTTGATGTCCATGACTTTCCGCCCTTCCAGTACGGAACCGCTCATAATGACAAACTCGCTGAGAACTTTCTGTCCTCCGGACGGACTTTTCTGCCCTTTTCCCTGCCCCTCCAGTATCCGGGTCAGGAGACTTTCATAGATGGGCTCGGATTTCATCAGAGTAGCCGTAATGTACGCTGCCACAGACACGATGGCCAGAGAGAGCATCTGGCTTACCGACCCTGACATTTCAAACAGAAGGATAATCCCGGTGATAGGCGCCCGTACAATGGCCGTGAAAAAGCCTGCCATGGACAGAAGGACAAAATTATTTATATATACCGGATCAAGTCCCAGCAGTTCCACTCCCGCCATGGCAAATGCGCCTCCGGCCAGCGCTCCCAGGATCAGCAGAGGGAAGAAGATCCCTCCCGGCGCTCCGGAGCCGAAACTGACTGCGGAAAACAGAAGTTTTACGATAAAAGTGATAATCACCAGTCCCAGAGCCATCTCTCCGCCTGTCAGGGACACGATCAGATTATTGCCGCTCCCAAGGACGGAAGGCATCACAAGGCCGGCGGCTCCCGCGGCCAGGAAGGCGATCACAAGGCGCCCTGTCACTCCCAGGAAAGCAGGTTTTTTATACAGATCCTGTGCCTTGAGCATAAGACGGTTGTAGAAAGCGCCCAGCACGCCCAGAAGCGCCCCCAGGATCAACAGCATCCAGTAATAATCCTGGGGAAGGGCATGCTCCAGCCGGAACTGGAAGACCGGATCAATGCCGATAATATGTGAGGAAACAAAATCCGCGGTTACCGACGCCGTCATAACGGAAATCAGAATACTCACGGAGAACCCTTTATGTATCTCTTCCAGAGAGAACATCATCCCCGCAAGCGGCGCGTGAAAGGCAGCCGCCAGTCCCGCGCTCGCCCCGCAGGTCATCAGGTATTTTTCTTCTGTCCTGTCCCGGTCAAGGAAACGGGAAATCCCCTGTCCCGTCATTGCGCCAAGCTGGATCGACGGGCCTTCCCTTCCCAGGGAAAGACCGCCCAGAATACAGAGGAATCCTCCCAGAAATTTGGCGGGAAGCACGCGTTTCCAATTTTCAGAGATTTTGCCGAGTATATCTCCTTCCACCTGCGGAATTCCGCTGCCCGATATCATAGGCTCCATCTTCACCAGTTTTCCCACGATCAGCGCAAGCACTGCCAGCACGGCAAACCATCCGGCGATCCGCAGGGGATTTCCCTGAATATAATCCAGTACCCGGTTCAGCGCTTCCCCCGCGAAAGTGAGAGCCAGACGGTAAAGAAGCACGACCAGTCCTCCCACGGCTCCCACGAGCAGGCCTTCGCCGATCAGGATTACCGGAAAACGCTGCGCTCGTCTGATCGTATACGACGTATCTTTTTTCATAAACTTCCTCCTCTAGAGACGGATCAGCATGGAGAACAGGACCGTGATGATCCCGCAGATTCCGATGGCGAGACCGCTCATTGCGCCCTCCACTTCTCCGATCTCAATGGCCTTCGACGTCCCCACCGCATGGCTGGAAGCACCGATTGCGAGCCCTGCAGCCACCGGATCTGTAATATGGAATAGTTTAATAAGGAACGGAGCTAGAATGCCTCCGAGAATCCCCGTTCCGATCACCGCCACAACAGTGATCGGGACCACACCGCCGGCCGGTTCCGCGATGCTCACGGCGATAGGAGTGGTTACGGATTTTGGCAGAAGCGATACGGTCAGGCTGTCATCAAGTCCGAACAGCCTGCACATCAGGTATACACTCGCCATGGATGCCGCGGAACCGGCGGCGCATCCGGTCAGAATGGGGAGCCAGTACTCTCTCAGGATCTGACGTTTTGTGTAGATGGCAACAGCCAGACAGGCCGTGGCCGGCGCCAGGAACATATTGATGATCTCGCCCCCTGCATTGTAGGATTCATAGGGAATTCCGAAAACAAGCAGTACCCCTGATGTAAGTACGATAGCGATAATCAGAGGGTTGCATATCGGTGTTTTGAGTTTCTGGTTCAGTTTTACCCCGATTCCGAATGTGATCACGCTCAGGGCAACTCCGAAATACGGTGATGCAAACAGTTCTTTCAAGATTTTTTCCTCCTCCGTAACAGCCGCATGGTAAAGGTGACTGTATAGGCTGTCACCACGAAAGTTATGACCGTGGACACAGCGCAGATAACAATCAGCTGCACCAGAGCGTTCTCCAGAATGTCCAGATAGTTGATGATGCTGACCCCCGCAGGGATAAAGAAAAAGGACATGTTTTCCAGAAGAAAATCCGCCTTTTCCTGAATGTGTTCGATTTTCAGTATTCCCGCAGCCAGACAGAAAAACAGCAGGATCATTCCGATAATACTGGCCGGGAAAATTCCCGGGAAGAATTCTTCGATGACCATGCTGATCCAGCAGACGGAAAATATGATGCCAATCTGTTTTATGATCTTCATCTGTTCTCTTTCCTTTATTTTATTTTCGGGCAATGTGGTGCATATTTTCTGCTTCTTCCGAATGCCCACAGAATAAAATACCACCCTCCGCATCGCTGTGTCAACGTATATGTTTTTTATCCGTGGAATTTCATTCTTGACAATCTCCCATATATGTTTTATGATACAGTTGTTTTCACACTTTAAACAGCTAAAATTTTACAGTGTGAAGTAAGATTGATCAATATTTATCAATTTATCAGGTAAAACTACTGGAGGATTCAGAAATGATTATTGTATTAAAACCGCATACCACGGAAGAAAATATAGCACGGGTGGAAAATCTGGTAAAAAACCGTGGACTTGATACGCATATTGTCCGGGGAACTGAAATGACGATCATCGGATGCATCGGAGATACTACTCTCATTGATCCCAGGCAGTTCGAAGTAGACAGCTGTGTCGACAAGGTCATGCATGTTCAGGAACCTTATAAGCTTGCCAATCGTGCGTTTCATCCGGAGGATTCTGTTATCGATGTATCCGGAGTAAAGATCGGAGGCGGACACCTTGGTCTTATCGCCGGCCCATGCTCTGTCGAATCATTTGACCAGGTTCTCGAGGTCGCCAGAGCTGCAAAAGCTTCCGGTGCCAACCTTCTCCGCGGAGGCGCTTTCAAACCGCGGACCAGCCCCTACTCCTTCCAGGGTCTCGGACTGGAAGGACTGGATATCCTCTGCGCGGTAAAAGAAGAGGTCGGTCTTCCGATTGTAACAGAACTCATGTCTCCGCAGTATCTTGATATTTTCAATGAAAAGGTCGATCTTATCCAGATCGGCGCCCGCAACATGCAGAACTTTGATCTGCTGAAACAGCTCGGCCAGGTGGATCGTCCGATCCTTCTGAAGCGCGGACTCAATGCAACCTATGAGGAATGGATCATGTCGGCCGAATATATCATGGCATCCGGCAATGAGAATGTTATCCTCTGCGAACGCGGCATCCGCACATTTGAAACATACACAAGAAATACCCTGGATCTCCAGAGCATTCCGGTTCTCCGCAAAAAAACTCACCTGCCCGTGGTTGTAGATCCCAGTCATGCAGGAGGAAAATGGTGGCTTGTTGAGCCCATGGCCAAAGCTGCTGTCGCAGCCGGCGCCGACGGCCTTATGATTGAAGTACACAATAATCCCGAATGCGCATTATGCGACGGTGCACAGTCCCTGAAACCCGAAAAATATGATGCGCTGCTCAAACAGGTGCGTCAAATTGCACAGGTTGTCGGGAAAATTCTGTAAATAATCATAAAAGGGGTCAGGCCCTTTTGCAAAGGGGCCTGACCCCTTTTATCACCATTTTCTGAAAAGGAGCTTGATAAAATGAATTTAACAGTCAATTTGGGCAAACAGACTTATACTATCTATATTGATAATGGAATTCTCGCTCATGCAGGGGAATATGTCAGAAAAGTTTTTAATGGACAAAAAATCATGATTATTTCTGATGACAATGTCTTTCCGCTCTATGGCACCAGGCTTCTGAACTCGCTTGAAGGATATGAATGCCACACTCTGGTGCTTCCTCACGGCGAGACGACAAAGCGCTTCCAGACACTCCCGGCCGTATACTCAGCTCTGCTGAATGCACGTCTGACAAGAAGCGATCTCGTTATTGCTCTCGGAGGCGGGGTGATCGGCGATCTCGCAGGCTTTGCGGCCGCCAGCTATCTCCGGGGTGTAAATCTCATTCAGATCCCCACTTCTCTCCTGGCTCAGGTAGACTCATCTGTAGGCGGAAAGGTTGCCGTAGACCTTCCTCAGGGGAAAAATCTTGTGGGAGCCTTCTACCACCCCGGAATGGTGCTAATAGATCCCGATGTTCTGGACACGCTACCTGCACATTTTATAAGTGACGGAATGGGAGAGGTCATTAAATATGGCTGCATTAAGGATTCCGGTCTGTTTGATCTGCTCTGTTCACACAGTTCCTTTGAGGATCTGAAGCCTGAACTCAAATCTGTGATCGCGCGCTGTGTGGATATCAAAAGGGGCATTGTCGAGGCAGACCAGTATGATAAAGGAGAGCGTATGCTTCTGAATTTCGGTCATACGCTGGCCCACACAATCGAGCAGTATTATCATTATGAGCGGGAAAGCCACGGTGAAGCGGTCGGAATCGGTATGTACCAGATCACAAAAATAGCGGAGAAAAATGGACTGACCCCGGACGGATGCGCCGAAAAGATCAGAAAAGCACTTGAAATCTATGGACTGCCCGCATCATGCGGCCTCCCTGTATCCGCACTGACAGAAGCGATTTCCCTGGATAAGAAAAATCTGAACGGACACCTGAATATCGTTCTGCTGCACAGCATCGGTGACAGCTACGTATATCCCACAGATCTTGATTTCTTTAACGGGGCAGACGATATTTGACAAATATCATCTGCCCCGGCATTCAAGAAATTTCAGACACTTTATGTTATTTTCTGAAAACGCTGCGCAAAGGGGCCTGACCCCCTTGCTTAAATCACAGCCCAGGGATCTTCTTTCCCGGCCGCCCGCAGAAGACAGCTCTCGATGGAATGTTTCACCATATCGCTGACGGCCTGGTCTGTATAGAAAGCCATATGCGGAGTTACGATCACATTCGGGAAGCCTCTGAGTATATAGAGATCACGTTTGCTTAGAATATCGGATTTCAGGTCATAATAGTAAAGGCCGAATTCATCCTCGATAACATCAAGTCCGGCTGCCCCGACCTTCCCGTCCTCAATTCCGTCGATCAGCGCCCGCGTATCAATGAGACCGCCTCTCGCGGTATTGATGATGACCACGCCGTCCTTCATCTTCGCAAGCGCCTCTTTATCTATCAGATGAAAATTCTCTTCCTCCAGAGGCATATGAAGAGTGATCAGGTCACACTCTCTGAATATCGTATCCAGATCCGCATACTGAGCCTGTTCGCGCACAGATTCATTCTCAAATTTGTCATAGGCATATATCCTGCATCCGAAGCCGCTCAGGTCACGGATGACGGCTCTTCCGATCCTGCCGGTGCCGAGAACCCCTACTGTAAAGTTGGGAAGTTCTTTCCCCTGAATGCCGGGAAGCGAAAAATCATTCATCTCTGCTCTCTGCATGATCCGCTTCATCTTCCGGATTGACATCAGCATGAGCATCACCGTATAATCCGCCACGCATTCCGGAGAGTAGGAGACATTGCTCACATGAATCCCGAATTTTTTTGCAGCCTCAATGTCCACATGATCATATCCTATTGTTCTGGTAGAAATCATTTTCACACCCATTTCATGAAAACGCTCCATAAGCTGAGCGTCTATCCTGGAAGTGATTATACTGATATACTCATATCCCGACGCCAGATGGGCATTCTCCATGGTCGGAGCATCCGTGCAGATTCCCAGCTCCACATTATACTCCTCTGAAAATTTCTGAAAATATTCCGCCTCGTCAAATTCTCTGTAATTGTATACAAAAATCTTCATTCTGTTCACCTCGCTGAAATTGCCCGCACACCGAATATTTCGGTACGCTTTCTTTTTCTACTCAGATCAGCCCGTAATGTCTGAGCCCATATGCCAGACCGTCTTCCTCTACGGTTTTTGTGACATATTCGGTGTATGGGTCGAGAACTTTCGAATGTTTTCCCATTGCGATTGCATGGTCCGCATACATGAACATCGCCAGATCATTGCTGCTGTCACCGAAGACATAGGCTCTTTCTTTCGGAATGCCGAACTTTTTCATGACAAAATCACAGGCCGTAGCCTTGGAATACCCCTTCTGTATCACTTCGTATGTATTCTCCCCGCGGTCTATGGCCTCCATATCCTCCTTGATGAACTCAAGAAAAGCATCCATATCACTCCGTTCATCGCTGTACACAAAAAGCTTGTCATACGTAAAGTTCCCGCGCTCCAGAGGCTGTTCGATTCCCATTCCCTTTTCTCTGAAATATCTCCGTGACTGCTCCAGATTATCAAACCTTGTAATCCTTTCGGGGAAATACACATCCTCAACGCCTTCCGCCACGCCGTACAGATCACATTCCGCCATTTTTCTGATAATATCTCTCCCTCTCTGCTCAGGGATCGATCTGGAAAACATAAGTTCACCGTCATAAACCAGGTATGTGCCGCATCCGCACAGATAGCCGTCAAATCCGATCCGGCTCACCTCTGATGGGATACTGCTTATCGTACGGCCTGTATTGATAAAAAGAATATGCCCGTTTTTCTGCGCCTCCCGGATCGCACTGACCGCACTGTCAGGGACCGTTCTCGTAATCTCGCTGAGAATTGTCCCGTCAATATCAAAAAACAATACTGATTTTTCCATCTCTGTTCGCTGCTCCTGAAAATTAATCTCTCTGCGCCCCGGGCGTCTGTCAAAGCGCCGCCCGGATATTCCTCTAACACTTTATCACTGTTTGCAGGAAATGTCTACCGGCATGATTCCCGGTTCCCGATCATATATTAGAAAAAACACAGAGGAATATGTATGCCTATGACCCGTTTTTCCACTTATACATTCAAAACGTTTCTCAGGAAATCTCTCCTTTCCCCCGGAACATGGGGAATTCTCCTCATTCTTACTGCCGCATATCTGGCCGGAGCAGCTGCTGGCACACTTTCCGCTCATATATCTGTTTCGGGAGAACAGATCATTGCCGCCTCGGCCGAAGGGAACTGGGGGCTGAGCTTCCAGGAAGAAGGTCAGCCCCCGGCAGGGAACGCCACTGCAGAAGAGCTCGCTCAGTATGACGCCTGTTATATGGGAAATAGTGACGAAAAGGTTCTGTATCTGACGTTCGACGCAGGATATGAAAACGGCAATACGGAGCTCATCCTTGACGCGCTGAAAAAGCACAATGTCTCCGCCACTTTTTTCGTGGTGGGAACCTATATCGAATCAGAACCCGAATTAATCAGACGAATGACCGAAGAGGGGCACATTGTCGGAAATCATACATGGCATCATCCCGATATGTCCGAAATAGAAACCATGGACGCGTTTAAAGAAGAACTGTGTTCTGTGGAGAATGCTTTTCTGGAAGCGACAGGGCAGGAGATGACAAAATACTACCGTCCGCCGGGAGGCGTCTACAGTACGGAAAACCTGAAGATGGCCCGGGAACTCGGCTATAAAACCTTTTTCTGGAGTCTCGCATACGTGGACTGGTATCAGGATGATCAGCCGACAGAAGAAGAAGCGTTTGAAAAACTTCTGGGCCGCATTCATCCCGGAGCGATCGTGCTGCTTCACAGCACTTCATCAACCAATGCACAGATTCTCGATGAGCTGCTGACCAAATGGGAAGAAATGGGATATCAGATCCGGTCTCTGTCAGACCTGGACTCACTCTGACCGGCAGTCCTCATCGGAGAAAAAAATCGGGTTTGTCCATCTGACAAACCCGATCCACAGAGTCTACAGACATTCCACAGCTGCTCTCTCCACTGCAAGTCCTTCTGCATATCTCTTCATGAATTTCTCGTACCCTTCCACATCTTCCGGCACAGGATCCATTCCGGTGCCCCTGGAGTCATGGAACACCTTGCCCGCCAGATAGTCTGTCAGGCTTTCCCCCTCGCTCTTCCTTATCATATAATCAGCCAGAAGCGCAATTCCCCATGCGCCGCCTTCCCCAGCGGTCTCCATGACATACACCGGAGTGTTGATGGCTCCTGCGAGAATGCGCTGTCCCACGCCCTTCGTCTTAAAAAGTCCGCCATGTCCCATCATACGGTCAAGTCTGACGTTCTCTTTCTTCAGAAGGATGTCCATACCGGTCTTGAGCGCTCCGAGCGCCGTGTAGAGATTGGCTCTCATAAAATTTGCGAGGTTGAATCTGCTCTCGGGCGAGCGCACAAAAAGAGGTCTTCCTTCTTCAAAACCTGTAATATGTTCTCCTGAAAAATAATTGTAGGCCAGCAGTCCTCCGCAGTCCGCGTCCCCCTCAAGGGCTTTATTATACAGTATGCCGAAAATCCTGTTCATGTCAGTCTCGACTCCGAGGCAGTCTGCAAACTCTTTGAAAAGACCGGCCCATGCGTTCAGATCCGATGTACAGTTGTTGCAGTGCACCATGGCAACGGGATCTCCGGAAGGCGTAGTCACAAGATCAATCTCCTCGTAAGGTTTCGTAAGATCCTTTTCAAGAACCGCCATGGCAAACACGCTGGTTCCCGCAGAAACATTTCCGGTTCTCACCGCCACGCTGTTGGTAGCCGTCATGCCGGTTCCCGCGTCTCCTTCCGGAGGACACATGGGAATCCCCGCCTCCAGACCCCCATCCGGATCAAGGAGTTTCGCCCCGCTTTCCGTAAGAGTTCCCGCATCATCCCCAGCCAGGAGAACTTCCGGCAGAAGTTCCCGTATCTTCCAGGGATATCCCTTGTCCGCCACGAGCTCGTCAAATTTGTCCAGCATAGTTCCGTCAAAATTTTTCGTCCGGATATTGATCGGGAACATTCCCGCAGCGTCTCCGCTTCCCAGCACTCTGCGCCCGGACAGCTTCCAGTGGATGTAACCCGCCAGAGTCGTAAAAAACCGCACTTTCGGAATATGCTCTTCTCCGTTTAAAATTGCCTGATACAGATGCGCGATACTCCATCTCTGAGGAATATGGTAGGCAAACAGCTCTGAAAGTTTCTCCGAGGCTTCTCCTGTAATCGTATTCCTCCATGTGCGGAAGGGTACGAGCAGTTCGTCATTTTCATCGAACGCAAGATATCCGTGCATCATGGCGCTGATGCCCATTGCCGCAAATCGCACAGGTTTCTCTCCGTACTCCTCTTCCACGTTCTTCACAAGATCCCGGTAACAACCCTGAAGCCCCTGCCAGATATCTTCCACGTTGTAGGTCCAGATATGATCCACATATCTGTTCTCCCAGTCATAGCTGCCGGAAGCTACCGGTGATTTGTCCACATCTGTGAGAACCGCCTTGATCCTTGTGGAGCCGAGTTCTATCCCAAGTACGGTCTGTCCCGTCCTGACTGCCTCTCTGATTTCTTCTTTGCTGCGCATCCTTTCATTCCTCCTTATGATTCAGCGCCGGCCTGGAGGAGGTTCTCTCCTGCCCGCCGGCGCTGTAAATGTCCTGTTTTTAATTATAACATGGTCTTCCGGAGTTCTTCGCCGCTCTTTGCGCTCAGATATGCGGGAGCAATATCAAAGACTGTCCTGCATCCGGAAACGCCTTCCTGTGACAGTCTGTATGCCGCCCGGGCATAAGCTGCCAGCACACTTGATGTAAACTCCGGATTTGAATCCAGCTTCAGACTGTACTCGATCAGATGACTGTTTTCACCATCCCATCCGGTTCTTCCGCTTCTTAACACGAATCCTCCGTGTGGTATGCCGCTGTGATCTCTTTTCAGCTCGTCCTCGCTGATGAAATGTACCGTAGTATCATAGTCTGAAAAGTAATTCGGCATTGTCTTGATCTCTTCCTCCACCTTCGCCGCGTCTGCGCCCTCTTCGAGGACAACAAAGCACTCTCTGGTGTGTTTCTGCCGGGTAGTCAGATCCGGATTTTCTCCGTTTCTGACAGCCTCCAGCGCGCTCTCCACCGGAATCGTATACTGCTTTGCATCTCTGACTCCCTCCACTCTGCGGATTGCGTCGGAGTGTCCCTGGCTGACGCCTTTCCCCCAGAATGTATAATCCTTGCCGTCAGGCAGGATAGCATTGGCGTAAAGCCTGTTCAGAGAGAACATTCCCGGATCCCATCCCACGGAAATAATTCCGACTTTTCCGCTCTTCTTTGCAGCCGCATCCACGTTTGCATAATGCTCCGGTATTCTGGCGTGGGTGTCAAAACTGTCGATCACATTGAACATCTCTGCAAATTTCGGTGTCTGTTCCGGCAGATCAGTTGCGCTTCCTCCGCAGAGGATCATAACATCAATCCTGTCCTGCCACTGCTCTGCATCCTCGATGCGGCACACCGGAACTCCCTCTGTGAGGATCTTCACATCTGCGGGGTCCCTGCGGGTAAATACTGCCGCAAGCTCCATATCATCATTCTGTCTGACAGCGCATTCCACGCCCCGGCCGAGATTTCCATAGCCTAAAATTCCGATTCTTATCATAATTTCTGCTCCTTTTTCTTCATTTATCTGGTAGCGTCAGCGCCGGTACATACCGGCGCTACTCTGTTATTATACCGTCGAAGGAGCATGTTTTCAACGGATTTTCCTTCTATTTTCTGTATGCGATATCATTCCATCTGAGTTCATTCTTAAGCCCTCTGATTGTCGTATCTTTATCAATATAAACCGCTTCGATTCCCATCATTGCAGCCCAGTCTCCCATCTGCTCTGCAGTCAAATCATAAGAAAACGCAGTGTGATGAGCGCCTCCGCAGAGTATCCACGCCTCGGCGCCTGTCTGAAGATCCGGCTCCGGTGTCCAGAACGCGGTCGCCACCGGCAGTTTCGGCATTGGTTTCTCTGTTTTCCTGCAGTTTACGCTGTTGATGATCAGGCGGAAACGGTCTCCGAGATCGATCAGCGAAGTCGCGACAGCCGGCCCTTCTTTCGCCGTAAACACAAGTCTCGCCGGATCCTCTCTGTCGCCCATGGAGAGCGGATTGACTTTGATGCTGATCGGGCCGTCAGAGATTGACGGGCATACCTCAAGCATATGCGCCTGAAGGATTCCCTCTTTGCCCGGAACAAGGTTGTATGTGTAGTCCTCCATGAAAGATGTTCCTTTCGCATCCTTCATTCCTTCTGTCATGATCTTCATGATCCGAAGCATGGCTGCTGTCTTCCAGTCTCCCTCCGCGCCGAATCCGTATCCCTTCTGCATCAGTCTCTGGATTGCAAGGCCCGGCAGCTGTTTGAGGCTCCCGAGATCTCCGAAGTGTGTTACGATCGCCTGATAGTTCTTGTCCTCCAGAAAACGCTCAAATCCGATCTCAATCTGAGCCTGTACAGCGACGTGGCGTCTGAATTCCTCCGGATCTCTTCCCTCAAGGAGGATGTCATATGTATCATAATATTCGTCCACAAGCGCATTCACTTCGCCTTCCCTGACGTCTTCCACGGCTTCTGCGATCTCATTTACCGGATAAGCGTCAACTTCCCATCCGAATCTGATCTGCGCCTCGACTTTATCTCCGTCAGTGACCGCAACGTTTCTCATATTATCCGCCACTCTCATAACCCGTACATGGCTGCTTTCGATGACTCCCACTGCCGTACGCATCCAGGATGCGATCTTCTTCTGTACCTTTTCATCGGACCAGTGTCCCACCACAACTTTTCTCTCGATTCCCATACGGGTAAAAATGTGTCCGAACTCCCGGCCTCCGTGAGCCGACTGATTTTCATTCATAAAATCCATATCGATCGTGTCATACGGAATCTCCATATTGAACTGTGTATGCAGATGGAGCAGCGGCTTTCTGTATTCCTGAAGTCCCAGAATCCATGATTTGGCCGGCGAGAATGTGTGCATCCAGGTAATAACTCCCGCACAGTTCTCATCCATGTTTGCCTCATTAAACGTTCTGCGGATCAGTTCGTTCGTGATCAGTGTCGGTTTCCATACCACTTCATAAGGCAGCGCCCCGGATGCATTCAGCTTTTCTGTAATGATCTTTGCATGCTCTGCCACATGCTCAAGGCATTCCTCGCCATATAAGTCCTGTGATCCTGTGCAGAACCAGAATTTGTAATCTTTTTTCTTTAACATTTGTTATCCTCCTTTTTTGAATATATGACACAGACAGCTTTCTTTCTGACCGGCTGTCCTGTATTCTTTATGTAACCTCACTGATGACGCGGACTGAATTGCGCATCACAAGTTCCGGCTCAAATTCTTCTGTCTCCATCTTCTCGCCCCTGAGAATGCATCCCGTCATTTTGCGTGCCGCCGCCCTTCCCAGCTCTTCCACCGGATTCTTAAGAGAAGTCAGAGGCACTGGGCAGAATTCTGCAAGCACAGAATTGTCAATGCCTGTGACGGAGATGTCTTCAGGAACACGTTTTCCTGCTTTTTTCAGGATATTAACCAGATTATAGGCAATCTCGTCATTATAGCATACGCATGCAGTACATCCGTCCAGTCTTTTCAGAATCCGCCGGGATTCATCCTCCATCTCGCCGATTTCCTCCGAATCTATCCAGGTGATCCTGCCGCCTCTGATTTTGATCTCCTTTTCCATAAGCGCATCCGTATACCCCGCATATCTCAGATGTCCCGGCGTTATTTGTTTTCGCCGGATCTGAAAACTTCCGGATCCGTTCTACATATCTATGATACAGCAATACAACTTTCAATACAATTCACAGTATTTCCAAAAAAGCTGCCTCTGTTTTGGCATAAAATAAGAAGTTGTATTGATTTTTCTACAGAAAATCAATACAACTTCTCATTTCACTTATCTCTGCCTTTCCGCATGTGATCCCGCGCCGTTCAAAACCGGTTCACTGTCCTGCCGTTTCACATGTACTGTGAGCTGATCATACGGGATCTCGATTCCCTCTTTGTCGAATGTCAGTTTGATATCTTCAAGCAGCTTCCATCTGGTCGCCCAGTATTTCTCTGTCGGAACCCACGCGCGGAGACCGATGACGACGGAGCTGTCCGCCAGAGAATCTACAAATACTTTTACGTCTTCATCCTGGATAATATTCTCATTATTTACCAGCATATCCTCTATCAGGCGCTTCGCCTTTCTCAGATCTGCGTCATACGATATGCCGACCTTCAGGTCAAGCTGTCTCTCCGGTCTTGCAGTAACGTTTGTAAGACTGTTGTCAGTCAGAATACTGTTGGGCACAATGACCGTCTGATTATCCACAGTTGCCATCTTGGTATAGAAGATCTGGATCTCCTTTACGGTTCCCTCGATTCCTTCTCCTGTTACTATGATATAATCCCCTACCACAAAAGGTTTGAGGATGAGAATCAGAATCCCTCCTGCAAAATTCGCAAGGCTCCCCTGAAGCGCCAGACCAACCGCTACTCCGGCCGAAGCGATGAGCGCCGCAACTGAGGACGATTCAACACCGAACTTGGTCGCGATCGTAAAGATCAGAACCGCATACAGGCAGAATTTCAGAAGAGAATCCACAAACTGGCATACACCTGTATCGGCCCCCGCGCGGTCCATGGATCTCCGCACCAGTTTTCTGATCCAGCTGATCACTTTTCCGCCGATAAAGAAGAACACCAGCGCCAGCACCACACGAATTCCAAAAGCTACGATATTCGGCAGATTGTCCTGAAAAAACTGAAAGAACTGATTTACCTCCTGCCCGGCCTCCGCCGTGACCTGAGTCGCGGAGTCTATCACATCGTCCACCGTCTGTTCCGTCGTATCCGCCGTCGAGGTCAGAGTCGTTATATATGCCGCTGACCGCAAAGCTGTCCAAATCATAATATTCATACCTCCTGCTGTTATTCCACGCTTCTGTCAAAGCGAAAGCCCCTCATCAGAGATCATCCTGTCTGAGCGCAAGAAACGCACACAGATTGCCCCTGTGATCCCCCATCGTCCGGTGGGAATACAGGATTCTGCTGTTACAGTGCGTACAGACATTTGTCACCGCCATGTGCTCCGGAGCAATTCCGGCCTCAAGGAAAATCAGTTCATTGGCCTTCCACAGATCGAGCTGATATTTTCCGTTCTCTTTCCTCCGGAACAGATCTGTCCAGAATTTTTCCTCAAATGCCTCCTGAAATCGTTCAATCACATCGCCGCTCACCTCATAACAGTCCGCACAGACCGAAGGGCCGACCGCCGCAAGGATATCCGCCGGATCCGAACCGAAATGTTCCGTCATGAATTCAACTGTTTTCTTTCCTATCTTTCCCACGGTACCTCTCCAGCCGGAATGGCTCAGACCAATCACTTTCCTGACGGGATCTGCAAAATACAGCGGCACACAGTCCGCATAGGATGTCACCAGACAGATTCCGGGAACATCTGTCACAAGCCCGTCCACATCCCTGTAGTCGCGCTCTTTCGTAATGCCTTTCCCCCGGTCTTCTTCCGTCACAAGACGGATATTTGTTGTATGCGTCTGCTGTGAAAGAACCATATCTTCACATCTCACGCCGATGGATGCGCCAATACGCCGGAAGTTCTCACGCACAGCGTCCGGATCGTCCCCTCTGTCAAAACTGAGATTGAGAGAGGAATAATATCCGCTGCTCACGCCGCCCAGACGTGTGGAAAATCCATGACGCACAATCCCGGTCTCGCTCAGCAGCCGGAATTCAAGAAACGGCGTTCCCTCCAGTCCTTTCTCATTAAATATATGCTGCCCGTTCTTATAATTCAGTCCCAGCTCCTTCATTACATTCCCGCCTTTCCTCCGGCAAACGCATCTTTAATATATGTGATATCTGTTCCTTCTATCCCGGCCACGTCAAATCGGCAGGGCACCCCGTCCAGTCCGTGTTCTGCCAGATAATACACAGCACTCCGGTACAGCCTGCTCTGCTTGCGGCCGTCCACTGCCTCAAGAGGGCTCCCCTTGCCCGCGCCGGACCGGTACTTTACTTCACAGAATACCAGATATGGACCGTCTTTTGCAACTATATCGATCTCCCCTGCCCTGCAGCGGTAATTATACTGCAGGATCTCATATCCGCACTGTTCCAGATAGTATCCCACCGCTTTCTCATAATCGGCTCCCTTCCGCCGCCTGTTTTTTTCTTCTCTGCTCTGCATACATACACCTTTTTCCGCTTCTCCCGTCAGATATCCGGGAGAAAATTTCCGATAAAAGAACGTCTGTGTATGGGTGTCGGGCCAAGCCTCTTCAGCGCCTCAATATGCTCCCTGGAACCATACCCTTTATTCTGAGCAAACCCGTATCCCGGCAGAATTTCTTCGTACTGCACCATCAGCCTGTCCCTTGTCACTTTGGCCAGAATGCTGGCCGCCGCAATGGAGACGCTCTTTGCATCTCCTTTGACGATAGGCACCTGGGGGATGGAAATACCGGGAAGCATCACCGCGTCATTCAGAAGAATATCCGGCTGTACGCTGAGCTGGTTCACAGCTTCACGCATAGCCTCATAAGTCGCCTGAAGGATATTAATCTCATCGATTCTGGCCGGACCCACCATTCCGATTCCCGCCGCGACCGCCTTGTCCATAATCTCATCATAGAGTTCTTCACGCCTTGCCGGAGTCAGCTTCTTGGAATCATTGAGATAAAGGATCTCGCAGTCCGCCGGAAGAATGACCGCGCCGGCCACGACAGGCCCCGCCAAAGGTCCTCTTCCCGCTTCGTCGATCCCGCATATATATGTATACTGTGCATATTTTCTCTCAAACTCCCGCATAAGATACAGCCTCTCACGTTCTGACGCAAGAGCAGCCTGTTTCTTTCTGTACCGTATAATCAGATTCTGCACTCCCGTGCGTTCATCCGCCTCATACCGGCTGCAGAGATCCTCCCACCGGCTCTCCGGAACATTCTCAAATTCTTTTTTTATCTCTGCTACACTCTTACTCATGTCTGATCACTCCAAAGTCCGCCAGCGGCCAGATCCGTATCCAGGCCCGTCCCAGCAGATCGTCCCGATGAATCACACCTACGTTGGAAGAGCGGCTGTCCTGGCTGTTGTTCCGGTTGTCTCCGAGTACAAAATATTCGTCATCCCCAAGCTGTACGGGCTCCGAAGCTATCCCCGGATCAGCCATCACTTCATTCCCGTAATGTTCGTCCAGCAGCTCGCCGTTTATATAAACATAGCCGTCAATAATCTGAACTGTCTCCCCCGGAAGCCCGATGATTCTCTTTATATAATAAGTATTTTCTTCATACTGATAAGGAAATACAACGATGTCATACCGCTTCGGATCCCGGAAGCGATATGAAATCTTGTCTACGATGAGCTGATCCCCGTCTGAGAGGGTTGTCTCCATGGAGGAGCCGCTCACCTGCGTTCTCTGCCCCACAAAAGTGATGATCAGATAAGCCAGTCCTATTATTATAATGATATATGCAATCCAGCCTAAAAGCTCTTTTACTATGCTTTTCATGTGCCTTTCCTTCTTTCTGTCACCTGGCGTTCTCCGGAATTTCCAGAGTGATCCTTCCCAGACGTCCGTTCCGGAAGTCGTCCAGAAGGATCCCTGCGGCTTTCTCTGTATCGAGCCCGCTGCCCTTCAGAAGGCAGTGTCTGCTCTCCGCGATCAGCCTCAGCTCCTCATACGGATCTTCCCCGGCCTCAATGGAATATTTTTCTTCCAGCACTCCGGGGTAGGAAGCGTTAAGAAAGCGGATAAGTTCTGCCGCGAGTTCCTCGGTCTGAAGAATCTCATCTTTGATTGAACCGATGAACGCAAGTTTAAGTCCCACTTCCTGATCCTCAAATTTCGGCCAGAGAATTCCGGGTGTATCCAGAAGCTCGACATTCTTATTCAGCCGGATCCACTGTTTGCCCTTTGTCACTCCCGGCTTGTTTCCTGTCTTCGCACAGGCTTTTCCTGCAAGTGCGTTGATAAACGTCGATTTTCCCACATTGGGAATACCGACAACCATTGCCCTTACCGGGCGGTTCAGTATACCTCTTTTTCTGTCCCTCTCTGTCTTTTCACGGCAGGCCTCCTGAATGACAGACTGAATCGACTTGATTCCTCCGCCCTTCTTCGAATTCACCTTAACGGCAGGCCAGCCTTTTTCCCGGAAATACTCAATCCACTCATCATTCCGGCTGTCCTCCGCCAGATCAGCCTTATTGAGAAGAATGAGCCGGGCCTTATTCCGGCCCAGCTCATCAATATCCGGATTTCTGCTGCTCAGAGGGATTCTGGCATCCACAAGTTCTATGATCAGATCGATCAGTTTTATATTTTCCTGCATCATTCGCCGGGCCTTGGTCATATGGCCCGGATACCACTGAAAATGCATCTGTCTCCTCCTAATCCTTCACAAATCCAAAATTATCTCCAAAGTCCGCTGCAAACCACACTTTTCCATAAATATCATCAAGACTGACATTCCCTATCGAAGCAGTCCTGCTGTCATCGCTGGCGCCTGCATTATCGCCGATCACAAAATATTCCTCTTCCCCCAGTTCCACAGGTTCCTCGGCGATTCCCGCATAGCTGATCTCAGAAACGTAAATGTGGTCCTTCATCTCTTCGCCGTCGATATAGACATTTCCGTCCACGATCTGAACCGTCTCCCCCGGAAGTCCGACGATCCGTTTGATCGAATAATGGACATTCTCATTGCCGTTGGGACGGAAAGCGATCACATCGCCTCTGGACGGATCCTTTATATTATAGAGGAACCTGTTCACAAGCACAATATCCCCGTTTTCAAGCGCGGGGCTCATCGAATCTCCCGCATTGCTCACCCTGCATCCAAACGCCAGTACGAGGAACACTGCAACCAGACACGTCAGTACGATCTCCACTGTCCATTTGATCAGTTCCCTGATGTTCACAGCACGGCTTTTTCCATTTTCAAACCGGAGTTTCTGTCTCCGATCCTCGAATCTCAGATTTCCCGTTCCGGATTTCTTACGGGGTTTGTGTGCCGGCTTTTTCCGTTTTCTGCGAAAATCCAAATCCTGCATATTTCCTCCATAAGCAAAAGAGGGACAAATACAGATCTGTAATTGTCCCTCTCATGGTTACTATTTTACTAATTCTTTTACCTTAGCAGCTTTACCCACGCGTTTTCTTAAGTAGTTCAGTTTCGCTCTTCTTACTTTACCTCTGCGGACAACTTCTACCTTCTCAACGTGCGGAGAGTGGATCGGCCATGTCTTCTCAACTCCGATTCCGTTTGATGTCTTTCTTACTGTGAAAGTAGCTCTCGCTCCGCCTCCCTGTTTCTTCAGGACTGTTCCCTCAAAAACCTGGATTCTTTCGCGGTTTCCCTCTTTGATCTTCGCGTGAACTCTTACAGTATCACCAACGTTAAACTGAGGAACCTCTGCCTTTAACTGCTCTGCTTCGATCTTCTTAATGATCTCGTTCATTTTGTGTGACCTCCTTAATATTTGACGTTCTTAACACATCCTGTGTGCCAGAGGACCATCGCTCTTCTTTTCACAACTGTTGTAGTTTACCATATTTCCTTTGTGATTGCAAGCCCTGTCCGAAAATTTTTATTTCCGCTCAATTCTGAGCCTCCTGTGAAGCCAGCCATTCCTTCTCCTTCTCAGTCAGCTCACACTTCTCCAGAAGGTCAGGTCTTCTTTCCTTTGTCCGGAGAATAGACTGCTCTCTCCTCCACTTTTCTATATTGGCGTGATGCCCGGACAGAAGAACCGGCGGCACTTTTTTCCCGTGCCACTCCTCAGGTCTGGAATACTGGGGATACTCCAGAAGATTGTCCTGAAATGATTCAAATTCCGCTGACACATCATTGTGCAGCACTCCGGGAACCAGCCGGGATATGGTATCCACCATGACCATGGCCGGAAGCTCCCCGCCCGTCAGCACGTAATCGCCTATGGAGACATAATCCGTGACGATCTCTTCCAGAACCCGTTCGTCGATCCCTTCATAATGTCCGCACAGCAGGATCAGATCCTCTTCCTGCGCCAGTTCTTCAGCCATTTTCTGAGTAAACACATCGCCCTGAGGGGATAGATAGACCACCCTCGGTCTCTTCGCCGCGGTTTCCGGCTGCACGGATGCTTCCGGGACATCCGTCTGTCCCCTGCCCTCTGCCTGGCCACACCGCTCCAGGATCTTTTCTTCCACCGCCCTGTACGCCAGGTATACCGGTTCTGCCTGCATGAGCATGCCTGCTCCGCCCCCGTAGGGATAATCATCCACACTCTGATGCTTATTAAAGGCATAATCCCTGATGTTCACCGCTTCGATCGAGAGCAGACCTGCATTCACCGCTCTGCCGATGATACTTGTATTCAGACCGCTCATCACCATGTCAGGGAAGAGCGTAAGTATATGAAAATTCATACGGCTGTTCTCCTTCCTGTTATATCAGTCCGTCCATGATCCGCACCGTCATTCTGTTCTCCTCCGGATCCACATTCAGCACACACTGCCGGATCGCCGGAATGAGAACTTCCCCATGGCTGTCCGAATCCACGATATATACTTCATTTGCCCCTGTCTCCATAACATCCCGGAGCACACCGAAGTGTCCTTCCTCCGTAAATACGTCCATCCCGATCAGATCTGCGATATAATATTCGTCTTTGTCAAGCTCCACGGCGTCCTCCCTGGACACAAGAAGGCTTCTGCCCTTATATCTCTCAATATCATTGATATTGTCAATGCCTTTGAATTTCACAATGACAAACTGCTTGAAAAACTTTACGGACTGAATCTCAAGACCGATCCGCTCTTTTCCCGTATCAAGCAGCACGCTTTTCAGCTGTTTAAAGCGGGCGGCATCATCCGTTGTGGGAAACACCTTCACTTCTCCCCTTATGCCATGTGTTGACGATATCACTCCAACCTGAAGAAATTGCTCCATTGTCTGTCTCCTCCGAATCCGTTTTAAAAGGAAAAGAAAGGGGCAGACCCAACGCCGACGCGAAGGCTGTCCCTCTTCCTGTCATCTTTTATACAATATCGACAACAACCCTTTTATCTTCTTTGGCCGCTGCCGCCTTGACCACGGCACGGATCGCCTTGGCGATGCGTCCCTGCTTTCCGATCACTTTCCCCATGTCGCCTTCCGCAACATGCAGCTCAAGCACGGTGGTCCGCCCTTCTTTTTTCTCACTGACCGAAACTTCGTCCGGATTATCCACGAGGGCTTTTGCGATAACTTCAACTAAATCTTTCATTTACGCGCACCTCCGCGAAAACAACTTATTTCTCGATTCCTGCTGCCTTGAAGATCTTTCCGACAACCTCAGTCGGCTGCGCACCGTTGTTGAGCCATTTCTTAGCTGCTTCCTCGTTTACTTTGATTGCGCTCGGCTCCTGATTCGGATCATATGTTCCGATCTCTTCAATAAATCTTCCGTCTCTCGGGGACCTTGAATCAGCCACTACGATTCTATAAAAAGGAGCCTTCTTCTGTCCCATTCTTCTTAATCTGATCTTTACTGCCATTTTCTTTCACCTCTGCTTAAAATTTCTTTTTATTTACTGTTTCTGCCGTCTCCGGCATGATCTATGTGTTAAAAGGGAAGTTTGAATCTGCCCCTTTTTCCACCTTTGCCACCCATAAGTCCCGGAAGCTTCTTCATCATTTTCCTGGACTCATTGAACTGTTTCACCATGCGGTTCACTTCCGCTATATCAACCCCGGCCCCTCTGGCGATGCGGTGCTTTCTCGATGGATTCAGAAGATCGGGATTCCTTCTTTCCTCCGGGGTCATCGAGTAGATCATGGCCTCCATTCTCGCCATTTTCTTCTCGTTTTCTTCGGAATCCAGATCCGGCATCTTACCGCCCAGATTTCCAAGTCCCGGCATCATGCTCATGATGCTGGACAGGCCGCCCATCTTGCGCATCTGCGCCATGCTTTCGAGATAATCGTCGAAATCAAACTGGGCCTTCTTCATCTTGTCGGCCATCTGTCTGGCCTTGCCCTCATCCATCTCCGCTCCTGCTTTTTCGATCAGGGTGAGGACATCTCCCATCCCGAGGATACGGGACGCCATACGGTCAGGGTAGAACTGTTCCAGATCGGAAAGCTTCTCTCCCATACCTGCATAAAGAATCGGCCTTCCTGTGACTGCCCGGATGGAAAGGGCAGCGCCGCCTCTCGTGTCACCGTCAAGCTTTGTGACGATAACGCCGTCAATCCCTATCTTGTCATTGAATGTGCCGGCTACATTGACCGCATCCTGTCCGGTCATCGCATCCACCACAAGGATGGTCTGATGTACGGTCACTGCTTCCTTGATCTCCTGAAGCTCTGCCATCATGTCTTCATCGATATGAAGACGTCCGGCTGTATCCAGGATCACAATATTGTTGCTGTTCTTCGCCGCATGTTCCACTGCAGCCCTGGCGATGTCTGCGGGCCGGTTCTTATCTCCCATTGAGAATACTTCCACGCCCTGCTTTTCGCCGTTTATCTGCAGCTGTCTGATCGCAGCCGGACGGTAAACATCACATGCCACAAGCAGAGGTTTCTTCCCTTTTAACTTGAATTTCCCCGCCAGTTTTGCAGTCGTCGTCGTCTTACCGGCTCCCTGAAGGCCGACCATCATAATGACCGTCATGGCACTTCCCGGCTGAAGCCTGATCTCCGTAGTCTCAGATCCCATAAGCTTTATGAGCTCTTCATTGACGATCTTGATCACCATCTGTCCGGGATTCAGTCCGTTCATCACATCCTGTCCGACCGCACGTTCCTGTACGTCTTTTATGAAGCTTTTCACGACCTTGAAATTGACATCGGCTTCGAGGAGCGCCATTTTAACTTCTTTCAAAGCAACTTTTACGTCATCCTCGGTAAGCCTTCCCTTGCTGCGCAGGTTCTTGAACACATTCTGAAGTTTTTCGGTTAAGCTGTCAAATGCCATTCTATAACTCCTCTATGATCGCATCCGTGATCTCGCGGATACGGGCCACTATTTCTCCGGGATCTCTTTTCTCCCGCTCGCATTCCCCGAGTATCTGCTCTATCCGGTTCGCCTTGTCTCTTATGGAAAGAAATTTCTCCACCAGATGCAGCTTTGACTCATAGCCTTCCAGTGTCTTCTGGCAGCGCTTTACGAGATCGTGGACTCCCTGCCGGCTGATACCCGCAGTCTCGGCGATCTCGCTGAGCGACAGGTCATCCAGAACGAACTGTTCGTATATCTCTTTCTGATGGGCAGTGAGAAGTTCCCCGTAAAAATCATATAATAATGTCTGTTCTAAGATCTCATTCATCGCTGTCACCTCTGGTATCATACACGAAAGAGGCAGGTCTGTCAAGTGTTTTTTCTTTACACCCGCAGCAGGCGTTCCACATTAAGAAGCCCCCATCCGGATTCTGTCCCCGGGTATCTGATACAGGATTCCCGGATCTTCAGTTTTGCTTCTACATTCGTCATATCGGGATATTTGGAGAGCAGACATGCCAGAGCACCCGATACGACAGGCGTGGCCATTGACGTTCCGCTCTTGACCGTATATAGGTGCTCTCCCGGCAGAGAATATTTTCCGTTACAGCTTATAATGCCGGTCCCGGGAGCGAAAACATCCGGTTTTACAATACATTCCGAAGTCGGTCCCCGGCCGGAATAGTTCAGTTTTTTTCTTGAACAGCCTGAGGGCCCCGGCCGATCGGGCACTCCTGCCGTGATTACCTTCCTGCTGGTTCCCGGGACAGCAACAGATCCGGGTTCCGGCCCGTAATTTCCCGCCGAGACAACTACGATCAGCCCCGCATCCCAGAGATCCTCTACCGCCTTCAGCAGTCTGGCCTTCTGTCTGTCGGCAAGTCCCGGCTGGGTCCCCACTGAAATATTGACGATCCGGATCCGGAATCTTGCCTTCTCAGACATGACCCACTCCATTCCTCTCAGTATATGATCCACATCGCCGTTCCCGTCCCGGTCCAGCACTTTCCCGATCAACAGCTCCGCATCCGGCGCCATCCCCGCATAACTCCCCGCAGACGCCAGACCGTTTCCCGCCATTATTCCCGCCACATGTGTCCCATGTCCGGAGTCATCATAACAGCCGGAAGAATCATTTATGAAGTCCCTGAATCCCACAATCCCGTCCCTGAGATCCGGATGTACGGAAATCCCCGTGTCCAGAACAGCCGTACATATATTTTTGCCGCAGTACTTCCCGGTGACAGTGTCATCACACCAGTACCCGACAGTCTGTTTCACCCATCTCATGATAAAATTCCTTTTTTATTCAGAATATTCCTGACATGTGCAATTGGCATCGGGTCTTTCCCCGAAATCCTGATCAATAAATTCAGATACTCAATCACACTTTTCCGGCTGCGGCATAGTATAAAACTGTAAATAAACCTAATTTGGAGGATTTAACATGAGTGATTTAACTGCTACAAACTGTGGATGCGGATGCGAGAACGGAAACGGAATGTCTTCCTGTCTGTGGATTATCCTTCTTCTCTGCTGCTGCGGCGGATGCGGAAACGGATTCAGCGGAAACGGATTCGGAAATGACAGCTGCCTGTGGATCATCCTTCTTCTCTGCTGCTGCGGCGGGTTCGGAAACAATGGCTGCGGATGCTGATCCTTCCGGCATACTTCTGCAGACAAACAAAGGCGTGCGGGGCCGAATCCTGCACGCCTCTTTTTTGCGCTTGTGACGAACCAAAACCCGGACTCCGGGCTTACATAAGCCGGCCGGAGAAAGCGTCTGACGGCCGCCAGCACCCTCAGCGCATCAGTTTTTGTCTCTTCTCATCTCTGTTCTGTTTTCCCGGGAATCGCCATGTTCCCTCTTCTCCTCATCGAGCCGCTGCTTCAGCATGCATTCTTCGTCGATCTCATACACTGCATTTCCCTCAATGATCAGTTTCCTGGACATAAGCTTCATGTTCCTTTCTGTTTTCTTTCCTTGACTGTTCAGTATTTATAATATGAAGCGCCTCTCAAAAAGGCACGCCATATTATTTCCGATATTCATATTTTTATACTCTGACACATATATATTTACAACGCTACACCCGGGAGTGCCTATGGATGAGAAAACGCCGCGTCCCATGACACCGTTTGACGAACTTGTCACTTCACCTCAGCTGCAGGTCATAAAGCTTCTCCTTCCGTACGCTCCTGTGTCCCAGCAGCGTATTTTAGCTGCCTTTATCAAACTGTTTGAGCTGAGACAGACAATCCTGTTTTTCAATGGTTTCCGGCATATGCCCGAACCGGACGGCCAGGGAGATTCCGCGGACGCCTCCGACAATATCCTGAAGTGCATCCGCCCCTATCTTGATCCCGGGCAGGCTGAAATGATGGATATGGCAGTGAATATGAGGGACATTATGGACATGGCCGAAATGATGCGCAGCAGCGCAGATGAAAACGGATCTTTCGATCCGGCTGAGATGATGCTGGGCATGCTCTCTCCCGAGCAGAAGGAAATGTTTGAGACATACAGCGCCATGTTCTCACAGCCCCTGGATAACACGATGAAAGGAGATGACAGCAGTGAATGAATGGATGAATAATCCCGCACTGAAGAATATGGATCCGGCGAAACTGGAACTGATCCGAATGGCGGCCGAGCGCACCAGAGGTAAGTCAGGAAAAGATCTGGCCCCGGTCATGCTTGCCCTGATTACGGGGGCCAACAGGCAGGGGATCCGATTTACTCCGGATGAAGTTTCCCTGATACTTGATATTCTCAAGGAAGGAAAATCAGAAGAGGAGCAGGCCCAGATCGACAGAACAATCCGCATGACCAGCTCCATCTTTCAGAAACATATGAAATAGGAGAAGCCGCCTTCAGCGGCTCCTCCCATGTGAAATCTTCGTGCCCCTTCTTATCTTAAAATCCCTCTGCCTTGCGCTTCATCCGCATTTCTCTCCGCTTTTCCGCAGCCTCCCACTCGGCCTTCTCCTCCTCAGACCGTATCACAAGACGCGGCACTCTTTTCGGCCTGTCATTTTCGTCAAGAGCGACCATTGTAAAATACGCTCTGTTGATCGGATGGCGCATCCCGTCCTCCAGATGCTCCACATAAGTATCTACCCGCACCTCCATGGAAGTATTCCCCACATAAGTCGCCTTTCCGATTATGACAACCATCTCCCCGGAATAAGCTCCGTGGATAAATCTGAGATTATCTACAGAGGCAGTGATGACATTGGATCTTGTATGCCTCTTAGCCACAAGCCCGGCCACTTCGTCCAGCCACTGCATCAGCATTCCTCCGAAAAGTCTGCCTGCCGCGTTCATGTGGTTTGGCCTGATCATATGCACTGTCTCCACCAGCGAATCCTGTACTGTTCTTTCTTCTGTCATGTCTGCTCTCCAATCATTTATTACTGCGGTATTTTCCGTTTTCTCCGCGCTTCCGCCCCGCCGGAGTATCCGTCGGTCAGTGGGGAAGAAACATATTTCAATTATACCACGATTTCTTTTCTGTGTAATGCTTTTCTTCATTCTGAACTGTCAGATACTGCTGCAAAAATCCGCGCTGTACATTTTCCGTCTCTTACTATAAAATATGCATGAAACAGCACTGTCTCAGAAAGGAGAACCACCCATGCAGAATATCCGACTTGTCATCCAGTACGACGGAACCCGCTATCTCGGCTGGCAGCGTCCTGAAAAAGACGGTTTCAGCCGCTCTGTTTCTTATAAGATAAACGAAGTCCTGAACCATATGACCGGAGAAACCGTTGTTCTCCGCGCCGGAGCACGCACTGATCCCGGAGTCCACGCGCTGGCACAGACCGTCAGCTTTCAGACGGCGTCTTCCCTGGAACCCGAAAAATTTCTCAACGGGCTTAACCAGTATCTTCCCCGTGATATTGCGGTCCTGTCGTCCGAAAGAGTTCCGGAGCGGTTCCGCGCTGATCTGAATGGGATATCCCGCACTTACGAATACCGTATCTGTACGCAAGAGATCTACGATATATTCCGCATGAAATATGAAACGCACTGTTTCCCCGCCCCGGATCTTCCCTCCATGGAACGTGCGGCCTCTTTTCTGAAAGGGAGACATGACTTCCGCTGCTTTTCTGCCGGGCGCAAAAAGAAAGGCACCGAAAAGGAGATCACCGGGATCTGTTTTATCCTCGATGCCGAACGCATGCTGATCCGGATCACCGCGGATGATTTTCTTCACAGGATGCCCGCTCTGATCGCCGGAACCCTTCTGGAAATTGGAACAGGACTGCGGAAACCTGAATGTATCCCGGAGATTTTCAGCGGAACGGAAAAAGCAGGAGCTCCCGCCGAGGCGAAAGGTCTCCTGCTCAAAAGCATACAATATGATCCGTTTCTTACATAAACAGTCCGGCAATATGGTAAATAAGAAAGCTCACTACCCAGGCCGTCGCCAGCTGGAACAGAATGATGCCCAGTGTCAGCTTTTTGCTGCCCACCTCCCGGTTAATCGTCGCGATAGTCGCTGTACACGGCACATACAGAAGACAGAACACCATCAGGGAGTAGGCGTTCGCTGCTCCGAATCCCATGGACGCCAGAAGCGCAACAAAGCTGTCCATACCATGGGCCGTAGTGATATTCTGGATTCCGAAGAGCACGCTGCAGCTGGACACCACCACTTCCTTCGCCGCGATCCCGGATATGAGCGCCACCACGATCTGCCAGTACCCCAGTCCCAGCGGAGCAAAGAAGGGAACGATTGCTTTTCCGATCAGGGATCCGAAACTCTCGGAAATATCCGTCACGTACCCGGTCGTGCCGAAGTTCAGCAAGATCCACATGATGATGGACGCCAGGAAAATGACAGTTCCGGCTTTCGTCAGATAATCCTTCACTTTCTCCCACACATAGAGGGCAATGGTTCTCGCATTTGGAGCCTTGTACTCCGGAAGCTCGATGAGCAGTTCATTCTCCGCCTTGCTTCCGTCCACCTTCGACAGGATGTACGCTGTCAGGATCGCAACCACGATTCCGAGAAGATACATGGAATAGCACGCCACCATCGCGTATTTTCCGAAAAACATGGAGGAGAACAGCACGTAGATCGGAAGTCTCGCACTGCAGGACATAAACGGCGTCACAAGAATCGTCTTCAGACGGTCCTTCCTGTGTTCCAGCGCCCTGGACGCCATGATCGCGGGCACAGAGCAGCCGAATCCAAGAAGCATCGGAAGGAAAGCTCTTCCCGATAGGCCAAGATGTCCCATAATATCGTCCATAACAAACGCTACCCTTGCCATATATCCGCTGTCCTCCAGGAATGCAAGCGCGAGGAACAAAATGAAAATATTCGGCAGAAAGGTCAGAATCCCGCCCACACCGGAAATGATTCCGTCCACGATCAGGGATTCGATTACCGGAGATACTCCCGCAGCTTCAAAGGCTGTTCCCGCAGCCCCGGTCAGCAGATCAAGTCCTGTCTCAAAATATCCTTTCAGCCAGTCACCCACAGTAAAAGTCAGGAAGAAAACCAGCGCCATGATCACAAGAAAGATCGGAAGCCCCAGCCACTTCCCGGTCATATAGCGGTCGATCCGGTCCGTCCGTTCCTCTTTCTCACTCTTGTTTACAAGGACCTCCTCAATGACTTCGTCAATGAAATCATATTTCTCGTTGATAATATCTTTCTCATAGCTGCGGTCCACGATGCCGTCCACATCCACCGGATAGCTCTCCATCACAGAAGCGTCCTGCTCCAGCACCTTGATGGCATGCCATCGCATGTTCTCCATCTCCGGATATTTTTTCTGAAACTGCTCTATGATCAGGTCGATCTTATCCTCGATTTCATCACTGTACACCATGGCGTACTCGCTGTGGTGATTGTGCTTATGTTTTGACTTGTCCGAATGGTGATGAATAAACGGGCCCGGCTTTTCATATTCGTTGTGATGGGCCACTGCATGCATCAGAATCTCAAGCCCGCTTCTCTTTCTTGCAGAAACCGGTATACATGGGATTCCCAGCATCTCCGGCAGACGGTGAAGATCAATCTCCATTCCCCTCTCTTCCACCACATCCATCATGTTCAGCGCCAGGACCACCGGTTTCCCCAGCTCGATAAGCTGCAGCGTCAGGTACAGATTTCTCTCCAGACAGGAGGCATCCGCCACATCCACGATAACATCCACTTCGTCGCTCATGATGCACTCCCGGGACACCTTTTCTTCCATTGTATAGGATGTCAGGCTGTAAATTCCCGGCAGATCGATCAGTTTGAACTCCTGCCCTTTGTAAAACGTCTTTCCTTCTTTCTTTTCCACGGTAACGCCGGGCCAGTTGGCCACCTTCAGGTTCGCTCCCGTGTACGCATTAAACAATGTTGTTTTCCCGCAGTTGGGATTCCCGATGAATCCTACGTTGATGATCCTTTCACTCATGCTGCCGCCTCCTTCACAATAATGTTGTCGGCGATGCGGCGGCCCAGCGCAAATCTGGTTCCCCGGAACCGTACGGTAAGGGCGCCTTTCTTGTCATTGTTGAGGATCGTAATCTGAGATCCCTGGGTCAGTCCCAGGGCCTCAAGCCTGCGTTCCAGGTTCAGTTCAATATGAATCTCTTCCACCGTATATGTACGGCCGTTTTTTCCTTCTTTCAGTCTCATATGCCTCATCCTTTTGTATTCAAACTTGCTGTCTGATAAACACATTGTTAGCGCCGGAAACAGGAAAGAAAGGATTTCCGTCCCCGGCGCTATTGATAATAATTATCCATAAGCATTATAACCGTTTCAGGCATATAAGTCAATTACAGGGAAACTTTTCCGCATCAGGCGTACCGTACACGTCAGTGTTCCCAGCGGCGGAAGCAGACAATAAACCGAAGCTTTTCTCTCTCTGAAAGCTCTGCCTTCATGCTACCTCCCATCTTCTCCGCAAGGGTTCTGGCGATAGACAGCCCCAGCCCTGTCCCCTGCATATTTCTCGAAGTGTCCTTCACATAAAACCGATGGAAGATTCTCTCCGCGTCTTCTTCTGTGAACTCCTTTACGTCATTCTCAAAAACCAGTACAATCGCCTTCTCCTCCACAGTCAGACGCACCTTAAGAACACCGCTGGCATATCTGCATCCGTTCTGGATCAGATTCCGCAGGATTCTCTCAGAGGCATTTGTATCGCCCTGCGCCAGGACAGGCATCTCCGGTATCTCCGCCGACAGTTCAAGCCCGCTCTCTTCGATCTCACGCCAGGAATCCGCCAGCGTCTCCCGGAGAAGCCTTCCCAGATCCAGCGCTTTCATCTCCGGCTCATATTCCTCTGCTGTGATCCTGGAATACTCGTAGAACTGCTCCACCAGCCGGGACAGGGCCTCCGCCTTTCTCCGGACTGTTTCGAGCCCTGCCCTGTCTTCACCGGAAAGCCCCTGTATATCCATGATCCTGAGATAACCGAGTATGGATGTGAGAGGGGTGCGAAGATCATGGCTGATATTCTCTATCTGTTTCTTAAACTCCTGCTCCCTGCGGTCAAACATGTTCCTTTCCCTTCGTATCTCTCTTAACGTCTGATTGATCCCGGCAAAGAACAGTTCCAGATCCCTGTCCCCGGTATGCAGCTTAAGCACCCGGTTCTCCTCCAGATTCCGGGATATCTCCCTTAGTTCTTCCGCGGTATCTCTCACCTCTTTTTTGATCAGCAGAAGCCGGATGCCAAGACAGACCGCCAGAACCGCTGCCGCTGCCGCCACAATATATACCATCTCACACCTCCCCGGCGTTCATACTCTGATCCGGTTCTCTTTTTCAGTATCAGATTTCCTTCCTTCGGTTCAGGAAGACTCCCACAGCCATAAACACAGCGATCCCTGTCACGCCGGCCACGACACATTTCACCGCACCTGCGGATTCGCTCCACAGGCACAAATATCCGCTCATTCCCGCCATCACATCCGTCATCAGGTAGTTTCTCGGCATCCATGACGCGATCTTTGCCAGCGCCGGAATCTCGAACCCCGCCGTATAGAAAACCGCAGGTATCAGAAACATCACGCCCATCCATACAATGCCGGCCACCAGTTCCCTCTCAAAAAACTGGGTCAGCCCTGCTGCCAGGATCACGCCAGCCGCCGCGAACGGAAGATTGACCGCCACGCCCTGGAGCATCAGTCCGAGATAGGGCTGTACCGGTCCTTCCAGAAGAATGACCGCGCTGATAACATAAACAGAGATCAAAAGGACCATGCTCCCCAGTGCAGCCAGAAAGGACACAACGCATTTTCCGAAGAAAAGACTTTTTCTCGAAATACCATAGGCCACTGCGTTTTTCATCACCCCGTTCCTGCGCTCCGCCGAAAACAGAAGTACAGAAAGGACCGCCCCCGCAACGGGGAGAAAAAGCATGTCGCCCGTGAGGAACGAAAGGAAAAATTTTACATTGGCATACTGAAATTCCCGGATCGCTCCGTCGGAGACATACAGGCCTATGTTCAGGAACAGGATCCCGAGAGCCATCAGGCCGGTAAACAGATAGATATCCTTTGTGTGCAGGATCCGGTAAACCTCACTTCTTATATAGTTGTTCATAACTCTCTCCCTCCCTTTTTCAGCTCCATATAATACTCTTCCAGCGTCATCTTATTCGCCGAAAGCGATGAAACACCGATCCCGTTTTCCGCTGCCAGCCTGCTGTAAAATTCAGGCTCCCTGCCACTGCCCGAAATCCGTATCTTCTGCCCCGGAAGCACCTTCCAGGACTGTCCCGGCACTCTTCTCTCCAGAAGAACCGTATAGAGTTCCGGCTCATCCACCTGGATCTCAATATAGCCGCCGCACTCTTCTTCAAGCTGCTCCGCTGTGATCTGCTTTAACAGCCGTCCCTTATCCAGAAAACAATATTCATCCGCAAGCTGCTCCATCTCTGCCAGAATATGGCTGGAGAGTATGATGGTGATGTTCCTTTCACGGTAAGCTGAGGGAAAAAACCGGGAGCCTCAATCATCGTCCCTGTCCGTTTTCTCTGTCTCTCAAGCTCCTTTTCTCCGTGAACCCCGAACAGACTCACCTCTCCTTTCGTGGGAAATATCTGCCCCGCCAGAAGCTTCAGAAATGTGGATTTTCCCGATCCATTATCTCCCACCAGCCCGAGGATCTCCCCACGCCGCAGGCGCAGATTTACATCTCTGAGTGCTCTGGTCTTCCCGTAATCCTTCGTCAGATCACGTGCCTCTGCTATGATCTCTTTCATAATCTTCTTATCCTTTCCTGAGTCTCTCATACATTTCCATCTCTGTTTCCTTCGATGTACCTGTATCATACCCTCCCCGCTTTTAATAAGTCCTCAAGAAACTTTAAAGAAAATATAAAGACTGCCGGTTTCTGTAAATCCGGCTCACCTCTCCCTGGCTTATGCCATCTTGAAACCGATGCCCCACACCGTCTTTATGTACTCTTCGCCGGGGTCTGCCGCCGCGATCTTTTTCCGGATGTTACTGACATGGACGTTCACCGTATTGTCCTCCCCGTAATATCCGTTCTCCCACACCTGCTCATACAGATTTTCTCTTGAGAACACCTTGTCCGGACGGCCTGCCAGAATACGCAGGATTTCAAACTCATGAGGAGTCAGGGCGAGTGTCTGTCCGTTCACCGTAACCTCCCTTGCACTTTCGCTCAGCACAAGCCGTTTATAGATCAGTTTCCTCCCCTCCGCCTCCGTTCTCCCGGATCCGCTGCGCCTGAGCGCCGCCATCACACGGACGACCACTTCCTCCGGTTCAAAAGGTTTCGTGATATAATCATCCGCCCCGCTCTTTAGCGTTCCGATCTTGTCATCCAGCGCGCTTTTTGCCGAGAGCACGATAATAGGGATGGACTTTCCCAGTTCATCCCTCACGTAAGTTATGATCTCTTCCCCTGTCACTCCCGGGAGCATCAGATCCAGCAGGATCAGATCATACCCTGACATCTCCAGACGGAGTTTCGCCTCCGTCCCCGAGTAGGCCGGAGTCGCTTCGTATCCTGCTTTTGACAGTATCCTGCACAGAAGCCGGCTGATGTCAGCGTCGTCCTCCGCCACAAGTATGTTCGCCATCTTTATTTATCTCCTTTTTCATCTCTTTGATATTATTTTCACAGGTGCTTATTCCCATAGATTACTCTTCCACGATTCTCAGCCCCCACGCGGGAACCGTGAGCACCTCCCCCTTTGTCTTTTCCATTCCTGTCAGCAGTTCTGTTCCATCTGCACATACAAAAACGTTCGTCTGCTCCTGTCCCGAATAGTTCAGATAAAAGCGGACCGTTTTCCCCAGATCATTCACGCCTTTTCTCACGATCAGCGGGAATTCGCATTCTGACTCCCGCCGGATGCCGGCGTCTTCCAGTGCGCGCAGGAAAACCTTTTTCAGAACTCCTTCCTCTGTCATACATCCGATATGGTATGCATACCCTTTTTCACAGTGATTTCTCGTCACCGCGGCGTACCGGTTCCAGTTATAGTGGTCGTAGGAAGCCAGCACTTCCGCTCCCTCCGGGATCAGGAGTTCCATGAACACTTCTGCCCGGTCGCTGCCGTCCTCCGCCGCGATCTCCCCCTGAAGTCCCGTGTCCACAGGGAAGGTAAACTGGTCATACCGGTATCCCATGCATTCTCTCAGGATATGCGGCTGCACCTCATGGCTCACCTTAACATTCTCGTTGGCGAATCCGGTCTTGAAGGTGGTCACAAGTGTTCCTCCCTGTCTCACATACCGGTCAAGCCGCCCCAGCAGCTCATCCGGCGCTGCATAGAGGGCCGGCACCACAATCATCTTATAGTCTGCCATATTTTCCGATTCCGGGAAAAGGAAATCACATTCCACATTCATTTTATAAAGAGTATCGTAAATCCATCTGACCACGTCGTTGTACATCATCTTTCCGTTGTCCCCGGAAACCGCCTGGATGCCGAACCATTTCAGCGCGGTCAGCGCCTCGTTGCTCACAAGAACCGCCACATCATTTTTCTTTTTCAGATTTACAAGGTGACTTCCGATCTCTTTCCACTCCTTTCCGACAATACAAGCCTCCCTGTAAGTCTCGTTCTCCTGAAAATCATGGCTTAACAGCCCCTTCCAGTAAGTCTCGAAGGAATTATGTATGGAGTGCCAGTGCCAGTACATCACACTGTTGGAACCGGAAGCAATATGGCTGTATGCCTGCAGCCGGAGCTGACCTTTGTACGGAGTCCATCCCGGGAAGCCCTGGGCCTCTGTCTCGAGGACAAGATAATTGTTCCCTTTCAGGCTTCGAGTCATATCTCCTCCGAAGGCAATCTCCGCCCCGGTCAGCTTATCCTGTGTGGGGTGGTAGATATCCGTTCCGGCAATGGTCAGACATCTTGCTGTGCGGAAATGATCCACATCCGGCTGTACTCCGTAAGAATATCCCCGCCACTCAAAATCGAGATTGTGGGTGATAAACTGATCCTCCCTGCGGTATTCATTTACGATCGACGCCTGCCAGCCCAAAAACTCCTCTACCTGCAGCCGCTGAAACTTCTCAAACTCTGCACCCAGGCTGCCGTTTATCGTCCCTCTTACGTCTGGAAAGTCCTCCCAGGCGTTGATCCGGTTGCTCCAGTAATCCAGACCGAACTCCGCGTTCATCGCATCAAGATTGTCATTAAATTTATTTCTTAAATACTTTAAAAATTTCTCCTGCACATTTTTTCCGGCAGTCCCGTAATATTTTGTCTCATTATCAATCTGAAAACCAATCACACATTTTCTGTGTGCAGTGTGCTTCATCAGTTCCCGGATCACCCGCTCAGCATAATACCGATAGACCGGATGGGTGATATCCATGATCTGACGCGCCCCGTAGATACCTTTCCCGTTTACTGTGGTTGCCAGAACATCCGGATAAGACTTCACCATCCAGGTCGGAATGGCATAGGTCGGCGTCCCGATGATCACCGAAATTTCCGCCTTCTCCATAGCGTCCATCACCCGCTCCACATGAGAGAAATCAAAAACACCCTCCTGGGGCTCACAGGTGCTCCATGTGGACTCTGCGATGCGAACCGTATTAATTCCGGCTTTCTTCATCATCTCCACATCTTTCTCCAGACGGTCATAAGGCATGTACTCATCATAGTAAGCGACTCCGTATAACAGTTTTTCCATAAGCTGAACCCTCCTGTTTTTCAGATATTTTATGATTATACAATAACAGAGAACAACGCAGAATTATATCATGTATTTTATATGGATATCATGTATTTTCGTTTCTGTGCCAAAATCTGTATTTCTGCCTGTACTTTGCCGGTGTCATTCCTGTCTCTTCTTTGAAGATACGCCCCAGATGACTCTGTGAACTGAATGCGAGATAATTTGCGATATCTTTCACTGAATACTCCGAATAGCGTAGAAGACTCTCCGCCAGACGCACCTTCTCCCTCCGGATATACCGGCGTATCGTCATTCCTTCCACCCGATGAAACAGATCTGACAGATATGTCGATGAAACACCGATCTGCTTTCCGATTTCTCCTATCCGGATCTCCCCGTGAAGATTCTGAAAAATATAATTTTTTGTCTTTTCTATCAGCTCATTCTTCTCTGGCTTTTCATGTCTTTTGCTCACTTCATCTGCAAATTCGTATTCCGCCTGACGCATTGCGCCGTCTATCTGCACAATGTTCGTCAGTTCTTCTATCTTCTGTATGAAACCATCTGCCATGGAAAATGCTTCTTCCGGGAGCAGCCCGCCCTCTATGGCAGCTCTGGACGCCAGAGTAATCACACAGATTGCGATATTCCTGGCCTGACGGATCTCACTGTGTGAAAGTCTCCCCACCTCTCCTCTGTACGTTTCTCCCAGACTGAGGCGCAGCATCTCTCTGTCGCCGCGCCGGATACTGTCCAGCTCACGTCTTTCCTGATCATAGGGATTATGAGGAATACCATTCTCCTGTCTGGAAAAAATAATTTTCTGTACACTGGAACGTGCCTCCTTCTGCGTCATTCCCTGCAGGCCGTTTTTCTCCCATAGATCCTCTGCGGTCATTTCTCTTCCGGTAAATACATGATAAAGAGCCAGAACTCCGGCGCCAAACAGCTTCAGCTCACAGCAGGGAACCATATGTGCAGCCATGCCTCTGACAAAATGTGTGCGGATCATAAAGTCATCCAGTTCATTCGAAGAACCTGTGACATTGACAGGTCCCATAATCACTTTCTCCTGCTCAAGGGGAATCACAGCATACAGAACAGCCTGTTTTTCGCAGTAAATATCCGGATAATCTTTCTCTTTTCTTTCCATAAGTCTGCACAGAAAAGCCGGGTCTGTACACAGCGGATTCATCTCCCTTGGCATGCCGCCGTAAGACTCACGTATCTCACAGTCCATACCTACAATAAGGATATCGCAGCGCAGTATGTTTACCCACTGTTCAAGCAGAAATTTCCGGTTCATTTTGCACCTCTGATTTCTCCGGTTCCGAAATGCGGAACCCGGAATATCTTCTTTACTTCCCGGTCATAGGTACAGATCCCGTTGACCTCTTCCTCAATGTCAGACCACTGTGTGTATACGCTGGCGCACAGTCCTTCCGGGATCAGCGCCTCCACCTTTCTCATCAGTTCCCCGAAGGATTCATTCAGTTTCTTCCGGTCTGCATAATCTTTATATCCGTACAGTTCCTCACAGGCGGTATGATCTTTCTCCCGGTATGTATATCCTCCAATCTCCGAGAGAACAGCCGCGCGCTTTTTTTCCGGTCTGACCTTCAGTTTAAAAAAGTAATTGTGCACACTCTGCAGATCTCCGCATCCCTGATCGAACCAGCCGCTGGCCGCGTCTATGATCCGGTCCGGATCCAGTTCCCGAACGATATTCGTCAGATCCTTCGTCTGAAACTGTCCCCATCCTTCATTGAAGATCACCCAGACCGCAATACTCGGATGAACTTTCAGGATCCGTACCGTCTCCTTCATCTCTTTTACGAATTCCAGCTTTCCCGCCTTATCTTTTCTTGAGAGAAGCCATGAATGCCTGTCCTTTATGTGGATGTTCCTCCAGGAAAGAACCGTCGCCGCATAGGTTACCAGCCAGTATTTATATTCGCCTCCGCTGTTTACCATATCCTGCCACACAACCATGCCCAGCCGGTCACAGTGATAATACCACCTCTGGGGTTCAATCTTGACGTGCTTTCGCACCATATTGAATCCTGTATTCTTCATCTCCTGAATATCAAAAATCATCGCCTCATCCGACGGCGCCGTGTAAAGTCCGTCCGGCCAGTACCCCTGATCCAGAACTCCGTTCTGAAACTGAACCTTTCCATTCAGACAGATACGCGGGATCCCTTTTTCGTCCTTTCTGACCGAGAACGTCCGCATGGCAAAATAACTCTCTGCAAAATCTGTCCCCATTCTGACCGTATAGTAATAAAGATAAGGTTCTTCACAGGTCCAGAGCGCCGATTCCTGAATATCCGCCTTGATCACATGATTCGCCGTACCCGCCGCGAAAACGACAGTTTCTTCTTCATCCGCCTCATATGGCAGGCTTTTCCTTTCGCTGCATGCACACTCAGTTATTTCTTTGTAAATTTTTGGCCTTCTAATCCATATTTCAACCGGACAGTCTCTCTCCGCTGCCACGCGAATCCCCACAGTTCCTTGTTCCGGATCCGGGACCGTCTCGATCCCCTGTATATAATCCTTCGGCACTTCCTCCATCCAGACAGTCTGCCAGATCCCGCTCTGAGCCGTATAGAACATTCCGCCCCGTTTCAGCTTCTGTTTTCCCCTTGCATGATAAGATGTTTCACTTAAATCTTTCACTGCCACAACCAGTTCATTTTTCCCTTCGTTTACAGACTCCGTGATCTCCGTCTCAAAAGGCAGATATCCTCCCGTATGCGCCGCAGTCCGTTTTCCATTCACAAAAACCACGCAGGACTGATCCACCGCCCCGAAATGCAGAATCAGCCTTCTCAAATCTTTCCGTTCATCCCATCCTGCCAGAGAAAAAGTCCTTCTGTACCACAGATACTCATCCGGCATCAGCTGTCTTCCTACACCTGACAGCACGCTCTCGGGAGAAAACGGGACAACGATCTCCCCCTCAAACCGTTCCGGTCTGCGATATTCCTTCGTAAAAGCATACTCCCACACGCCGTTCAGATTCGTATAGCCTCCCCTTACCAGAAGAGGACGCGGGTATTCCTGCAGAACATTTTCCCTGTCCATCGACCGTCCCCATCTTGTATAAAGCTGCTTCATCCACTCACCTCCCAATATAGAACTCACGCTCATACTCCGTTTTGTCTTGTATTTCTTATCTTCAGAATATTCTGAAAACCGTACTCATGGGGGTCAGGCCCCATTGACACAATCATACCAGATTTCATTGCAACTTCCAATCTTACAGTCTATAATAGGGCTAAAAAGAGGGAGGGCTGCACATTATGAAAGGAATGAAACCCGTCAAAGTATATTCCTGTTCTGACCGCGTCCAGGCAGATATGCTTACCGAAGCGCTCAGGCGGGAGGGGATCCCGTCGTACGCCGAATCCGGAGGAAGCGGAGATTATCTGAACATCTATATGGGAACTTCTGTTTTCGGTGAGACAATCTATGTAGACGAAAACGATACTGCCAAAGCAAAAAAAATCATAGCCGGCATAACCGGAGCGGACACCTCTGCCTCAGACTCTGACGCAGACAGGGAACCGATTGCCGCTCCTGCAGATAAAAAGATAATTATTGTCAGGATCATCTCTCTGGCTGCCGCCCTGCTCCTTCTTATCGGCGCGGTCGCACCATGTCTGATGGATATTTTCAGGGGATGATAAAAAATCATTTAAAAAACGGATATTTTCAGAATTATTTTTATTTCTTCCGAAAAATATCCGTTTTTTTAATACGGAAATCATTCACCTGCATCATCTCGTGCCGATACAGGGACCGTTCATCCGCCATACCTCACGCTATATCATCCCCAAGCGATCAAATACCAGGAAAATACCTACAACAACGGCAAATGCGATCAGAGCGAACAGCAGCGCAAATGCCCAGGTCTGATAAGGACGTTTTCCTTCCTCCCGGATCTTCTCAATCTCATCCAGCCGTTTTCCCTCCATAAACATCTTGATCTCTTTATATGTTCCGATGTCATACTCTTTCTTTTGTTTCTCGATCCTGTGCGCGAAATACATAGTCACCGCGTAAATACAGAGCCAAATCCCGATCCCCACAGGCCACAGAAAGAAAAACAGCGGTATGATCGAAACTATGGTCACTGCAAGAAGTATCGTATAGATCCACGCATTTCGATTCAGTTTCTTAATGTCCTCTTTTTTGATCATTTCTTCCATTTCTTTTAAATCTCCTTTCACCAGAACATCCAGAGAAACCCCGAAAAGAGAACTGAGCAGAACCAGGCTGTTTATATCCGGATAATTTTTATCATTCTCCCAGTTGGATACAGTCTGCCTTGTCACATATACTTTGTCGGCAAGTTCCTCCTGGGACATCTTCCGCTCAAGTCTGTATTTTTTGATCTGTCTGCCAATTTCCATTTTCGTTTTCCTCCTGTGCACATTCTAGCCCGAGAACGCCCTGCCGCGCTATCAAAGTAATTATACATCCCGTATTTTTGGCATGTCAAAACGATTTTGCGCACATCTTTTTATTTCTTTTGTTATAATTTTATTAAATTTCTGCGTCCGATCAGATAGTGGATCAGTCCGGAAGATCCGTTCCTATGCCGCCCTCAGAAGCGAGAGTCTTTCCCATCTGATAAACCAGAAAAAGGACTCACACACCTTTTCCGATGCGCCAGTCCCTTCTCTCCGGCCATAATAGCCTTTTCTCTATTTCTCTTCTTCCTCCGGCATTCTGCCGTACAGCTTCGTCACTCTCGCCATCTCTTCCACAACCGCATCCGAGAATTCTTTCTTCTTCATTCTCCACACCCAGTTGCCTCCCAGAGTGGACGGTGTATTGATCCTTGCCTCGCTTCCCAGATTCAGATAGTCCTGCATCGGGATCACACACAGATCAGCCACGCTGCTCATTGCCATGGCAATAAAATCATTTACAAGCGAATCCTCATCAAGTCTTGGCTTGCACATATATTCCTTTGCAAAATCCCTTGCAGATTTTCCGACTTCGTGATACCAGCCTCTAGTCGTATCATTATCATGAGTGCCCGTATACACCACACAGTTTGTCGGATAAGTGTGCGGCAGATAGTTGGAAGATTCCCTTGCGTCAAATGCAAACTGAAGAACTTTCATCCCCGGGAAACCGCTGTCTTTCAGCAGTTGCAGAACGCTTGGCGTCAGGAATCCCAGATCCTCTGCTATAATCTCCGGCCGGCCGAGTTTTTCCTCGATTGCCCGGAACAGATCCATCCCCGGTCCCGGCATCCACTTTCCGTTAACCGCAGTCTCATCGCCATACGGAATTGCATAATATTCATCAAATCCACGGAAATGGTCAATCCTGACCACATCATACAGCTTCAGACAGTAAGCAATGCGGCGGATCCACCACTCATATCCCGTCTCTTTGTGATACTCCCAGTTATAGAGCGGATTCCCCCAGAGCTGTCCGGTGGCGGAGAAAGCATCCGGCGGACATCCTGCCACTCCGGTAGGATTATTCTCCTCATCAAACTGGAAAAGTTCCGGAGAGGCCCATGTGTCGGCACTGTCAAACGCTACATAGATCGGAATATCTCCGATAATTTTCACCCCCTGCCCGTTGGCATATGCATGGAGTTTTTTCCACTGCTTATCAAACTCATACTGCTGAAAACGGTAGAAGTCGATCTCCTCAGCCAGTTCTTCTCCTGCCTTTGAGAGGGCAGCTTCGTCCCGGTCGCGCAGCGGTGCCTCCCACTCCTTCCAGCTTACGCCTCCATTTCTGTCCTTGATCGCCATATAGAGGGCATAGTCTTCCAGCCAGTAACTGTTTTCATTTACAAAGCTATTATATTCTTCATTCTTTTCAAATCGGTCATAGGCTTTCTTCAATACTTTAAAACGGGAGCGATAAATCTTCTCGTAATCGATCTCATCCGCCTTGTCTCCGAAATCACACGCCTTACACTCCTTCTTTGTCAGAAGCCCTTCTTTGATCAGTGTTTTCAGATCAATAAAATACGGATTTCCCGCAAACGTGGAAAAAGACTGGTACGGTGAGTCTCCGTATCCGGTCGGTCCGAGAGGCAGGATCTGCCAGTAGCTCTGTCCTGCTTTTTTCAGTTTATCGACAAACTTATACGCTTCCTTCGAGAAACATCCGATCCCGTATTTGGACGGAAGGGAAAATACGGGCATTAAAATTCCACTTGCTCTCTGCATCTTTTTTCTTCCTTTCCAGAGCGCCTCCGGCAGTATCTTCCGGAGGTCTCTGCTGTTCTATATTATTCAAGACTCGCTCGCGAGTCTTGGCGCAGGATTCGGGTCAGCTTCAGCTGACATAATACATCTCCGAATCCCAGCGCTCTTCGTTCCACTACGGTCGGCGCTAATCGAACGTCCCCCGGACGTTCAGCGCCCTCGCGGAGCGTATATCAGATGGGGATTGACACCCGCCACTGATACGGATTGGTTGCTCACCGCCTAAAGAGGCGGGAGTCATCTCACATCTGATATAATAAGTTCTCCTTCTGATAGTATTTTATAAATGCCAGATGTCTCTGTTATACTCTTCGATCGTTCTGTCGGATGAGAAGAACCCTGCCTTTGCGATATTCACAAGCATCATCTTCGCCCAGGTCTTTCTGTCTGCGTAAGCTTCCAGCGCCTTTTCCTTTGTCTCCTTATAAGAATCAAAGTCAAGCAGCGTCATGAACCAGTCTTTATTGATCAGCTCTTTCTGGAGACGTTCCAGATTCTCCTTCTGTCCCACTTTCAGCATCTCATCGCCTGTAATGAAATCAATCGCCGCTTTGATCGCCGGATTGCTGTCATAATAATCCTTTGCGACATAATCCGCTTTCGCATAGTGTTCGATGACCTCGTCACTGGACGCGCCGAATACGAAGATATTGTCATCGCCTACCGCCTCGTGGATCTCCACATTTGCTCCGTCTTCAGTTCCCAGAGTCACAGCGCCGTTGAGCATGAACTTCATATTTCCTGTTCCGCTCGCCTCTTTGGATGCGAGAGAGATCTGCTCGGAAATATCACATGCCGGAATTAATTTCCCTGCTTTCGTCACATTATAGTTTTCAACCATGACCACTCTCAGGTATTTGTTCACTTCCGGATCATTGTTAATGATCTCCTGCAGACAGAGAATCAGATGAATGATATCTTTTGCGATGACATAGGCCGGAGCTGCCTTTGCTCCGAAAATCGCAGTCACCGGAGCAGCCGGGATCTTGCCTGCCTTGATCTCCAGGTATTTGTCAATGATGTAGAGAGCGTTGAGCTGCTGGCGTTTGTACTCATGGAGACGTTTCACCTGGATATCAAAAATCGTATCAGGGCTGACTTCAATGTCCTGCGTCTCTTTCAGATAGGCACAAAGCGTCTCTTTATTCTTGTGCTTGATTTCAAGGAGTTTGTTCAGTACTGCGTCATCATCTTTGTATTCCAGCAGTTTTTCAAGTTCTGCGGCATCCTTTTTATATCCCTCTCCGATCAGACTGTCTATATATTCTGTCAGCAGCGGATTGCAGTGGATGAGCCAGCGGCGGAATGTAATTCCGTTTGTCTTGTTGTTAAACTTTTCCGGATAGATCCTGTAGAAGTTATTCAGCTCAGAATTCTTCAGGATCTCTGTGTGGAGTGCCGCAACACCGTTTACACTGAATCCGTAGTGGATATCAATATGCGCCATATGTACTGTGTCATTTCTGTCAATGACCGCGACACTTTCATCCTCATATTTTCTTCTTACTTTGTCGTCCAGAACCTCAATGATCGGCATGAGCTGGGGAACTACCTTCTTCAGATAGTATACCGGCCATTTCTCGAGAGCCTCCGCAAGGATCGTATGGTTTGTGTAAGCGCATGTCCTGGATACCACATCAATGGCATCGTCCATATCCATTCCCCTCTGTACGAGCAGACGGATCAGTTCCGGGATCACCATGGTCGGATGAGTATCGTTGATCTGGATAACCGCGTAATCCGGCAGATCATACAGATTGCATCCCTTTGCCGTACACTCGTCAAGAATAAGCTGCGCGCCTGCGCTTACCATGAAATACTGCTGATAGATACGGAGCAGCCTTCCCTTCTCGTCGCTGTCGTCGGGATAGAGGAACAGAGTAAGATTTTTCTGGATATCATCTTTGTCAAAGTCGATTCCCTCCTCCACAATGGACTCATCTACGGAATCAAGATCAAACAGATGAAGTTTGTTTGTCTTATTGTTGTATCCCGTTACTTCAATGTCATACATTCTCGCATTGACTTTCAGCCCCTTGAATTCAACCGGGTAGGCCACATCTGTCTTTTTCAGCCAGGACTGTTTCTCAATCCACGGATTCGGCGTCTCTTTCTGAAGATGATTCTCAAACTCCTGTTTAAACAATCCAAGATGATAATTCAGACCGATTCCGTCTCCGGCCAGCCCCAGTGTCGCGATGGAATCAAGGAAGCACGCCGCAAGACGTCCAAGACCGCCGTTTCCAAGTGACGGCTCCGGCTCGGCTTCCTCAATCTGTGCGATGTCTTTCCCGTTTGCTTCCAGAATCTCTTTCACTTCTTTATAAATACCAAGGTTGATCATATTATTAGACAGAAGTTTTCCAATAAGAAATTCTGCAGATATATAATAAAGTTTTTTCTTACTGTCTGTGCGTTCCTTCTCAGATGCCATCTCCTGCACAATTGACAGAAGCGCATGATAGATTTCTTCATTGGATGCCTGTGCAATTTCTTTTCCAAGAACCTGTTTTAACTTTTCCTGAATGTTCATGGTACTTCTCCTTTCAAAACCATTCATATTCGTTTCTTACTTTCCGCTACCGCTCATACTCCTTGCAGATGAACAAGACGCTGCGTCCCGACTCTCACGGAAACGGTATGAACTGTAACCTTCTATACTGCATTTTAGTACGCTTTCTTTTATATTTCTTGCAAAATACTTTCATTTTATTGTACAATACTATCATTATCCGGTATTCCTCGCACGTACATGCAGAAGGACACACCCCCGAGGAAAAATTCCGCCCGGATTCCCGGAAAGGAGCGCGATCTGAACTATGAATCTCAATGAATATCAGAACTATCATGAAACGAAGACGCACACTGCCTCTGATTTCCCCTATACCACATATCTGTGCTCTATTCCGCTCGATTTCACCCAGGTTCCCACCCACTGGCACTCTGAAATCGAACTGATTGTGATCAAGAAGGGCCGCGGACTCGTCTCTGTTGATTTTCAGCGCCACAATGTCTCTGCCGGCGATATCATTTTCATACGCCCCGGGCGCCTCCATTCTATTGAGCAGGAACCGGGCCGCTCCATGGAGTACGAAAATATCATTCTGAAACCTGATCTTCTCGTTTCCGGACAGAACGACCTGTGTGCAGTCCGTTTTATCACCCCGCTTATGACGGGCCGGCTTCCCGTTGACACTTTTATCACTCCTGCCCTTTCTTATTACAGAGAAGCATCCGGATATATCCGTCAGATTGATCTTCTCTGCGGCACAAAACCAGAGGGATATCAGCTCGGAGTGAAAGGCTTTCTCTTTCAGTTTATCTTCCTGCTGATTGCCAACAGGCTGAAAGAAGAGGAAGAACCTGCTATTCAGTCAAAAACACTTGAAAAACTTAAGACCATACTGAAGTATGTAGAAGAGCACTACACGGATCACATCACGATCGAAGATATGGCGTCGCTGACTTACTACAGCAAATCCCATTTCATGAAATTTTTCAAATCTCATATGGGAAGCGGCTTCATCGAATATCTGAATGATTACCGGCTGACAATGGCCGAACGGCTTTTGAGATCTTCTGATCTTTCAGTGCTCGAGGTCGCAGAGCAGAGCGGATTTGACAATCTTTCCTATTTCAATCGGATCTTCAAGAAAAAGTACGGGAATTCTCCCGGGAAGTATCGCGGAACCCTGACCGGCAGTCCCGCAGCCCGGTAATAACGTTTTCATTCTGCCGTTCCCAGACAGTTTTTCAGTGCGCGGACATACAGTTCTCCCATTCTGGTAAGAACCGCATTTTTTCTTGTAATATATCCGATTTCCATAATACTGTTATGATTTTTCTCATCATCCCGGAAGGGAACCGCCGTAAACTCATTCCCGTTCAGTTCCTCGCAGATGATCCCGGAACAGAGAGTGTAGCCGTTCAGCCCGATCATCAGGTTCAGCATGGTCGCCCTGTCATTTGCCCGGATAATTCTGGGATAATCATTGGTCGAGAGGATTTCCTCGGCAAGGTAGAACGAACTGCTGTCCCCCTGCTCAAATGCAAGACATGGATACTCTGTCAGCTGATCAAAACTGATCGACATTTTTTTTGCCAGAGGGTGTCCTTTCCAGAGGTAGACATAGGCCTTGCAGTCAATCAGATGATGAAAAGTAAGATTGGATGATCTCAGAAGCTTTTCCATGCTCTTCCTGTTAAAATCAGAAAGATAAAGAATTCCTATCTCACTTTTCATACTGCTTACGTCGCTGATCACTTCCGCTGTCTTTGTCTCGCGGATGGCAAACTCATACTTGGACATGTCAAATTCCTTTGCCATGTCCACAAACGCCTTAACCGCAAAGGAATAGTGCTGAGTGGATACACCGAACTTTTTCTTCAGCGTTCCGTTTTTTCCATATCGCTCCAGAATCCCTTCGTATTCGCTGTAAAGCTGTCTGGCATAGAGAAGGAATTCCGCTCCGTCGTTTGTCAGCGTTACGCCTCTCCCGCTGCGGTAGAACAGCGTAATTCCCAGCTCTTTCTCCAGCTCCTGTACTGCGCTGGTCAGAGACGGCTGGGAGACATAGAGGCGTTCCGCCGCTTTATTGATGGATCTGGTTTCTGCTATAGTGATAATATAATTCAGCTGTGCCAGCGTCATATCTGACCTCCTGTTCCTGATTCGTTCTGCATTTCCTTTTTCAAACTGCGGATGGATCTTTGCGCTATCATTATACCTCATCCCCCACTGTTCTTCCATACCGCGGATCCGATCTTTCTCTTGAAATGCTGTCTTCCGGATGGTAATATAAAAAGGTCAAAGGCGACGGGAGGGGGTTCCGTTGCCTTTTCATCTTTTCCAAATGAAAGGGGAAATACAATATGACAGAAATGATCGCACAGATCACAGAAAAAATGATCGCTTATGACAGCGGTGATATCCACAGAATCGAGCATTTCATCAAGGTATACGGATACGCATCCGCGATCGGAAAACTTGAAGGACTGGATCCCCGCACACAGGAGCTGCTGGAAGCTGCCGCACTGCTCCACGATATCGGCATCAAAGTAAGCGAAGAAAAATATCACAGCAGCGCCGGAAAATATCAGGAGATCGAAGGTCCCGCCGAAGCGAGAAAACTTCTGGACGGAATCTGCCCGGACAAAGAACTGACGGACCGTGTATGCTGGCTAATCGGACATCACCACACATATTCAGACATTCAGGATATAGATCACCAGATTCTGGTGGAAGCAGATTTTCTGGTCAACCTGGCGGAAGATCACGCTTCAGAAGAATCTGTCCGTCATACTCTGAAAACAATCTTCCGCACCGGAAGCGGCATCCGCTTTTTAAGATCAATATGGAACTTATAAAATCAGCGTTCATACTCAGGAAAGAAGACCGCATACCGATGATTGAGTGCGCCATGTATTTGAATATCATTTACTGTATTCTTCTTCCCGGAAGGCGGACAAATGCTTCAATTCCTCTTTTCAGCCGCATAAGTCCATCTTTCAGCCTCTCCCTGGGACAGGCTGCATTCATTCTCAGGAATCCTTCTCCCGCTTTTCCATACTCGCTTCCCTCACACAGGTACAGCCCTGTTTCTCTGCGCAGAAAGTCTTTCAGCTCCACATCCTTTTCTGTGATTCTGCGGCAGTCTATCCATAACAGATAAGTAGCCTCTGATGAAACAAGACTTACTTCCGGAATCTGTGTCCTAAGAAATTTCGCCGCCTCACGCTTATTTTCATACAGATATTTTCTCAGTTCTTCAAGCCACGGAGCACCGTTACGCCATGCCGCAATGGCGGCTGACATGGCAAATACATTCGGCTCTGCCGCCTCATCTGTATTCAGCCCGCGCCATACCTTATGACGCAGATGCCCGATCTTTTCCATTGTATCCCGATCCCAGATCTTTCCTACCGGATTGTGAGAATTGCAGAAAATCATCATACTTGCCTGCGGATCCGCCAGTTTTGCTTCCAATTCGCAAAAGTCAATCGAATATTCCCCGTTTTCATATCTCAGCGGACATTCCAGAACGTATCTCCCATTATTCACAATAGAATTGAAGAAAATATTGTATACCGGCGTCAGAAGCACGATTTTCTCTCCCACAGTCGTCATTTTTCTGACTATGCTGGAAATGGCCGGCACAACACCGGTACAAAAGATCATCCACTCTTTCTCCATATGAAAGTGATGACGCACCTGCCACCAGTCCTCAATTGCACGGTACCATTCTTCCGGCACGACAGTGTAACCGAACACTCCATGTCCGGCACGTTTCTGAATCGTCTCCTTAATCTCCGGAGCCGTCTCAAAATCCATATCGGCAACCCACATGGGAAGTTCATTTGCCGCCACATCCCACTTTAATGAGTAAGTCCCCCGCCGGTCTGTCGGCAGGTCAAAATTATAATTCATATTTTCTCTTTGCTCATAGAATCCTCCTGATAATTCATGTTCCTCTGTTCATTTGATAAGCAACCGTTGAAAGGCTGTATTCGTACATCCTCTGATAAAATAATAGCAGAATGGATTTTTCATAACAAATATTTATATTTTATAGAATATCATAGTCAAAACATATGCAGACAGCTATCGCCCGGAGAGATGAAATTCTAACTGCAGCAGCCTGCACTGAATCCGATTTTTCAATTAATCATACTCTCGCTATAACACGCAGGAGGTTGGAGTTGTATATTTTTCTGTGACCTTATATAATGGTTTTAAAGTAAAATCAGGAAGGAGAATATCATGGAACTGCGCGTCCTGAACTATTTTCTTGCCATCGCAAGAGAACAGAGCATCGTACATGCTGCAGAGAGTCTTCATCTTTCACAGCCTACACTTTCCACACAGATCAAAGGGCTGGAAGAAGAACTTGGAAAGCAGCTTCTCATACGCGGAACAAAAGGCTCCCGCAAAATCACTCTGACAGAAGAAGGGATGATTTTGAGAAAACGGGCAGAAGAAATTCTGGATCTGGTCAGAAGAACTGAAAACGAGATTTCCATGAGTGACGATATTATCATGGGAGATGTCTATATCGGAACAGGAGAAACTGACGGTGTCCGTCTGATCGCGCGTGCGGCTCAATCGCTTCAGAGCCGCCATCCCGGCATTCATTACCATATTTCCAGCGGAAACGCGGTCTACGTATCAGAATATCTCGATAAAGGACTTATTGATTTCGGTGTTGTTTTCGGAGATGTCGATCTGAAAAAATACAGCGCTCTGGAAACATCCTACTCTGAAACCTGGGGTGTTCTGATGCGAAAAGATTCTGTTCTTGCGGACAGGGAAACGATTTCACCGGAAGATCTCCGGGACAAGCCTCTGATTCTTTCCCAGCAGGAATCCCCCGGCGGAAGCCTTACTCAGTGGATAGGACGGGACACTTCTGAGCTGAATGTCATAGCCACCTATAACCTTCTTTATAATGCCTCGCTTCTGGTAGACGAGGGACTGGGGTATGCCATCGGCTACGACAAGATTATCAACACAACCGGAGACAGCAGTCTCTGTTTCCGTCCGCTGAATCCCAGACTCGAAAATAAAATGAGCATAATCTGGAAAAAATATCATCTTTTTTCAAAAGCCGCAGAAAAATTTCTCGAGGTACTCCGGGATTTACTGAGCCGGCCGGATTCTTCGGATACGTTGTAAATTCCGAATACAGCGACAGACCGCAGAAGGTCTTTAATTTCTTATCCCCTTCTGCGATCTCCGTCAATGACTGTGAAATGATATTTCTACTTTTCGCCGGCCTGAATGTGAATCTGATGTTTCGCTGATTTTTCGGCCGCACCTGCTTTATTTATCCTTTTTCTCGTATTTCTCCCAAAATTTATGGCTCGCAATACAATGTAGCACAAATAGGAAAGCGCCAGAAACACTGCCGCCAGGGCCGATTTTTCCAGATATAACAATTCCGGTGCCCCCTTCTCACATCTGAGCCAGTTTAACATGCGTTCTGACTTGTCATTTATCAAACGTTCCCAGAACTCGAAATCTGACCATTTTGGAGGTATCAGATCTTCCGGTATCTGCACCTGAAAACGAAGAAATATCAGCAGGATGATGACGATTCCCAGAATACCCCCGATCCGAATCGCCACGCCTTTTATATACACGGGATCTGACCGATGCCCGTTTTTATAATATTCAATATTTTCTGTGAATTCCCTCCTGAAAATTCGAAACTCTTCCAGCAGGAGACGCAGCAGCCATATCCACAGCAAAAAGCAGAGACCAAATCCCGCCGCTCCAAGCAGGACAGTTATAAACCTGTAATCCAGTGCTGTTCCTTCAAACCCCAGTTCCCCTTCCAGGTTCTGTTCCAGCGAAGATAATGTAACGTCATCGGATACCTGGATATTTATTCTGTCCAGCGCATTCGTGTTCAAATCTTTCGCCTGAAATACGGCGCTCCTCTCTGCTTCCGTCAGCATTCCAAGGACCACATAATCGCTCCCGTCCATTGTAATGGAAAGACCGGTTGCGTCATCAGTTCCGAAAAGTGCCTGGGCAGTATCTTCCCCGATCAGGCAGCTTTTTTCCACCGTGCCGTCCAGTATCACACTGGATGTAAACAGCAGGCTGCTGCTTCCTTCCACAACATATATCTCTGTTTCCGCAAACCGTCCCAGATCCCGGTTCTGAAGCTGACGAATGCCTTCCTTTCCCCAGAGAGCATAGGAAAACGGATCTTCCGCTTCCTGATTACGTATCCTCATCTGTTCTGCTTCCATACAGGAATAAGCATTTCCATCCGACCGGATCAGTGTGATACGGTTGTCATACCGTTCCAGTTCCCGCTGCCGGGTCATCCCCAGATAATAAAATAATAGCCCCAGGACAGTAAGAAAAACAAAGGCGGCTGCCGCTGCATCATTCTTCTTCCATCTGTCTCGCCGGACTCCTGTGTTTTTTCTGTATTTTTTCATCACTCAATTATTACAACCCTGCTTCCGTCCGTAATGTCCTTGTTTGCAGATAAGATCACATCTCCGGAGACGGTTTCTTCCAGAGCTGCATATCTCTCATTTTTATCCAGCACATTCACGATCATTTCTTTTGCGACCGTTTCATTTCCAAGCACCGTGTCCTGTTCTTCCGTCACATAAATAAAGTACTGATAGTTTCCGTTCTGTCTCAGACACTGAAGAGGGACACAGGTGTCATATTCCTCCGATCTATTGTCAACTGTCACCGATACAGTGCTTCCCACAGCGTACAGATCTCCGGGAATATCTGCAGTCAGGGTATATCCGTCCGTATTACCGGTCTCTGTATTATTCGCCTTTGAAACAGCCGCATTACTGACAACATAACTCTCCTCTTCTCCATTCAGATTTTCTCCCATCAGGGTCACCGTGCCTGACTGTGTAATATCATCACGGTATTCTTCGGGAAATGCGGCCTCAAGCCGCACGCCTCCGTCAGAATCAGCGATCAGCACCGCAACACCCGCAGTGGTCTCTATTCCTGGATTTACAAGGATCCTGTCCACAACTCCCTGATATTCTGCCAGATACTGTCCCTCATTCTCCAGAAAAGGCTGCAGTTCCTTCAAACTTTCCTCCAGCAGTGCAGTATCCCCATCCAGAGCCAGATCCTCCTTGGTCTGCTGCAGAGAATCTGCAGCTGCCTGTACTATCTTATCCTGTTCCCTGACAACTCTTTCATAGGCACTCTGAGCAGCTTCCATCGCATTTTCCAGTTCCAATGCCGTCGATTCATTATAATAGGACTCATCCGGCACAGCTCCGTTTTCCGCGGAACCTTCCGGCGCCGTCTGTTCGAAGACCGGATGTGTATCTATATATTCATTGTAGGTATTAACCGCTTCTTCATAATCGCGATACGCCAGATCCTTTTCCTCCTGAGCATCTGATACGGCATCCTGATAAGCCTTCTCCGCTCTGGATACAGTCAGATCATTTTTCTCTTCCGCATCTGCGATCTGTTCTTTGATGTCTCCGATCTTTTCCCCCAGTCTCTGTGTATCCACTGTAAACAAAACGTCTCCGGATTTCACCTGCTGTCCCGGACTTACCCTCACACTTTTCACCATCAGTCCGGAAGGTACATACTGCAGAAAGTTATCCTTTGCCTCTATGAGGCCATCCAGCCGGATCTCATGTGAGATCGTCTGCCCTGCTGCTTTTGTAACAGTTACCTTCGCTTTTGTAACAGATGCTGCTCCTCTGGAAAATATAGTCAGCACGATCATAAACGCAAAAAATATGACGGTGATCCGGATCCACTGTTTCTGTTTCATGATATTATCTTCTCGCTTTCCCATGTTTCTAATCTTTCGCTGTCATTGCTGCAATGCCCTGTTCCAGATATCTTCGCCCGCACAGAAAGACAAGCAGCGGAGGAAGCATTGCGGTAAATGCCGCCGCAAACGCTACCCCCACATTATCTCTGGTAATAGTTGAAATAAAAAGTGACAAAGGTTTTAAATCATCCGATCTCAGAAAAACAGCCGCCTGTTCGATCAGATTCCAGTATTCCAGAAAAGCCAGCACAATAACTGACATAATCCCAGACATGCCCAGCGGTATCCCGATATACAGAAAAATCTGCCATTCATTTGCTCCATCCATCTTTGCCGCCTCAATGATATCTGTTGAAATCCTGGAAAAAAAGCGGTGCATAATGAATACAGGAAAAGTTGAAAATGCTCCGGGCAGGATCAGGGCCATAAGTGTGTCTATCAGCCCCATCCGATTCAGGATTAAATATTCCGACAGCATCAGGATCTGAAACGGAAACAGCATCAGCACAATATATAACGACCGGAGTATTCTTCTGCCGGTAAAATCCCACCTTGCAAATGCCCATGCCGCCGGAAGGCCCACCAGGAGCTGTCCAGCAATCACACCGACTGTGATCTTCATCGAATTCCAGAACATGACAAAATATCCCGGAGAATCCAGCAGCAGTTCCACATAATGCCGAAGAGTGGGCTCCCACGGCAGCCATGTCCACGAAAGTTCTCCTTCCGCTGTCCAGAGAGGAGCCAGGCTATTTCCCAGCTCTCTCGTACTTTTGAGAGATCCCCCGAGCAGAAACACCATAGGATATACTGCGCAGAATGCAATAAACAGCAATATCAGAATTATGAAAAGTCTTTTTGAAGATCGAAGAATCTTCTTTCTGTTTTGATTTCTATTCTCCATCCCCCTACGCTTCCTCTCTGTCAAACAGCTTCTGAAAGATCATGATCAGGATAAACAGCACAATTCCCGTCACTATTGCTCCGGCGGCCAGCTTATTTACGGACAGATCCCGAAACCAGTTATTAAACAGGTGCTGGAGCAGATAAATGTGCTCCTCCGGATAGTCCCCTGCTATCAGATAGGCCTCCCTAAAAACCTTAAATCCATTGATAAATGATAATGTAGTAATAAGAAAAAGTGAAGACCAGAGATTCGGGATCGTAATATAAAAGAAGCATTCCTTCTCTCCGGCGCCATCTGTTTTTGCCGCCTCATAGCTCTCCGGCGCGATAGTTGCCAGAGCTGCAAGCCAAAGTATGATATCATATCCAAGATTCTTCCATATGTAGCTGAAAACAAGAATTACAAAAGAATACTCTGTATTCATCCAGTTCCGTCCCGCTACGCCGAACAGTTCAAGAAAACCGCTTACAAATCCGTTTTTTGTGAACATCACATTCCACAACAGTACGATAGAAGCTACCGGCATTGCCATAGGCAGAAGAAAAATACTTCTGATCCATTCTCCCACATATTTGTTTTTCTGCAGCCATATGGCGATCAAAAGAGACAGCAGAATCAGCAGCGGAACACAAACCGCTATAAAGCGGACTGTATTGCCGGCCGCCAGCCGAAACGCCTGATTCGAAAACACGATCTCATAATTCTCCGTCCCGACAAATTTACGCCCTGTGCCGTCCATAAAAGATCTTCGCATCACATCAAAATACGGAAGTACAAACAGGACCAGCACGCCAGCCAGGCTGGGAAGCATAAAAAGATATGCATTTTTATTATTATGTTTCCGCTTATGAATCAGCTTCATCTCCTACTCTCCCAGATATGAATTTCTACCACTTAACCCACATTGCAGGCCGAATGGTATATGCATTACTATCTACCTCAGTTTCCACATGGATACTTCCCAATTCCGAAACAATCATAGTTCTACATTCATCATCCCTCGCATTTCCGGCGCACAACCACCATCCACACGCATCCTGATATGTATGTATGTCAAAATTACTCTTTACATAGTCTGTTGGATAACATAGTCTATCATCATTCGATCCATCTCCTGTATTATTCGAAATATATTGATATACTTCCGTATAACTCAGCAGGAATACATAATCTTCTGTCTCCCTTTCAAGATAATCATACTCTCCGCCCGGCAAACGGCTATTATATTCAGGAAAACCTTCTGATGTAGATAGTAAAATTTTGTCCCTTTCTTCAACGGTAAATGCTTTCTCATAAAATTCACCATTCAGCCATCGGCGTAATGTGCAACTTTCCCATGTAATACCAGATGACAAATTATCATTATATGGTTTAACATCTAACCCATATTCGCTAAGCAAGAGGACCTTTTCCCCTTTCACATCAAGAACACGCCACTCAATTTTTTCCCCTTGATAACTTCCAAACTTTATATGTTCACCTTTTTGTACGAAAACTGAGTTGCCATCATCAGATGTCATGTTCACACTTCATATGTCCTTTACCCGGGTCGAAAATCCAGACCATTTTTTCTGTCATTTTTTTTATAATTACAAAATGCCCCATCCCTTCTACATGTACATGACAAATAGCAGACAAATGAATTTCCTGTACTGATATCTCTTTAACAAGTTCTCTCCATTCCCCCTGTAATACATCTGCTTTAAAGCCAAAATCTTTTGCCACTTTGCATAATGCATACATATTCGAACCATTTTTATCCACTCTCAATACTTCCCTCATACGTATTAAAGGAATCTTTACTCCTTAAAAATTAAAAACAGAGGCTAAACAAGCTGCTGCACAATCTTGTATATCGTGCTGTCGAATATAATTTGTTCGAAAGGCTTCCATCATTTACTCTCCCAGATATAACTTAATTTTATTGCCAGCAGAAGAAACCGCATCTTCCAAGGTTACTGATCCAGACAAATATGATTCCAATTCATCCATAATAATCTTCCTGAGAATCACATCATCCATAAACGCCTTATCAATCTCCTTGATTACTTTTTCCAGAGAATAGATTTCTTCCTCAGCTGGACAGTAAATCAAAAAGCTTTCCTCTCCCTCGCCAAGAGTTATTTCCATCAAAAGACCATCTGAATCTACCGGCATCCCTTCTCCTTTCAGAGTACTGCAAAAAGCATCCCGGTCAACCGGCAAACAGTAATTCAAGTTTGACTTCTGCACAGAATCCCCCAATGAAAACTTCACAAACTCACGAGCAGCCTCCTCATGCCCCGTATTTGCATTAATGGAAACAATATTACATGGCTGATACATGGGATAAAGGCTATACTCCGAATTTCCGTTTTTCTGTTCTGTTATCAGGGCAGCTAAATCTGTAACATTCAAAGCTATCCCCATCGATATTTCCACTTTCTCATTATAGTGAATCTCTATAATTCCTGGGAGAATACTTGATGTCACATACTCTTCATCCAAGCGCCCCTGACTGGATATTTCTGCTAACTGACTACAGATTGTCATATATTTTTCCAAGGCCTTTGTATCTACCACTCCGTCACTAATAATATGGTCTGAATAAGTATCATATATAAATTGTGCATACTGTGAATACGTGTTATACCTGTAACTGTATTCATACCCGTCCAAACCAGCTTTACCTGAATTTGAGAGAATCCATTGGCATAGATCTTCCGATGAGTTGGTCGCAGGCGTCAGATTTGTCGGTCCCTGCAAAGTATAGAGCCAGAACCCTGTCGGAACGGCATATGGTGTATCTTCAAACTGATAAGTATCTATAATATTTTCAAAATATTTATCTTCAGTCTGTTCCAGTTCAATAGGAAGAAGCAAATCTTTTTCCACATACTGTTCAACAGAAAGGCCATCCATAATAATGACATCCGGTCCCTCCCCAGCCAGCAATTCTGTATTTAACTGTTTTATAACATCTGTCCGCGTCAGTGCCGCTTCATCCTCCATTCCCACCTGAATATCCACATTTATTTCGGGATGGTCCTGCTGAAAAAGCATGACAATCTGCATAATATCCTGATTTTCTGTCAGTGTATAAATCTTAAGAGTCTCTTTCTCTACATTATCATCTGGTTTTATACGCTTCAGCTCTGTTCCTTTGTCCCCAAATACACTTACAAAATATGTATTGTCTTTTCCCCTACACATCGGCATTATACCATTCAGAGGATTTTCACCGTTTACCGTATAGGGGATAGAAAGCACCTCTTTTTTTTCTCCATCTCTGTATTCATAAACCGCCTCTGCCACAGCACATACAACAGTGTCATTATCTGTATACATCGGGGGCATAACACTGCTGTCGTTCTCTTTAAACATATCGGAAACAAATTTCTTCAACCCTTCCTCAGCCTCCTCTTCTTCAAGGCTCTCTGCGTTCAAACAGTAAACAATCTCCTGTCCATATACAAGGAACTGCTCCTGCATAGGCAGAAATCCCACGGTATACGGATCATAGGTTAAACTTTTCAGCACTTCCTGTTTATCAGTATCATACAGCACGCATTGTTCACCTGAGGCAAGCGAGATCACATGATCATTCACAATATTGAGATTCCACATGAGATTCCCAATCATCTCAAATACTGCTCCGGCTTCAAGTTCATCACAGGTTTTTTCCGTGATCCGGAACAAACGGGAAACAGACTCATCCCCCGCACCATCCAGATATTCTGTAAATACAACATAGGCCTCTAAGCCCTGTTCCCCTATTCTCAGTGCACCGGCCTGACTTTCATAGGCATCCGTTAACCCTTCCGGCCTATACAGCAATTTCTCCCAAGTATTTCCCTGATCGGAGCTCTTCCATACCATGACACATTCGTCTTCATAATCTCCTTCAATAGAGCTGTCTGTTAAGGCATAAATGTCTCCTGAATCATCTGCCAGAATGTCATAATAGTAAGCATCTTCTATGCTGACATTTGATGTGATCGTTCCTTTTTCACAGATATCGCTCGCCTTCCTGCCTGAGGACGGATCCTCCTGATCAGATTTACTACAACCACCAAACATACAAAGACTGATAATCATCATAACAATGGATAGAATCATCTTTCTCATAATAAATATCCCCTTTATCACTATATATGATCTCTCAGAATACTCATTCCTTAATCTAAGTCATGGTCCTATGTCAAGATTTAGCGCAAGTTAAAATGAGAAATTTATCCTCATCTT
>CAKNHF010000009.1 GCA_930972465.1 uncultured Lachnospiraceae bacterium
CCGGTGACGGTCCCATGTTCTCCAGTGTGTGGAGGAAACGGTAATCGTTCTTTGTGACCATATGGCGTCCGTCCATTCCGATGCCGGCCATCTCCAGTGTAGCCCATACCGGGTCTCCGGAGAACAGTTCGTTGTAAGACGGAATTCTCGCGAACTTCACCATTCTGAACTTCATTACCATGTGATCGATGAGCTCCTGTGCCTGCTCCTCTGTCAGGATGCCCTTCTCCAGGTCTCTCTGAATATAGATGTCGAGGAATGTGGAAATACGTCCGACACTCATTGCAGCTCCGTTCTGTGTCTTGATCGCTGCAAGATATCCGAAGTACAGCCACTGTACAGCCTCTTTTGCGTTTGTCGCCGGCTTGGAAATATCATAACCGTAAGACTCCGCCATCTCTTTCATACCGTTGAGCGCGCGGATCTGATCTGCGATCTCCTCACGAAGGCGGAAATCCGTTCCCTTCATTCCGTGTCTCTCGTACTCTACAAAGTCAGACTGCTTCTTCTCGATCAGATAGTCGATACCATAGAGAGCTACACGGCGGTAGTCGCCTACGATACGTCCTCTTCCGTAAGTGTCCGGAAGACCTGTGATGATCTTGTTGTGACGTGCTTTCTTCATCTCAGGAGTATAGATATCAAATACTGCCTGGTTGTGTGTCTTATGATATTTTGTAAAGATTTCATGCAGTTTTTCACTCGGTGTGTATCCGTATGTCGTACAAGCCTGCTCAGCCATCTTGATTCCGCCGTACGGCATGAACGCTCTCTTGAGCGGTTTGTCTGTCTGGAGACCAACTACCTGCTCCAGATCTTTCATCTCTTCATTGATATATCCCGGGCCATATGCTGTCAGACCGGAAACAACCTCTGTCTCCATGTCCAGAACGCCGCCCTTTGCGCGCTCTTCTTTCTGCAGTTTGGAGAGTTCTCCCCAAAGTTTATTTGTCGCTTCTGTAGGCCCTGCCAGGAAAGACTCATCCCCGTCATACTGAGTATAGTTGTGCTGGATGAAATCACGCACATTCACTTCCTCTTTCCAGAGATGACCTTTGAAGTCTGCCCACTGGTCAAAATTTGCTTTTGCCATTCGTAAAAACCTCCTCGTGAAATCTTTTCATATATGTTTCATTTCGGCGTGCCGCCGGTATTCCATGAAGCCGGTCCATATGGTTCCCCGCCTCTTTCATGCGCTAGTATATCATCGACTTTTGTAAAACGCAAGAGTAATTATGATAATAGTTATCATTATATGCTTTGTACTTGATTTTGTACAAAATAAAGCATTTACACCTATATATTATACCACTAAAAAAACAATTCTTTTCCTCTTACATACTTCGCCCTGACCTCTCTTTCATCCCCGAGATAGATCATGCGCTCCAGTCTGTCTCTCAGATTCATCTCCAGAGCTCCTGACAGACGGCTGTCATCCAGCACAACTGCGTCAAACTCATATCCCGGCTTAAAGTTTCCCACTTTTCCGAAAAAGGCTCCTCCGCCCCGGGTTGCCATATAAAACACCTCTTCCGCCGTCAGCGGCTTCCGGCTGCTGTCCTGAATCCTCCACCGCAGCTTGGACGCTCTGACGGCATGGGCCATAGCCGCAAACATATTTTCTGTGCTGCCTGCCGCCACATCGCTCCCCAGTCCCACATGAATTTCTTCGTCCAGGTACCGCTTCACCGGAGCGATACCCGACGATACATTCATATTGGATTCCGGACAATGTGCGACAAAGACTCCGTTCTCCTTCATCCGCCGGATCTCTTCCTCCCCGCTGTAAACACAGTGCGCCATGATCGTTGGACCTCTTCCTCCGAACAGCCCGAAATGATCATAAACGTCCCCGTAAAACTCTGACCAGGGGCACAATTCCTTCACCCAGGCAATCTCCTCCGGGTTTTCCGAGAGATGGGACTGCACCGGCAGATTATATTTTCTCTGAAGTTCTCCCAGCCCCTCCATCAGCCGGTCCGTACAGGACGGCACGAACCGGGGCGTAAGAATCGGGCTTGTATTCTCATAGTTTCTCCCGCCGGCTTCTCTGAGCCAGGCCTCCGTCTCCGCCAGAGACTCTTCTGTGCTCTCACACAGGCCCTCCGGCGCGTTCCGGTCCATATTGACTTTCCCGATCCTGGTGACCAGCCCGCTTTTTTCCATCAGATCCATCAGCATCATCGTCGCCGGCCTGTGGACCGTGGCGAAGATACAGGCTCTCGTGACGGCGCTCTTTCTCATGTTCTCAGCAAATATCCCATATGCTTTTTTGGCGTACTCCATTTCTCTATACTTTGTCTCTTCCGGAAAAGTATGGACCTCCAGCCAGTCCAGGAGTTCCAGATCCATTGCCGTTCCCCGGAACGGATACTGAGGCGCATGAGTATGCAGATCCACAAGCCCCGGTATGATCAGGCAGTCCCCGAAATCACGGATAGGGTAGCCTCCCAGCCGGAAGGGCAGAGTCCGGTAGATCCCCTCCACCTTTCCGTCCTCGCACACCAGATAGCTGTTCTCACAGATCTCCAGTTCTGTCCTGCTTCTGCTGCTGATGATATTTCCTTTTAAAATTCTGACATCTCTCTTCTTCCACACTGTTCCGTCATCTCCCGCTCTCTTTTTCTGTTCTCTTTTCTGACTTTTCCCTCTGCTCATCCCTCTGTCCGGCTGCTGCGCCGGCACTGTCCGCAACCGGATTCCCTGTGCATCCTCCGAAGATTCAAACCAGTTCCATCATCACTTCCACCACGCCGCCGCAGACCATTCCTTCGTCCTCCGCCGCGTCCGCGGACATATCCACCCGACAGATCTGGAAGGCGGGCTGCCCGGAGTGCATCATCAGGAGCGCCTTCCGGATGATCTCTCTCTCTACACATCCTCCGCCGATGGTGTCCACGGTTCTTCCATCCTCAAATATGAGCATCTTTGTCCCCACACTCCTGGGCGCTGACCCTTTCCGTGAAATGATCGTCGCCAGCACTTTCCGACGCTCTTCTTCGGCTGTCAGTGCCTCCATCATCTCTCCGGAATATCCCCCGCCTTTCTGTCGGCTGTTTTTCACCTGTATGATCTCCGCCATAACGGACACCGCAATCTCCTCCGGCGTCTCCGCCCCGATCTTCAGTCCGATAGGCGCATGAACCTCATCCAGAGTCTCCCTTGCGATCCCGCTCTCTTCCAGCTGATCTTTTACGATTGCCACTCTCCTCCTGCTGCCCATCATCCCCACATAGGCGCCGGCCTTATGGAGGATCTGTTCCAGGCAGATCCTGTCATAGCGGTGTCCTCTGGTGACGATGACAAACCAGGAATCCGAGTCTCCCGGGATCTTCTCAAGTGCGTCCTCAAAGGGCTCACAGATCACCCGGTCTGCCCCCGCTGCTCTGGCGTTATCCGCGAACTTCGGACGGTCCTCGAGAACCGTCACCGTAAACCCCAGCATCTTTCCCATCTTTATAATCGGTATGGAGACATGCCCGGCGCCGCAGATGATCAGTTTCGCCGGCCTGCCGATCCGCTCCCGGAAGACGTCCTTCCCGTTTTCTTTCGCCGTGCTCGGACCGGTCTCCGGATCGTTCCCTGAAAGAATCCGTTTCTCTCCGGCATGTTGCCCCCGGAGAATCGTCTCGGTATAGACGTCCCCCTCTCCTTTCTCCAGTGTTTCCCTTAGTTGTCGGTAAAATCCTATCATCTGTCACTCTCCTTCCTGTAAGTATCCGTCACTTTTCTTCGTACGATTTACGCGCCATTTGTATGGCCGGACTGTCTCTTCCCATCTTCCTGCATTTTCCCGGGAAAGTCAAACCGCTCTGAAATCTGAGTAGTGCCTTGCACGCCCCGTCCAGATATGCTATATTAAAGATGTAAAGGGAAACCGAAAGCGGCTTACCCCGAAAGCTAATAGCTGTTATTTAAGAACAGCCGTCACTATTCGCAGTAGTGGCGGCTATTTCTTGTCCTTGAAAATCTGATAACACAGACCGACAAGGGCAACAATGAAAATTAATAACTGGATCAAATCCGAATATGTAACATTCATCGGCATCGCCCCCCTTTCTTTCGTCTGGAGGGTTTGCCTCTCCGAAAAATCAGAGGGTAAGCCGCCCGGCCTCGGTTTCCCTGTCCATATGGTAGCATAGCGGCATCAGACAGGCAATATCTTTTTCGTTCAATTGCTTCGCTATCTCCAAATGCCTCTGTGGCCTTTTATTCTTTGATTCCAGCCAATTTTAAATGTTCTTTAAACATCTATTTTAAATGTTCTTTAAACATCTTAATGACAAAACAGCCGAATAAGCGATTAGTGAATCTCTAAAAGTGGGTACAACCTCAGTTTTCCCTTTCTCCATATCAAAAAAGAAATGCCTCTTTCCCTTATAAATACAGGGATCGTGGCATTTCTTTATACTCAGTATTCAGTTCCTACTTCCCGAATCCGCAGTTCGGGAACGTACACACCTCGCAGTTCAGGCAGAGTCCGCCTTCCCCGAGTATAGTAAAGTCCTCCGCACAGAGCCTCTCTCCCGCCGCGATCCGGGGCAGCACAAGATCAAAGATCGTCCGTTTTGAATACATCACACACCCTGGCAGTCCCATCACCGGAACATTCCCGGCATACGCCAGCATGAACATGGCTCCCGGAAGAACCGGCGCGCCGTAGGTAATGACCTCATCCGCGGCGTTGCGGATAGCGAGCGGAGTCCGATCATCCGGATCCACGCTCATTCCACCGGTACATACGACCATCTCTGCGCCTTTTCGTATCCATTCTTTTATCGCCTCTGTCACCAGATCGGAATCATCGCTGCAGAGCGTATCTCCCAGCACTTCCATTCCCGCCTCTTCAAGCTTTCTCTTAACCACAGGAGTAAACCGGTCTTTGATCCTGCCGTGATAAACCTCGTTTCCTGTGGTGACAATCCCGGCTTTCATGGTGCGAAAGGGTAGGATCTGAAAGATCGGTTCGTCCCCGCAGAGTTCTTTCACACGGTTCATCTTTTCCTCCTCAATGACGAGAGGAACAACCCGCATCCCGACGATCTTATCTCCCTTTTCCACAGGGAAATTTCCGTGGCGCGAAGCCAGCACGATCTGTCCCAAAGCATTGACCGTATTCAGCTTCTCCCTGTCAACCTTGAGAAGTCCGGCACATTCTGCCGTAAGTTCAATCTTGCCTTCCTTCGGCTCGGAAGCCTTCATGTGCTCTCCCTGGCATACCTGGCGGAGAATTTCCGCTGCATCGTTCTCGTGGAGCATTCCTTCCTGAGCTTCCCAGACATACAGATTTTCCTTTCCCACGGAGAGCAGAACCGGAATATCCTCCTCCGTCACAATATGTCCTTTGCGGAACACCGCATCTTTTGTAACTCCCGGGATAATCTGTGTAATATCATGACACAGTACACTTCCCACTGCATCTTCCGTTCTGATCAGCTTCATTTCATCACTCCTTTGTTCTCAGCCGAACGTTTCTTCGCATCTTCTTACAGTTTTTCTCCGCCGGAACAGCACAGCACTTAATCCTCTTTCTCCTTCAGCGATACATTCCCAAGATCTTTCAGCCAGACGGCAACACATGCATCGCTCGGCATTCTCCAGTCTCCCCTCGGAGAAAGAGCCACCGTACCGATCTTCGGACCGTCCGGAAGGCATGAACGCTTAAACTGCTGAGAGAAAAATCTGCGGCAGAAGGTTTCCAGCCATTTCAGAATCGTAACATTGTCGTATTCATCTTTAAATGTCATTTCGGCCAGTCGGAAGATCTTGCTCGGTTCATATCCGAACCTGAGCATATAATAGAGAAAGAAATCATGAAGTTCATAAGGTCCTACAAGATCTTCCGTCTTCTGCGCAATGTCCCCGTCTTTCGGCGGAAGAAGTTCCGGACTTACCGGTGTGTCGAGCACATCGTAAAGTACTTTTTTCAGCTTTTCATCTTTTGTGTCATCCGCCGCGTATTTTACCAGATGACGCACAAGTGTTTTCGGCACAGACGCGTTTACCCCATACATGGACATATGATCCCCGTTGTATGTGGCCCAGCCAAGAGCCAGTTCCGACATGTCGCCGGTTCCGATCACCATTCCCCATGTCTTATTCGCAATGTCCATGAGCACCTGTGTTCGCTCTCTGGCCTGGGAGTTCTCATAGGTTACGCTGTGATCATCAGGATCCTGTCCGATATCCCGGAAATGGATATTTACCGCATCCGCAATGGGGACCTCCTTCAGTGTTGCCCCAACCTGCCGCGCCATCTCACAGGCATTCTGATAAGTTCTGTCAGTCGTACCGAAACAGGGCATGGTCACTGCAAGGATATCCTTCTTGTCCCTGCCCAGCATGTCAAATGCCCGGGCTGTCACGAGAAGCGCCAGCGTGGAATCAAGTCCTCCGGAGATTCCCACCACTGCGGTTCTGGAATTGGTGTGCGCGAGCCTCTTCTTAAGCCCCATGGCCTGAATCGTGAGAATTTCCTCGCAGCGCTGTGCTCTTGCCGTCTCATCAGACGGGACAAACGGTTTCTTCGGAAAGGTTCTGCTGAGTCTGGTCCTCTCCGCTTCTATATAAAACGGAACTCTGATCAGCTCCCTCTTCCCGCTGAGCTGAAACGTGGTATTCTTTCTTCTCTCCGCAATGATCCTCTGAATGTCCAGTTCCGAATAGATGATCTCATTGTGATAGCGCCGCGCCTCTTTCAGTATCGTTCCATTCTCGGCAATGATATTGTGTCCCCCGAATACCAGATCCGTGGTCGATTCCCCTTCTCCTGCATTGGCATAAATGTACCCGGCAATCAGCCGCGCGGACTGTCCTGAGATCAGTTCCCGTCGATAGCTGTCTTTTCCTATGGTCTCATCGCTGGCCGAACAGTTGACGATCACCGTCGCCCCCTCGACAGCGGCCCCGATGCTCGGCGGAACAGGAGACCATACATCCTCACAGATCTCCGCGGACACGATCAGATTCTCCATGGCAGTGGCCTGAAACAGGATCTGCGGCCCGAACGGAACCTGATCTCCATCAAAGGATATATATCCGGCCTTCTTCGGTCCCGGCGTAAACTGACGCATCTCATAGAATTCTCCGTAATTGGGGAGAAATGTTTTTGTGGTCAGTCCGAGAATTTTTCCTCTGTTCAGAGCTGCGGCCACATTATAAAGCTTTCCTTCAATATCAAGCGGCACCCCGACAAAGACCAGGATGTCTTTGTCCGCCGTATACTCCGCCAGCTCATACAGCGCAGACTTTGCCGCGCTCAGGAGAACATCATGGGTAAACAGATCTCCGCATGTATATCCTGTAATGCATAATTCCGGAAATGCTATGATCTTCGCTCCGTTTTCCCACGCCTCTCTGATATCATACTTTATCTTCTCTGTGTTGTACGCAACATCTGCCACCCGGATATCCGGAGTCGCTGCAGCTACCCTGACAAATCCATGTTTCATATTTTCCCGCCTTTCTCCCTTCGCCAGGCGGATATTTCCCATCCGCCTGTGTTCCGGTCCATTTTTTGATTTCTACTTTACGGCCCTTTTCAGCAGTTCCTTAAGCTCGTCCACAGAGTATTTATATGCCGTATTGCAGAAATGACATTTCACCTCAATTTCCCTGCCGTCATCGATCATGGACTGAATCTCCCTGCGTCCCACGCTGATAATCGCCTTCTCAATCCGTTCTTTTGAACAGTTGCAGTAAAATTCCGCCGGAAGAGTATCCGTGATCTCAAGGTCCAGTCCTTCAAGCACCTGTCCCAGCATCTCTTCCGGAGTATGCCCGTTGTCCAGCATTGATGTAACGGACTGTATCTTCTGGACATTCTGTTCCAGCTTCTCCAGCACCTTATCCTCAATAAACGGCATGACCTGAACAATAAAACCTCCCGCACATCTGACCGTATTATCTTTCTCCATCAGCACTCCCAGACCGACCGATGAGGGAACCTGCTCGGATGTGGCAAAATAATACGTCAGATCTTCCGCAATCTCTCCGGTCTGCAGGATGGTCTGTCCGGAGTAGGGCTCCTTCAGCCCCATGTCCTTGATCACTGTGAGCACTCCCTGCCCCAGAGCGCCTCCAACATCCAGCTTCCCGTTTTTAGGCGGAAGCATCACATCCGGATTATACACATATCCCTTTACATGCCCCCTGCTGTCGGCTGTGACGGTGAGTCCGCCGATCTGCCCGCTGCATTTGATCTGAATGGTCAGCATGTCTTCTTCATTCTTCATCATGCTCCCCATCATCACGCCGCCGGTAAGAAGTCTTCCCAGTGCGGCCGTCGCCACCGGGCTGGTACCGTGCCGCTGTCTCGCCTCCTCCACAAGTTCTGTAGTCACCGCGGCGAATGCCCTGATCTGCGTATTGGCCGCCGCTGCACGCACAATATAATCTTTCATTTTTCTTTTCTCCGTTTCTGTTTATTTCAGTTCAGGACCCGCTCAGACAGTTTCTTTTCCGCACTCCCCTGCGATCACGCAGATACGCTCACTTTTTTCTCCCGGTGCATTCCGGGTAAAAGCGTCATATGCCGCCAGGAATCTGAGTCCGGACCTCCTGACAAGATTTTCGATCTCATCCAGAGTATAACTCCTCTGATAATGAGTTTCCTGATATTTCCTGTACAGTTCTTCTCCCTGAGATGACGCTTCATCGTCCCGGATAAAAAGTGTCAGATCGTATTCATTGATCCTCTCCTCTCCGTAATAGCAGTTATCCCAGATAAAACTGCATTCTCCCCGATCCTCTGCGATCGTCTGCTCTCCGAGTATCTCACGGTATTTATATTCTGTATTAAAATCAAAAATAAACACGCCGCCCGGATCCAGATAATTGTTCACCAGCCGGAATACCGTGAGCAGTTCCTCCTGCTCGGTAATATAATTCACGGAATCACAGACGCTGACCACGGCCCGTACCGTTCCGTATAGTTCAAACTCTCTCATATCCTGCAGAAGATACAGAATATCATGCCCGGACCTTATCTTCTTATCCAGAGCGATCTCCAGCATCTCTTCCGAGTTGTCCACCCCGATCATATCATATCCGTATTCCGCCAGAATCTCCGTCATGGATCCCGTACCGCATCCGAGATCAAGCACAAGTCCTCCCTCTGCTCCGTACTCTTTCAGCAGAGAATCAAGATATGTTCCCCACTCCTCATAAGGCACATTATCCATGAATATATCGTATACCCGGGCAAATCCCGTATAGGCCTCCATATGTCCCGCCACCCTTCTGAAACCCGGATTCTGTATACAGCCGGGAACTGTATCAAGTTTAACACATTATTTCACATAATTGTATATTTTTTTGCTTCCTTTTCTTTACGCTTAGTGATATAATTTTAAGGCTGTGTTAAAAAAGCGTTAAAAAACAAAAGAAAGGAATGAAAGTTCAATGGACAAAAAGAATGATTTCAAACCGTATATTCCGGCCGATAAAATTGTTCCGGAATTCACGGTCACTTCTGTCCTGATCGGCTGTCTCCTTGCCATTGTTTTCGGTGCGGCAAACGCCTACCTCGGGCTTCTTGTCGGTATGACGGTTTCCGCGTCAATCCCGGCGGCCGTTCTCTCAATGGGTATCATCCGTTTTATCCTTCGCAGAGATTCGATCCTTGAAAACAACATGGTACAGACGATCGGTTCTGCCGGAGAGTCTCTCGCGGCAGGAGCAATCTTCACTCTTCCGGCATTATTTTTATGGGCCGAAGAAGGAAAAATTGAATTTCCAAGTATCCTGACAATTTTCCTCATCGCGCTGTTCGGCGGTATCCTGGGAGTCTGTTTCATGGTTCCCCTCCGTCAGGCACTCATCGTTGAGGAGCACGGAACTCTTCCCTTCCCGGAAGGAACTGCCTGCGCAGAGGTTCTGCTTGCAGGAGAAGAAGGCGGCAGCAAGGCCGGATCCGTTTTCAAAGGTCTGGGTATTGCAGCAGTGTACAAATTTGTCGCTGACGGTCTGTCTCTGTTTCCGAGTGAGATCGGATACGCCTTCAAGGGATTTGCCGGTTCTCAGATCGGAATCCAGGTTCTTCCGTCTCTTGCCGGAGTAGGATTCATCTGCGGGCCGAAGATCTCAAGCTACATGCTTGCCGGCGGTACGTTAAGCTGGTTCGTTCTCATGCCGGCGATCGCGCTGTTCGGCGGAGACGCTGTGATCTTCCCCGGGGAAGTGCCGATCTCAACACTCGCACCGGATGATCTCTGGGGCACATACGTAAAATATATCGGGGCAGGAGCCGTTGCCGCCGGCGGGCTGATCAGTCTGATCAAGACCTTCCCGCTGATCATCCGTACATTCAGGCAGGCAATGAAGAGCATGTCCAAAAAACATTCGAATGCAAATGCTCTCCGCACGCAGCAGGATCTGCCGATGCCGCTGCTGCTCGGTATGATCCTCGTGATCGTAATCGCGATCTGGCTCGTGCCGACCTTCCCTGTCAATCCGATCGGCGCACTGATCGTTGTGATTTTCGGATTTTTCTTCGCATCGGTTTCCTCCCGTATGGTGGGACTGATCGGATCTTCCAACAACCCGGTTTCCGGTATGGCCATCGCAACACTGATCATTGCAACACTGCTTCTGAAAGTAACCGGCTCTGACGGCACCACAGGCATGGTAGGCGCCATCGCCATCGGCGGTATCATCTGTATCGTGGCCGCCATTGCCGGAGATACTTCACAGGATCTGAAAACCGGATTTATCGTGGGAGCCACACCGAAGAAACAGCAGATCGGTGAAATGCTCGGTGTTGTTGTTTCCGCGGCTGCCATCGGATTCGTACTCTATCTGCTGAACGAGGCATGGGGATACGGAACGGACAAGATCCCGGCGGCGCAGGCTACCATGATGAAGCTGCTCGTAGAAGGCATCATGGATGCGAACCTTCCGTGGGCGCTGATTCTCATCGGTGTATTCGTTGCTGTTGTAGCTGAGATTCTTCAGGTTCCGGTAATGCCTTTCGCAGTCGGCATGTATCTGCCGTTCAGCTTAAGCGCCGGAATCATGGCAGGCGGCGCAGTGCGCTTTATCGTTGAGAAACTCAAAGGCAGCGACGAAGAGAAGAAGGAACGCGCAGACCGCGGGGTTCTGTTTACCTCCGGACTCATCGCCGGCGAAGGCATCATGGGCATTATCCTTGCGGTTCTTGCCGTTGTCGGAGTGGACCAGGCCATTGTGCTCCCGTTCGAACTCCCGCTTCGCCAGCTCGTAAGTCTGATCATCTTCATCATACTCCTGTTCTATCTTTTCAGAGTATGTATGAAGAAAAAGAAATAAATTTAACGTTTTCAGCATTTGAATGCAGCCTGCTGCTTGCGGGCTGCTTCTTTATAGGTTAGAGTAATGATATGATCAATGAAAGCGCCTGCCGGAATCATTCCGGCCGCCGCAGAAGTTCAAAAGGAGGATCTGACACACCAATGAAATCCAAACAGTCAAAGAACTATCTGGACTATGTCCCGGTTAGGAATCCGGAGATTCAATACCACGCTGACGAAAAGGGCATCGTTACCGTTGAGATCGAATGGAAAGGATTCTATCACAGAATCGCGCAGCGTTTTTTCCACCGTCCGAGAGTAAGCGATATCCGTCTGGATAACTACGGCAGCTTCGTGTGGCTCATCATCGATGATCAAAGTGATGTCCATCAGCTTTCAAAGAAGCTGGATGAAAAGTTTCCGAATATGGAGAAATCTCTTTCCCGGCTCATCAAGTTCCTTGAGATCCTCCATGATAACCGTCTGATCTACTGGAAAGGAGAAAAATGCAGATAATATTACATTATATTCCATATGTTCTGCTGTTTGCCCTGGCCACCGCGATCATCTACGCATGGGGACTGTGGCGCACAATGCGTCAGCAGCAGGACCTCTCAAACATGCTCTCGGCCAAAGGCGTCTCGAAAATCAAAAAAGCGCTCCGAAAAAACGGAGCGATGACCCGCCGGGATCTGGAGACGGTGGTAAAAGATCTGTCCGCAAAGCAGCCCTTCAGCCGGGAACAGATCGCTGTCACTGACCCGGGAAAATTCCTTGATTCCATCCTCCCCTATATGGTAAAGCAGAGGATCATAGCCGAGGAAAAACAGGGCGGCAAAACAGTATACAGACTGAAAAAATAAAATATATCGGCTGTTCTGCGCCCTGAGGGCGCATTTTTATTTCATAAATATATCAGGCAAAGAACAAAATCCTTTTTCCCGAATAAAGCAGGGCATTCCCGGGATGCATATCATCTCATCCCGGAAATGCCCTGCAGGCTTTAAAAACAGAAATCTTATGTCTGACGGTCAGTCAATCCGCCTGTAGAGGCGGGATTCTTCCCCCATCTGGTAAAATTATTTTTCTGCCAGTCTCCTGAGCACATCCTTGAGCAGCTCATAGAATCTTTCAAATGAATCCAGCGGAAGGTTTTCCTCCGGAGTATGAACATTGTTCAGAGTCGGTCCCACAGCGATCGCATCCAGTCCCGGGATCGCATCAGAGAACAGGCCGCACTCCAGACCTGCATGAAGCGCTTCGGTCTTAAGTTCTTCTCCGAAAAGTTCTCTGTAGCTTTCAAGGAATACATCCCGCACCGGAGACTCTTCTTTATAGCTCCAGCCCGGGTATTCTCCGCTGAACTCAGCGGCAAACCCAAATGTATCCGCGAGCAGACCCAGCCTTGCCTTCATCTCCTCCTGAAGGGAAGCCACAGACGATCTGGGTGAAAAGACGATCACAAGTCTGTTCTCTTCTGCCCGGGCAACCCCCATATTGGTAGACACAACCACGAATCCGTCCAGCTTCATATTCCTGCTCTGCACTCCGTTGGGAGCCAGGTACATTGCGGTAATAAATGCCTTTGCATCCTCTTCGGAGAGAGCATTCTCCGTTCTTCCTTCCTCGGAAGTAATCTCACATGTAAAGTTCTCTTCATAGGGAGTGATCTCATCCGCAAGCGTTTCCGCAAGACTGCATGCAAGCTCTTCCGCCTTTTTTGCTTCCTCTGCATCTGCAAAGATCAATGACGCCATACACTCTCTCGGGATGGCATTATCCTTGTTTCCTCCGGAAAATGATACCAGTTTTCCGTCTGTGTTTTTCATGATCTGATACAGCACTCTGGCCATTACACGGATTGCATTCTGGCGTTCCTTGTCAATGTCGGTTCCCGAGTGTCCGCCCTTAAGCCCGGAAATTTCAATCGAAAGCAGTGTTCCTTCTGTCTGCTGTCTTGCAACGGGTCTCGTGCACTCGATGCGAAGTCCTCCCGCACAGCTGATCGTCGCCACACCTTCTTCTTCCGAATCCATATTGATCATGGTCCGCGCGGAGATCTGCGACTTGTCGAGAGCCCTGGCTCCGTTAAGGCCTACTTCTTCCTCTGTCGTAAACACACACTCCACCGGCGGATGCACGATATCCTCATCATCCAGCACCATCAGCATCAGCGCGACCGCCACGCCGTTGTCGGAACCCAGAGTCGTTCCGTCCGCTGTAAGAATCCCATCCTTCACTACAAGACGGATCCCTTCTTTTTCAAAATCATGCTCTACGCCGGCGACTTTCTCGCATACCATGTCAAGATGTCCCTGGAGCATGACGGCCGGAAGAGCCTCTGCTCCTTTGCTTCCGCCCTTCTTGATGATTACATTGTATGCCTCGTCCTGATATACCCAGAGTCCCCTGTCTTCTGCAAATTTTACAAGGTAATCACTGATTCCCTTCTCATTGCCCGATCCCCTCGGGATCGCACTGATCTCCTCAAAAAAATGAAACAGTTTTTCCGGCTTGTAACCGGTGATCTTGTAATCCATAATTTCATCCTCTTTTCTGATAATATAAATGGTACGCAGCGCATGATGACACGGCTCCCATGGAGAAAAGGAGCCAGCTGTCCGTACCACGGATTATTATAACAGATTTTTCTTATCATTTCACTAATTTAATATGATAACGCATTCCTGTAGTCTCTCTGCAAATTCAGGACTCGCTCGGGAGTCCTGGTGCAAAATTTGTGTCGGCACCGGCCGGCATAATACATCTTCCCGGCATTTTTACTTGACACTTCAGCACAGATGAACTACAATAATCAGGATAAAAAGAATACATCATTTCGGTAGGTGAGGTTACCACAGGGATTGGGCACAGCCCGAAGATTGCTGCCGCGAGATTGTGGAGACACAAAGAGCTGGTCAGCAGGCTGCGTCGTGAAGGCGCAACCTAATGCAATTGATATGCCCTGTGATACTAAAGCTTGAACGGTGCATTTGTTTTTAAGAGCGTATTTTATTGCGGACTCTGTCATTGTTCAGGCATTGACGGGGTCCGTTTCCATTTGTGTTTCTGAAGAGACCCGGAAACATCCCCGGAGCATTACCGGGTAATTTTGATACGAGGAGGTGAGGTTATGGACTCTGGTGCCGGTTATCACTTGTGCAGCTTTAAGACGAAAAATTGGATAAAGGAAGGAAATCATCATGAACAAAGAGATTTTTATAAAACTTCTCCAGCAACGTCAGTTCAAGGCTGTGAGGAGTATTCTGGATGTAATGAACGAAGTGGACATAGCCTCTCTGCTCTCTGAACTTGAAGATAAGGAGCTGGCTCTGGCCTTCCGCCTGATCCCCAAGGACAAGGCGGCTGAAGTATTTGCCAACATGGATACATCCATGCAGACATACCTGGTCGAGATCTTCACGGAAAAAGAGCTGAAGGAACTCCTGGATGATCTGTATATGGATGATACAGTAGACATGCTCGAGGAACTGCCGGCTAATCTTGTGACCCGGATTCTGGATGCTGTCTCTCCCGATGACCGTGTCAAGATAAATGAACTTCTCAACTATCCTGACGACAGTGCCGGAAGCATCATGACGACCGAATATGTGAGCCTTCGCAAAGATATGACTGTGGCTCAGTCCATGGCTCACATCAAAAGAACGGGGATCCACAAAGAAACCATCTACACCTGTTATGTAACGGAACAGAGAAAACTGATCGGTACGGTATCCGCAAAAGAACTTATGACTGAAGATGATGACACCCGCATCGAAGAGCTGATGGAGACAGAACTCATCTTCGTACACACTCACACCGATCAGGAGGAGGTTGCCCGGCTGTTCACCAAATATGATCTTATCGCTCTTCCGGTCCTGGATGAGGAGAATTTCCTGGTTGGTATCGTCACTTTTGACGACGCAATGGATGTCATGGTCGACGAGGCTACGGAAGACATCACAAAGATGGCGGCCATCAATCCCAGCGAGAAGACATATTTCGAGACTTCCGTTTTTGCCCATGCGAAAAACAGGATCCCCTGGCTTCTTATCCTTATGTTTACTTCCATTATTACGGGAACCATCATCACCAGGTATGAAAACGCCTTCGCCGCGATCCCGCTTCTCGTCTCGTTCATCCCCATGCTGATGGACACCGGCGGAAACTGCGGCTCACAGAGCTCCACTCTGATCATCCGGGGCATCGCTCTGTCACAGATCCGGTTCCGGGATATTTTCCGGGTGATCTTCAAGGAATTCCGCATCTCGCTGATCGTTGGAGCCGTGCTTGCGGTAACCAACGGGATCCGGATCATGATACAGTATCAGGACTTTAATCTTGCCCTTGTCATCGCCCTGTCTCTGATCGGCACAGTTGTCATCGCAAAGCTGATCGGATGCATGCTTCCGCTTCTCGCGAGCAGAGTCCACCTGGATCCGGCAATTATGGCTTCCCCGCTGATTACCACACTTGTGGACATTTTCTCGATCCTGATTTACTTCAACATTGCGACAAAGCTTTTCAACCTGTGAGGACCCTTTTCCGGTTCTCCGGGAAGAAATTTGAAGCCGCAGGGATGCTGCCGTCCTGCAACGGCAGCATCTCTGCGGCTTTTCTGTTCTCTTATTCTATTCTTCGGCCACGAGCTCGCCCATGCTGATCGTTCCTTTCAGCTCATATGCCTCATCCAGGATCACGAAATCCGCGTCTCTTCCCGCTTTGATTTCTCCCTTCTGGGTAAGGCCGAATTCTCTCGCCTGATTTACCGAGCTCATTTTAACCGCATCCTCAAGCCCCACGCCCGTAAACTTCATAATATTCCGGAAAGCATTGATATAGGTAAGTACGCTTCCTGCAATCGTTCCATCCTCCAGGCGGGCCGTCCCGTCCTTCACATAGACGGTCTGTCCTCCCAGCTCACTCTTTCCTTCGGGCATTCCCTTGGCGCGCATGGAATCAGTAATCAGCTCGATCCCCCCGCTTCCTTTTACCTTATGTGCCAGTGCGATCATCTGAGGACGGATATGGATTCCGTCACAGATCAATTCTGTATTCACTCCGTCTGTCAGAAGTCCGTATCCGGTCACTCCGGGTTCCCTGTGGTTCAGTCCCCTCTGGGCATTGTACAGATGGGTCACATGGCGTGCGCGGGAAGCACACAGCTCATCATATGTAGCGTTTGAATGTCCCGCGCTGGGAACGATGCGATTGGAGAGACACCAGTTTTCAAATTCTTCAGAGGCTTCCTCCGGCGCATAGGTTACGATACGAATCCTGCCGCCGCTGATTTCATTCCAGTGCGCCAGCACCTTTTCATCCGGTGTTTTGATGTATGACGGGTCCTGGGCTCCCTTATAATTGACAGAGATAAACGGTCCCTCCAGGTGAATGCCCTGGATCACCGGATTCCTCTCAGCCGCCTTCCGGATATTTTCCATTGCCTGTTCTATCCTGTCATAAGTCTGCGTCATTGTCGTACAGAAGTATGAGGTGATCCCTTCTTTTGCCGACATCAGTCTCACCATCCGGTCGATCTCTTCCGGAGACGCGTCCATGCTGTCATATCCGTATCCCCCGTGACTGTGTACATCTATAAATCCCGGAATAACACAGTTTCCCGCAATCTCTGTGATCTCGTCATCTGCGCGGGGGACAAAGCCTCGCATCTCCCCCACTTCTGATATCCTCTCGCTGTAACGGATATACCCGTTTTCAATTTTCCCCGAACCGGTATAGATCGTCTTGTTTTTTAATACTTTCATACCATTTCCGCAGCGCCGGCAGATCATTCCGCCGGCCCCCAATGCCGCTCTCCTTTCTCTTATCTTTCCATCATACTGATAGACTCAATTCCCACGCTTCCGCCTCTGACTACCTCGATGGTCTTGAACTCTTCCTTCATCAGCTTAACCACCGCGTCATTCTTTGTCGCCGTCTGCACAAACTCCACCAGAACACTGTCTCTTCCGTAATCAATAACCTTGGCCTTGAACGTTTCCGCGATCTGAAATACTTCCACCTTGTCCGCCGGCGTGCACTTGAACACCTTCACATACAGGATCTCTTTCATCCTTACGAAAATGTCGGTGAAATCGATCACCTTGATGACCTCGACCATCCGGTTCAGCTGTTTCTTGATCTGTTCGAATGTCTCGTCATCGCTCACCGTCGCAATGGTCATCCTCGACACGGTAGGATCCTCGGTCGTACCGACTGTCAGGCTGTCAAGATTATATGATTTTCCGGAGAAAAGTCCCGAAATCTTGGATAACACGCCCACCTGGTTTTCGACGTAGAGAGAGATCCATCTCTTTTTCATATTATTATCCATTTTTCTTCTCCTTTCAACTAGCAGTCCATAATCATATCTTCCAGCGTACCGTCAGGCTTCACCATCGGATAGACCAGTTCCTCGGGATCAATGATGAATTCGATCAGCGTAGGAACCTTTTCATTCTTCTTCGCTGCCTCAAATGCCGCTGCGATCTCTTCTTTCTTTGTGACACGGATGCCCTTTGCCCCGTAGCTCTCAGCCAGTTTCACAAAATCCGGCGTATACTCCGGCATCTGCTCTCCATTCGTTCTTCTGTACAATGCTCCCGCGCGGAGATTTGTCATGCCGTACCGTTTTCCGTAAAACAGCTTCTGCCACTGGCGGACCATTCCGAGATATTCATTGTTGAATACGCAGAGAATCAGAGGGAGCTCCTCCAGAACAGCTGTGGCAAATTCCTGGATGTTCATCTGCATCCCGCCGTCTCCGGACACCGCGATAACCGTCTTGTCCGGATTTCCCAGCTTCGCCCCGATGGCTCCCGGGAACCCGTATCCCATGGTTCCAAGTCCTCCGGACATGATAAGCTGTTTCTTCTCCGTGATCTCCGCATACTGTGCGACAAACATCTGATGCTGTCCCACATCCGCTACAATAATAGCGTCATCAAACTGGCGGTTCATCTCGTCGATGATGTCTTTCGGTCCCATCTGAGCCCTGTTTTTCATCGTCAGCGGATGCTCTTCCTTCCACTGCTTTATCTGTTTCATCCACTCTTCCGTCTCACAGGGCTCCACATATTCATTCATCTTTGTAACCGCCTCCAGGGCATCCGCTACAATCGGAACATCCACGTGGATATTCCTGGAGATGGACGCCGTGTCAATGTCAATATGGACGATCTGCGCTTTCGGCGCAAACGCATGAAGTTTTCCCGTAATACGGTCATTAAATCTTGTTCCGATGGAAAACAGCAGATCACATTCGCTGACAGCCATGTTGGCCGCATATGCGCCGTGCATTCCCAGATTTCCTATAAAGAGAGGGTGATTCGTAGGGATGGCGCCTCGCCCCATGATCGTCGTCACAACAGGAACATTGGTCTTGTCGACCACTTCCGTGAACACGGAGTTCGCCCTGGCGATATTCACGCCTCCTCCCGCAAGGAAAAGCGGTCTTTCCGCCTTCTTGAGCATTTTTATTGCCCTTTTCAGCTGGCCCATATGCACACTCGTATTCGGTTTATATCCTCTGATATTCACCGTCTTCGGATATTCCGCGCTGCCCAGTTCTCCCATAACATCTTTGGGCAGATCTATGAGCACCGGTCCCGGCCTTCCTGTCCGCGCAATGTAAAAGGCCTCCTTTATAATCCGTCCCAGATCTTCTCTTCTGCGCACGGTCACTCCGTATTTTGTAATACTGCGGGTAATGCCGACGATATCCACCTCCTGAAACGCGTCATTTCCTATCAGATGTCTTGCCACCTGTCCCGTAAAACATACAAGAGGAACGCTGTCATAGTTGGCTGTCGCAAGTCCGGTTACCAGATTTGTGGCTCCGGGGCCGCTGGTCACCAGGCACACCCCCACCTTCCCCGTTGTCCTGGCATAAGCGTCCGCCTCATGTACCAGCGCCTGCTCATGTCTCGGAAGAATGACCCGGATATCATTCTGCTTATACAGCTCATCACTGATGTCAATGGTACATGCTCCCGGATAACCGAAGATCGTATCCACCCCCTCTTCTTTCAATGCTCTTACAAGTAATTTGTTCCCCGTGATCTGTCTCAATTTACTACCTCCTTCTCTCAGCACGGTAAAAGAAAACCCTAAGCACATCACATGCTTAGGGCGAATCTTTCATCCGTGTTACCACCTAAATTCAGAGAATATTCTCTGCTCTCTGCCGGTACGGGATCATCTCCGATACCGTTTCCCTGTAACGCGGGAAAAACGTTGAAGCCTACTGATGCGTCATGCCGTTCGGTTCACTGCTCGAAGGCTACTTCCATAGCTTCCTCACGGAGATTTTCACCATCCATCTCCTCTCTTTGCTTCGGCGGGCTATGTACTCCTCCTTGTCACTGCATTTCTTTTTTAGATAAAAATTTAAATACATTATAGTGTGTATTTTTATCTTTGTCAATCACATATTCTTGATGTTTTTTAATATGCCCACACTCTTAAGGCCAGCAGATACACTGAAATATAATACAGAATGAGCACCGCTGCCCCTCTTGCACTGCTTCGTTTTCTCCCGAGACGGTTGATTCCCAGAAGAATATCCGAGATAACAAAGCAGATGCCGCCCGCTGCCGTGACAGCGCCTCTTTCTCCTCCTGACCGGATTCCCGCGCTCACGGCAAGGGATGCCATCATACTCAGGATAACGACATATGACACAGCCGGCAGCAGCAGCCGCTTTGTTTTCAGATGCGGAAGGTATTTTCTCAGAGCCAGACATGCCGCGGCCACAAACATTACGGTCAGGGCCAGGCATCCCGCCGCAAGGGCAGCCTGTCCCGGCACCGTTCCGGCGCTGTTCGTCAATTCCCCTCCTGTCAGGAAGCCCGCGGCCATACAGATATGCCCGCATGAAAAGGCTGCCGCGCCGATGACAAATCTGCACTCCAGAAGCACGTCTGCCGCAATGTAAAAGAGCAGCGCTCCGGCTGTCCAGCCGTATAATACCGCTCCCGGGCTGCCGCTCTCCGAAGCCAGAAAGTCCGCCGTCAGAAGAAGGAAGGGCACGCATGTTGCAGCCGCCTTGCACACAAGCGCCTTCGCTTTTGCTTTTTTCTTGAGAAGTACGTAAGCCGTTCCCAGAACAGCCATGCAGAGTACCGCCGCCATTTTTCCCTCCCTGTAACATTTCCTTGCAGTATCAGTGTATGCCGCCCCTGTTTCTGAGAGCACCGACCGCCGAAAAAACGGCCAGCGCAGCAATATTTGCCATAACCACGCTTGCCCCCGCGGGCGTCGAGCACAGATAGGAGACCATGATTCCCGCTACAAGGCAGATCACGGCCACGACGGCCGAACTGATGATAACTCCCCGGAAGGTCCTGCACACCCTCATGGACGTCAGGGCCGGAAAGATGATCAGGCTTGAGATCAGGAGCGCGCCCATCATGCGCATTCCCAGCACTATGGTAACCGCCGTCAGCACAGCGATCAGAGTATTGTACATTCCCGCCCTCACACCGGTCGCCCGGGCGAAAGTCTCGTCAAAGGTGATGGCAAAAATCTTCTGGTAAAAGAAGATAAAGAGAACCAGGACGATCACAGAGAGAACAATGCTCATCCTTACATCGTCCTCGCTCATCGCCAGAATGCTTCCGAACATATAGTTGTATACATCCGTATTCATCCCCGTAGTGACGGAGATCACCATCACACCCACGGCAAGGGAACTGGTTGAGATCAGAGCAATCGCCGCGTCCCCTTTAATCTTGCTGTTGCCGCTGATGCGAAGGAGGAGCACCGCCGCCACGATAACCACCGGGATCGCTACTGCGAGCGGCGTCATGTTCAGCGCCGCCGCAACGGCAAGGGCTCCGAATCCCACATGGGACAGTCCGTCTCCGATCATGGAATACCGTTTCAGTACAAGACTTACTCCCAGAAGCGCCGAACACAGAGCAACAAGCGCTCCTACAGTAAAGGCCCTCACCATGAACGGGTAAGAAAGCATTTCAGCCAATGTATCAATCATCCTGTCCACCTCCGAGAAAATTTCTTCCCACCCTGCTCTTCCTGTAGTCCTCTGCTGTTCCGAAGAAAAGCACCTTTTCCTGCAGGTGCAGGATATGGGTGGCATCTTTTACAGCGCTCTCTATATCATGGGACACCATCACGACAGCAATGCCGGAGCCTCTGTTGATCTCTCTGATCAGCTCGTAGAATTCCGTTGTGACAATCGGATCGAGTCCGGTTACCGGCTCATCCAGCAGAAGCAGTTTCTTTGTGGCACAGAGCGCCCTCGCCAGCAGAACTCTCTGCCGCTGTCCTCCGGACAGGTCTCTGACGCACTGTTTTTCCAGTTCCCGGATCCCCAGCATCTCCATCTTCTCATATGCCTGATTCCTGTCCTCACGGCTGTAGAACGGCTTCAGCCCTCTGCTGTTGAGCCTCCCTGAAAGAACGACCTCGTAGACGCTGGCCGGGAAATCCTTCTGCACATCGGTCTGCTGGGGCAGATAACCGATTTCATTCTGCTTCAGTCCGTCGCCGAACAGTATCCGGCCGCTCTCCACGCTTTTCAGTCCAAGGAGGCTTTTGACCAGAGTACTCTTTCCTGATCCGTTTTCTCCTACGATACAGAGATAATCTCCGCTGTCTATATGGAAATTCAGATCTCTGACCACGGTCTGGCCTTCGTATCCGATGGATACGTTCTCGCATTTTATAAGAGCCATCAGTTCAATACCTCCTTCAGAGTCTCAACTTTTTTCTGCATCATGCTAAGGTAGGTCTCTCCGTTCTCAAAATCATCTGCCGACAGATTATGGCAGCTGTAGAATGTTCTCACCTCTGTTCCCGTCGCCTCAGCGATTGCATTTGCAATATTATCGCTGCTCAATTCCATCTTCAGTACCGCCGGGACCTTTTCTTCCTTTACTTTATTTATCAGAAATGCCATTGTGGCAGCGCTCGGTTCTGTGTCAGAAGCGCACCCCGGGAAAGCCGCATAGTAATCCAGACCATATGCGTCCGCAAAATACCGGAATGGGAACCGGTCCCCGAAGATAACCAGATTTCTCTCTGCGCTGTCCACCACCTCATGGAATTCCCGGTCCAGCTCCGAAAGTTTTTCCTGATAAGAGCGGGCGTTTTCCTCATAGATCTCTCTGTTGGACGGATCTTTCTCCATAAGGATATCCCTGATTTCCCCTGTGATAGCCGATGCGTTTTCCGGGTCGGTCCACACATGCTCGTCAATCTCATGCACGGAATGTGCGTCTTCTTCATTCTCATGGACATGTCCGTCCTCTTCTTCGTGGCTGTGCCCGGTTTCTTCCTGCATTCCCTCCACCTGTTCTTCTTCAACAGTATCCACACAGTCCAGCAGCTTCAGTGTAATCATATCCTCATCCGGCATGGATTCCAGGATCTCTTCCACCCACGCATCGTTCTCTCCGCCCACATAGATGAACACGTCGCTGTTCTGTATGGCGATGATATCCTGAGGCGTGGGTTCGTAGGAATGAGTCTCTTCTCCGGGCTTCAGGAGCATCGTCAGATCCACATAATCTCCTGCGATCTGACGAACAAAATCATATTGTGGGAAAATCGTTGTCACCACGCTGATCCTTCCGTCATCCGCAGAATTTTCCGTTCTGTTTCCTCCGCAGCCCGTAAGCAGGCTCCCCGACACGAAAATGCATCCGGCCAGCAGCACGGCACCGGAACGGGAAATCCCCCTTCTCATTCTCCGCCTTGATCTTTTTTTCATTACCGTCCCGCTCCTATCGGCGTTCATATTTTGTAAATGCGAACTCAAGGTCAAAGCATGTCTGCTCCTCCCCTTCCTCCGTCATCACCCATTCGTCCATTTCATCCAGATTCGGGAAGAACGTATCCGCCTGGAATGCCTGGTCAATCTTCGTCACATAGACCGTACTGCAGTATGGAAGCAGCATGCGGTAAATACTTTCGCCGCCGATCACATAGACATCGTCCGTATCATACTTTTTCAGTTCTTCCAGCAGCTCTTCCTTCGAATGTACAATAACCGCGTCTTTTACATGATAGCCTTTGTTTCCGGTCAGAACGATGTTTGTTCTGTTCTTTAAGGGCATTCCGTTCGGGAAACTCTCCAGGGTCTTACGTCCCATTACCACGACTTTCCCCGTCGTTGTCTGCCTGAAAAATTTCATATCCGACGGGATGCTCACCAGAAGTCTGTTCTGATATCCGATCCCCCAGTTTTTGTCTGCTGACAAAATTGCTTTCATATTATCTGCACCTTTCCTTTTTGTCTGTTATCTGAAGCCGGCGTTCCCGATGCTCTCTACACTGCTACCGGAATGTTTCTGATCTGCGGATGAGTCTCATAATCATCCAGTCTCACATCGTCCGGCGTAAAATCATAGAAGTCCTTTATTTCCGGATTCAGCCAGAATTTCGGCGCAGGAAGAGGCTCTCTCGAAATCAGCTCCTCGATCATGGGAATATGACGGTCATAGATGTGGGCGTCCGCAATCACGTGCACAAACTCACCCGCCTTCATGCCGCACACCTGGGCAAGCATGTAGAGAAGTACTGCATACTGGCACACATTCCAGTTGTTTGCCGTGAGCACATCCTGGGAACGCTGGTTCAGTATTCCATTCAGGGTAAGTACATCACTGTCCTTCTCCTTCGTCACATTAAACGTCATACTGTATGCACAGGGATACAGGTTCATCTCGTGAAGGTCCTGATGCACATAGATATTTGTCATGATCCTGCGGCTGTAAGGATTGTTCTTCAGATCATAGATCACTCTGTCTACCTGATCCATCATCCCCTCTTTATACTGATGCTTCACACCCATCTGATAGCCGTACGCCTTCCCGATCGATCCCGTTTCATCCGCCCAGCTGTCCCAGATATGACTTCTGAGCTCATGCACATTATTAGACTTCTTCTGCCAGATCCACAGAAGCTCATCCACACAGCTCTTGATCGCCGTACGCCTCAGCGTCAGTGCCGGGAATTCCTTCGACAGATCATACCGGTTCACAACACCGAATTTCTTTATCGTATAGGCCGGCGTTCCGTCCTCCCATACCGGGCGGACTTTCTCCCCCTCCGTACTCGTGCCGTTGTCTATAATATCCCGGCACATTTCAATAAAAACCTTATCCGCGTAACTCATTCATTTCCTCCTTCACACAAAGGGGTCAGGCCCCTGTGCATCCAAATTGTCAGATAATTTGACGCATGGGGGCCTGACCCCTATGACGTGAATTGTCTGACAATTTACGGATCTGCAATATTATACAAAAGTTTTTCGAGATTTTTTCTGAGAGCCGCTATTTCTCTCTTTGTCATCCCTCTTGTCAGCTCTTTATCCAGTTTTCTGCGGTCATTCTCCATGCGTCTCTGAATATCATAGGCTTTCTCTGTAAGATAGATGTTTTTCTTTCGTTTATCATTCGCGTTGGGAACGCAGAGGATATATCCCTTCTCATCCAGTCGCTTTAGGAGACCGGTCACGGTCGGATTTTTCAGATTCAGATGGCGCTCCACATCCCTCTGGCTGACTTCCTCCCTGCTTGTGTGAAAAAGGTAATCCAGCACAGCGCACTGGGAAGACGTAATACCGATCGTCTTAAGTCTCTCATTTAGATCCTTTTCATATACATTATTTATCTGCTTGATCATAAAACCTATGGGCTGACCGCGTCTCTCCATCTGTACCCTCCGTTAAAATTCTCTTATGATACTGCTGATCTCGAAAATGTTGTCCATGCTCCTGAGCTCATCCAGTGCGTCCTTCATATAGAGTTCCTTTACTTTTTCTGTCACGATCACCAGTTCAGCCTGCTCTGTCTGCGCGTTTTTCTGCACGACTCTCGCAATGCTGACTCCATGGTTTCCGAACACATGCGCGATCTGAGCAAGAACTCCCGGGCGGTTGCGCACCTGCATCCGGATAAAAAATTTGTTTTCCACATCACCGAAAGATTTTACCGGAAGCTGTCTGTAACAGGTACAGGTGATCCTTCCCGTACAGCCGTAGGCAATGTCTCTTGCCACGTCAATCACATCTCCCACAACCGCGCTCGCCGTCGGCATCTCTCCCGCACCCCGGCCATAGAACATGGCGTCATCTACGGCATCACCGTGAATGAACACGGCATTGAATGAATTTCTCACAGACGCAAGAGGATGGTCTTTGCCCAGCATGACCGGATACACTCCGGCTTCAATTCCTGTCTCTGTATTGCGCGCCACACCCAGAAGTTTGATAACACTGTCAAACTCTTTTGCATATGCAATGTCCGCCGCCGTGATCTTTGAAATGCCTTCTGTGTAAACATCATCAAATACGACGCGGGAGTGAAATGCAATTGACGCCATGATTGCAACTTTTCTTCCGGCGTCCAGACCTTCCACATCTGCCGTGGGATCTGCTTCAGCATATCCCAGTTCCTGTGCTTTCCCAAGAGCATCGCGAAATTCCATCCCGTCCTCAAACATTTTTGTCAGGATATAATTTGTCGTTCCGTTCACGATACCCAGGACATCTGTTATCTCATTTGCCGCAAGACACTGCTTGAGCGGACGTATGATAGGAATTCCGCCGGCTACCGCCGCCTCAAAGAGGAAGTCTCTTCCTGATTCCTGCGCCGTATCCAGCAGCTCCCTTCCCTGCTCCGCAATCAGATCCTTGTTTGCAGACAAAACATTTTTGCCCGCACGAAGAGCCTCAAGGATCATTGTCCGGGCAGGCTCGATTCCGCCGATTACCTCGATTACGATCTGAATCTCCCCGTCTTCCAATATCTCTTTCCAGTCATCTGTCAGAAGCGCCGGATCAATCCCTTCCCGCCTCTTATCAAGATTGTGCACAAGGATCTTTTTGATCTCCAGCTGCGCGCCGATCGTCTGTTCCATTACATCCGACCGCATATGAATCAGTTTATATACGCCTGTACCAACCGTTCCCAGCCCCAGAAGGGCGATCTTTATCTTCTTCATCCAGCCACCTCTTTCTTCTAAGTGCCCCCAGTATAACATAAAACTCTTTTCTGCGGATAGCCCTGCTGATAAGAAACATTTCCGTCTTTGCCGGAGGTAGTTTCAACGAACCGGCATGCAAAAAAAACTGCTGCCGGCAGTTTCCCCGCAGTCTGTACAGATAAAGAAAAAGCACCTGAACCTCTTTTCAAGGAGCTCAAGTGCTTCTTTCAGAGCGACAGACGGGGTTCGAACCCGCGACCCCGACCTTGGCAAGGTCGTACTCTACCAGCTGAGCCACTGTCGCATTTTGTTGTGTTCCGCTGACCGGAACAATAAGTACTATACTATACCTTAATCGAAATGTCAACATGTTTTTTGAATTTTTTTCAAAATCTGTTTTTTCCCGGACATTCTTGTCATTTCCACTGATTTGTAATATACTATCCGAAGCAGGAAAATGCAAACTTATCATGCAAGGAGCGAAATATCATGAAATTCATATACCCTGCGGTTTTCCGCAAAACAGATGAAGGCGGATACCACGCCTGGTTCCCGGATCTGGAGTGCTGCGAAGCCTCCGGCGAAACTCTTGACGATGCCATCGAAAATGCCAATGAAGCGTGCCGCAACTGGATCACGGTGGAGCTGGAAGAAGACGATCCTCTCCTGCCCTATGTGTCAGATGCAGAGGACATTGAGATCGAGGAAGGCGACATCATCCGGAATATTTCAGTAAATATCCGGTTTTATGAAGGATGGGACGAATGATGTCCGGCTCTTCAGACTCTGACATCGCTTTCTGTATTTAAATGAAAATGCTGTGACAGATGAAATAATCTGCCACAGCATTTTTTTACTGCTCTTTTTCCGGATTCACTTTTACTTCAAGTCCCAGCTCCTCCAGCTGTTTGTCGTCCGCCGGCGTAGGCGCTTCTGTCATCAGACAGGAGGCATCCTTGATCTTCGGGAATGCAATCACATCGCGGATGCTGTCCTGTTTTGCCATGAGCATGACAAGACGGTCGAGCCCATAGGCAAGTCCTGCGTGCGGCGGGACTCCGTATTTGAACGCATCAAGCAGGAAACCGAACTGGCTGTGGGCCTGTTCTTTCGTAAAGCCCAGGGCTTCAAACATTTTCTCCTGAATATCGTCCTGATGGATCCTGACGCTTCCGCCGCCGATCTCATTTCCATTGAGAACGATGTCATACGCCTTTGCACGTATTTTTCCAAGATCTCCCTTTTCCAGAAGAGGAAGGTCCTCTTCCATGGGCATGGTGAAGGGATGATGCATAGCCAGGTAACGGTTCTGCTCGTCGCTCCACTCAAACTGCGGGAACTCCGTAATCCAGACGAAACGGTACTCGTCCTTGTTAAGGAGTTCAAGCTGTTTTGCAAGCTCCACACGCAGCGCGCCCAGAGAGTCCCATACCACCTTATTCTTATCTGCTGCGAACAGGAGCAGGTCTCCCGGCTCGCCCTTCATGGCGCTGATCAGGTTCTTCATTTCATCTTCGCTCATAAATTTCGCAAAGGAGGATTTCACCGTGCCGTCCTCCTGAATGGCGATATATGCCAATCCCTTTGCACCGTAATCTTTCACAAACGCGGTCAGCTTGTCGATCTTCTTTCTCGGCATGCCGCCCTGCCCTTTTGCGTTGATGCCGCGGACGCTGCCTCCGTTGTCAATTGCGCCGGTAAACACGCCGAATCCGCAGTTTCTCACCACATCCGTCACATCGGTAAGTTCCATACCGAAACGGAGATCCGGCTTATCGGAACCGAAACGGTCCATAGCTTCCTGCCATGTCATCCTCTGGATCGGAAGCTCCACGTCCACATCCAGCACTTCCTTGAACAGTTTTGCAAGATATCTCTCATTTACATCGATCACATCATCCACATCCACAAAGGAAAGCTCCATATCGATCTGGGTAAACTCCGGCTGCCTGTCCGCACGCAGATCCTCGTCGCGGAAGCATCTCGCGATCTGGATGTAGCGGTCAAAGCCTGAGCACATAAGAAGCTGCTTGTACAGCTGCGGAGACTGGGGAAGTCCGTAGAAGCTTCCCGGATGAATACGGCTCGGGACAAGGTAGTCTCTGGCTCCCTCCGGAGTCGTCTTCCCGAGCATCGGCGTCTCTATCTCGATAAACCCTTCCTCCGCAAAGAACTGGCGCGTCAGAGTCATGACACGGCTCTTCATCATCAGATTTCTCTGAAGGTCCGGTCTTCTCAGGTCAAGATAACGGTATTTCAGACGCACCTCTTCCTTTGTCTTCGAATTTTCTTCTATCTGAAACGGCGGTGTAAGGGCAGTGGACAGGATTCTCAGCTCACTTGGAATAATCTCGATCTCTCCTGTCGCGATCTTGTCATTTACCGCGCCGGAACGCCTTGCCACGGTTCCCACAAGAGCGACCACATACTCCGCGCGGAGAGAAGCCGCTTTCTCAAGAAGCGCCGCGTCCGTCTTTCCCTCTTCGCACACAACCTGGATGATCCCGGAACGGTCGCGCACATCCACGAACACCAGTCCGCCCTTGTTCCTGTTCTTCTGCACCCAGCCCATGACAGTCACTGTCTCGCCCACATTTGCCGCAGACAGTTCGCCGCATCGGTGCGTCCTCTTCAATCCCTGCATTGATTCAGCCATTGTATACCTCTCTTTCCTCAGACGTTTTTGCAAAGGGGCCTGACCCCCTTGCTCACCGTTTTCTGAATATTCTATAATTTTTCCACAGAATCCCGATAAACTTCTACAATATCAGAATATCCCTGTTCTGCAAGCTGCTCTTTCTGGAATTTTTTGTTCTTTTTCATATTTGCGATCATCACCTGTTTTCCAGCCTGACGATCTTTTCTTGCCGCCTGCAGGACTTTAAGCATCCCCTCCTGAGGCATGTTCTTCTCAATGAGGAATGCCTTCTTCGTCTTTCTCGTGGGCACCTGGTATCCGCGCTCCATGAGCAGCATGACAATCCTCTCGAAGCCGATGGAGAATCCAACGGCAGGAGTATCCTGTCCGGTAAATTTCCCGATCATCTTGTCATAGCGTCCGCCGCCTCCGACACTTCCGCCGAACTCGTCCATGGAGATCTCGAAGATAGTCCCTGTATAGTAAGACATACCGCGCACGAGCGTGGGGTCGAACTTCATCCGGAAATCCGCCTCCTTCGCGCTCTCCACGCTGGTAATGATCATCTCCAGTGAATCCGCCGCTTCAGGCGCAAGAAAGCCCTGTAATTTCTCCTTGCACGTACGAACGCCCTCCACATCGTCCGTAATCTCCTGAAACAGTGCCAGATACTTTTCCACCGATTCTTCCGCATAACCGTTCTCCTTCAGTTCCGCAGCCACACCGTCCAGACCGATCTTGTCCATCTTGTCCAGTGTGATGAACACGCTGTCATAGTCCTTCTCCTTGAATCCGCTGTACGCCGCCATGGCTTTCAGGAATCGGCGGTCATTAATACGGATGGTAAAATTCCTGAAATCCAGCTTTCCAAGCAGCGCCGTCGTCGCAAGGATCAGCTCGATCTCCGCCAGGTTGGAGGCTTCTCCCAGAATATCGATATCGCACTGCATGAACTGGCGGAAACGCCCTCTCTGAGGACGGTCCGCACGCCACACATTTCCCATCTGGAGAGCTTTGAACGGAGAGGGAAGCTCATTTGCATGATTGGCATAATAGCGGGACAGCGGCACGGTCAGGTCATATCTCAGCCCTCCGTCCACAAGGTCCGCCTCTTCCCTTGCCTGATCGATCTTTAACTTCTCTCCGCGCTTTAAGATCTTGAAGATCAGCTTCTCATTGTCCCCTCCCTGCTTGCTGCAGAGATTTTCTATATGTTCCACACACGGAGTCTCCATGGAGGAAAATCCGAATGCTCCGTAAGTTTCTTTGATCAGTCCGATGACATAATCCCGTATCTCCATCTCGGCGGGCATAATGTCTTTCATCCCTGTGACCGGTTTCTTCTTCAGCGCCATAGCCATTCTCCTTTTCGTTCTATCATTTCATCAATACGGCTGATGTATTCCGTAATATTCTTCACATTCTCAATGCGTATGATGCCTACTCCCTTCCCGTTCTTTTCCTTTATAGGCTCCCGAAGCAGAATCTTCGTGGAGGCTCCCGCACCTGCGGCAAGGATAGTCTGCTTTTCTTCCATAATTAGTATATTGTAAATTCCGGCTTTGTCAACCTCTGCATAGCCCACATTCTCGAAATTTCCGGCAATATTCTTCTGTCTGTACAGATAATAGGGCTGAAGGCTCATACTCCGCGCACACCTCGAAGCCTCCTCCACCATCTGTGAAATCTCGGAATGAAGCTCGGCCGTTCTTCCCTCCTGTCCGAACTTCGCCGCACGCTTGATGGCAAGCGCATGGACTGTCAGGCTGTCCGGTCCCAGTTCCTTTACCCTGGAAAGCGTATCCCGCATATCCTCCGCGTTCTCTCCCGGCAGTCCGGCGATAAGATCCATATTAATGTTGTCAAATCCCAGTTTCCGGGCCATCTGAAAGGCATTTACCACATCCTTCACCGTATGCCGCCTTCCCACAAGGTCCAGCGTCTTCTGCTGCATGGTCTGGGGATTGACAGAAATTCTTGTGACCGGGTATTTCCTGATTACCCGGAGTTTCTCTTCTGTGATACTGTCCGGGCGGCCGGCCTCGATGGTAAATTCAAGCGCCCGGCTGATGTCAAAGCATTCCGTTATCGTACTGAGAAGACGGTCGAGCTGTTCCGGCTCCAGCGTGGTTGGTGTTCCTCCCCCGATATACACTGTATCCGGCTTTCTTCCCGCTGCCATCTTTCCCAGCGCCCGGATCTCTTTGACCAGGGCATCCAGATATCCGTCCACCCGGTCCCGCCACTGGTCAATGGGGGACGAGCTGAAAGAACAGTATGAGCACACGCTGGGGCAGAAGGGGATCCCCACATACAGACTGAACCCCTCCGCGCAGTCCAGCCGGGACAAAAGCTCATGCTCCCTGCAGGCAATCTCATATGCCAGTTCCGCCTTCTCCGGACTGACGAAATCTTCCTCCTGGAATGACCGCAGGATCTCTTCCCGGCCGATCCCTGCCTCAATCTTCTGCATGATCAGCTTGGTGGGACGCACCCCGGTCAGAATTCCCCAGGCAAGTCCTCCGCCGTTCACCTCTGCAAGATATTGATACACCCGGCGCGTCACCGCCCACTTCTCCTCCTGGAGCCGCTGTTCATCCGGATCCTGGACAGACGGAAGCCCGATCTCCTCCGAAAAGACGGAAAAAGAGGAATCTCCCGGCATATACAGCGTCACAAGAGATTCCTGCTGCCCGTCCACTTTCTGTTCCACATCTTCTCCCGGATAAAAAGCTTTCACAATGTGGTATATATTGTAAGTAAATTTGTTTCTTTTGCTCTCAATCCTGATCATTTCTCTCCTCCGAGCACTGAAATACATTTTCCCGCTTCGCTGACAGGTCCTCTCACACTCAGAGAGAGAAAGACGTCTCCCCGGTCTTCAGAACCGGGCCGCATCTTTCTCTCTCTGGATATGCTGCAGGCCACAGCTGTTTATCATACAAACGGATTATACTTTTTCTCATATCCTATGGTCGTCTCTTCCATATGTCCGGGGTACACTTTCGTCTCTTCCGGCAGCACAAACAGCTTCTCCCGGACAGACCGGACCAGATCTCCCATGCTTCCCGTGGGAAGATCCGTCCTTCCGACAGATGCCCGGAACAGCGTGTCGCCGCTGATAAGAACGTTTTCTGCCGGAATATAATAGCAGCATCCGCCCGCGGTATGCCCCGGTGTATGGATCACCCGTATCTCAAATCCGGCGATGTGCAGGATCTGCCCGTCGCTGACATATTCCGCCCCGGAAAATGTATACGGCCTCCCGAACATTCCCAGCGAAGAATTCAGCTCCGCACTCTCCAGCAGAGGCTTCTCTTCCGAAAAGGCATAGACCGGCACCGGAAACTCCTTCAGGAAATCATCCAGCCCCATAATGTGGTCAAAATGGCCGTGCGTCAGCAGAACAGCCTTAACATTCAGCCCCTCTTTCCTGATATGACCGACAAGCTCCGGCGGACAAGCCGCCGGGTCTGTCACAAAACATTCATCTGTATCTTCATTTCTCACTATATAACAGTTGGTCCCTACCGGACCGATCACAAACCTGTCAATCTTCATAGTCCAGCTCCTTTACCCGGTCGTCCTCTCGATATCGATCACGCTCTCGATCTGACGCAGTTTTGCAATAACCGCGTTTAGCTCGTCCCTGCCGTGAACGATAAATCCCATGTCAAGAGTTGCGGTTCCTTTCTTACTGGTACGGATGTTCATATTCTTCACATCAATCTTGGCCTCGGTAAATACTTTTGAAATATCCATGAGAAGCCCCTGCCTGTCATGAGCATACATCTTAAGCTCGGCAAGGTATTGTCCGCCCTCGTCCGTATCCGCCGTGTCCTCCCACTCCGCATCGATCAGGCGCTCTCGTTCCGCCGCCGAGAGGTGAAGCATATTGATGCAGTCCGTGCGGTGAATGGACATTCCCCGCCCGCGGGTGACAAATCCTACGATCTCGTCTCCCGGCACAGGATTACAGCACTTGGAGAACCGGACTGCCATGTCGTCAATGCCCTTAACCACAATACCGCTCTTTGACTTGGCAATGTGCACTTTCTGGCTGTTCGCCTCGGAAAGCTTCTCCAGGATGGTCTCATCCGTAATCTCTTTTTTGTGTTCCTTCTCATACTCTTCCAGGAGCCGGTTCACTACCTGTCCTTCTTTGAGTCCGCCGTGTCCGATGGCCGCCAGAACCGCGTCCCAGTCCCGGAATCCGTACTTCTTCTGTACGGTCTGCTGATATTTCGGTTTCAGAATATCCTGCAGAGTAATACTCCTGCTCTTGCAGTAAGACGTGATCAGCTCCTTGCCCCGCACGATATTCTCTTCTTTAAATTCTCTCTTGAACCACTGATTGATCTTGTTTTTGGCCTGAGGGCTCTTTACTATGTTGAGCCAGTCCCGGCTGGGTCCCTTGGAATTCTGAGAGGTCAGGATCTCGATCCTGTCTCCGTTCTGGATCTTATAGTCAATATTGACCAGTTTCCCGTTGACTCTTGCCCCGACCATCTTGTTTCCAACCGCGCTGTGAATGGCATACGCAAAATCCACCGGCGTGGAACCGTTCGGCAGATTCTTCACATCCCCGTTCGGTGTGAAACAGTAGACATCTTCCTGGAACAGGTCCAGATCTCCTTTCAGAAGATTAAGGAACTCTCTGTTGTCAGACATGTCTCTCTGCCACTCCAGAATCTGTCTGAGCCAGCTCAGTTTTTCTTCCTCGCGGGTCTTTACATTCTTTGTGGAGTCCCCGCTCTCCTTGTATTTCCAGTGTGCGGCGATACCATATTCCGCCGTCTTGTGCATTTCCTCTGTCCGGATCTGAATCTCAAACGGCTGTCCGGACGGCCCCATCAGCGTCGTGTGGAGCGACTGATACATATTCGGCTTCGGCATGGCAATGTAATCTTTGAACCGCCCCGGAATCGGAGTATACATCTCATGGATCACACCCAGAGCCGCATAGCAGTCTTTTACCGAATCCACGATAATTCTCACTGCAAAAAGATCATACACCTGATCCAGGGTCTTATTCTGATTTACCATCTTCTTGTAAATGCTGAAGAAATGCTTCACTCTTCCGTAGACCTTTGCCTTAATGTGGGCGTTCTTCATATGCTTTGACACTTCTGCCACGATCTGCTGCACAAATTCCTCCCGTTCGGTCTTTCGCGCATTCAGATCCCGGACCAGCTGATAATAAACCTCGGGCTTGTCATATTTCAGGGAAAGATCGTCCAGCTCGGTCTTGATCTTGGAGATACCGAGCCTCTGTGCGATAGGCGCGTAAATGTCCATTGTCTCCCGGGCTTTCTCCTTCTGCTTCGCCGGAGTCATGAATTCAAGCGTTCTCATATTGTGAAGACGGTCCGCAAGCTTGATGATAATAACCCGGATATCCTTTGCCATGGCAAGGAACATCTTCCGAAGATTCTCCGCCTGAACTTCCAGTTTGTCCTGGGAGTAGCTGAGCTGTCCTAGCTTGGTCACCCCGTCCACGAGAAGCGCTACCTCCTCCCCGAACTCCCTTGTGATATCATCAAGAGTCATATACGTGTCTTCCACTGCATCATGCAGCATTCCTGCAACAATGGTTTCTTTGTCCATCTCCAGATCCGCGAGTATGATGCCGACCCAGAGGGGATGTATGATATAGGGTTCGCCCGACTTGCGGATCTGGTCTTTGTGCGCTTCTTTCCCGACGCGGTATGCCTTTTCGATCATGGAAATATCCGCGGAGGGATGGTACTTCCTGACCCGGGCCACCAGAGCCTGGTAGAGCTCCTCCGGATTCTGATAGTCCTCCGGAGCCTTTACAGCATGGCCGTCTACCATCTCCAGATTTTTATTCAGCTGTTCATACTCCAGAGTTCCTGCCATATCTCTTACCCCTTTCCTCTCATCTTTTGTTTCTCTGAACCTTATGCATGATGCCGAGGATCTCGCCTTCCCGTACGGAGGCACAGTCCCCTGCATCATAATATTACCTAGTATATCACTATTTTCGAAATTTTCAAACTATTATTGATAGTTCACGATAGTCAGCTGCAGAGTTCTTCTGCCCATATATTCATTTATGGAAGGATAGTATGTAAAGGACATTACCTTCTTCTCTTCCATCTTTCTCAGACAGTCTCCCACATCCCCGAAATAGACCGCCTCCATCTGTCTGCCGCCCGCATCTTCAAGCCGGCACTTCAGAACATTCCTGTTCCTGCCGAAAATGCGGGGGCTGATAACCCGAAGGCTGCGCTCCGCGAACAGAGGTCTGGGATTGCCTTTTCCAAAAGGTTCCAGCAGGTCAAGCTCCCGGATCAGCGATTCTGTGATATAGGGGAACGGAAGCCGCATGTCAATGGAAACCTTCATCTGAAGATCCTCCTCGCTCAAATCCGCCAGTTCATTGATCGTCTCCCGGAACCGTTCCACATTCTCCTCAGCGAGAGACAGCCCTGCCGCCATCTTATGTCCTCCGAACTTTGTAAAAAGAGCGCGGCAGCGGCACAGCTCGGCAAACATATCATAGCTCTCAATGGAACGCCCGGATCCCTTGACTCCCTCCTCGGCCCTGGTCAGTACGAAAGCCGGCCGGTAATACCGCTCCTTGATCCTTCCGGCAATAATTCCCGCAATGCTTTCGTGACAGTCCGGCAGATATACCACAAGCACCTTATCCTCCTTAAGAGACGTAGTCTCTATCAGCTGAACCGCCTCCTCCACGCCCTTCTCCGTCATCTCTTTCCGGCTGTCGTTCAGCGCCTTCAGATCCTCCGCCAGCACCACAGCTTCCCTTCGCGTCTTCGCATTCAGAAGTTCCAGCGCCCGTTTTGCCGTATCAAGCCTTCCGCTGGCATTGATGCAGGGTCCCAGAACAAATCCGATGTGATAGGCGGAAAGTCTCTCCACGTCGATCCCGGTACACTCGATCAGCGCCTTCAGTCCCTGGTTCTTTGTCCGTTTCAGCATCTCCAGCCCCTGTTTTACAAAGATCCGGTTCTCCCCGGTCAGATCCATCACATCCCCCACTGTGGCAATGGCCACATTTTCCATGAGATAATCCACGTCCTCCGGATCTCTCTGCATCACATTAAAAAGCGCTTCCACCAGCTTATATGCAACCGCAGCGCCGCAGAGCCCTTTGAAAGGGTATTCGCAGTCGGCCCGGTGGGGATCGACCACCGCGTCCGCCATGGGCAGAAGATATTCTTTCTCTCCGTTCGTTTCGATATAGGGGATTTCATGATGATCTGTAACGATAACGGTCAGCCCGTTTTCTTTTCCGTAAGCGATTTCTTCCGAAGCGGCGATCCCGTTGTCGCAGGTGACGATCGTATCAATGCCGTCGCGGATAGCCCTGTCAATAAGCATCCTGTTCAGCCCGTACCCGTCCCGTATCCGGTCCGGAATGTCCGTATCTGCTTCAGCGCCAAGAGCCGACAGTCCCTCCTGTAGAATATATGTGGCGTTCACGCCGTCTATATCATAATCCCCGATGATCCGGACCGGCTTCTCCTCCCGGATCTTCTCGGCCAGGATCTCCACCGCCCTGTCCATATCCTTCATGAGCATCCCGTCATACAAATCCGCGATCGTGCCGTTCAGATAGAAATCGATCGCATCGTCTCCTATAATATCTCTGTTTCTGATAAGACGCGCAGTAATCGGAGAGATGTGGTACTTCTCTGCTATTGTTCCAAAATCCGCCTTTTTCATGGTTATAAACCACTTTTCCATATACCCATGCCCCTTCCGTTTTTCCCGTATAACAAACAGTTCAGCCATGCTCCGGGAACAGACGCCAGACAGCGGCTCCCGGCTGCATGGCCGGACTTCTGCTTTTCCAGAACATTCTACCACAAAAAAATCTGTCAGAAAAGCCCGCCCCGGCTGATACTGCCGGGGCGGGCTTTCCCTCAGAGCGCCGTATTCGCGCTCGTTTTATTTACTGTCTTCTCTTTCTCTTCTTTTTCTTCGGCTTCCCGTTTGACTTTGCGCCGCTCATGTTCGCAGCTGAAGCATTCTCACCGCCGTCTGCTTTCACTTCTGAAGCAGTACCTTCTCCCGAAGCACTCTCTGCCGTCAGCGCCGCTGCCTCTGCAGCCGCGATCTCTTTTGCCTGAGCGCCGGCCCTCGTCTTCATCACATACCAGAGAGCTCCGGTAATACATACGGAAGTGTAAGCACCGCATGCGATACCTACCATCAGAGGAGCCGCAAACTCTTTGATGGAGCTCACTCCAAGGATATACAGAACAACTACCATGATAAATGTGGTCAGGTTCGTATAGATACTTCTTGTAAGAGTCTGCATGATACAGTGGTTTACAAGTTCCTTAAGACTTTCATTGCGGCCTTTTGTCCTGAGTTCCTCACGGATACGGTCGAAGATAACGATCGTCGCATTAATGGAGTAGCCGACAATGGTCAGCATACATGCGATAAATGTATTTCCGACAGACACTCTTGCAATGACGTAAAACGCCAGCACTACAAGAACATCATGTACGAGAGCGAGAACCGCGCTGGTCGCAAACCGGATATCCTTAAAGCGGAACCAGATATAGAGCAGCATGCAGATCGTGGCAATAACCACCGCGACAATCGCGTCCACTCTCATTTCAGAGCTTACCGTTGAGCTGATATTCTCTGTCGTAATGTTCTTTGCGTCAACTCCGTAGTTGTCTGCCATATACTGGGCAAACGCTTCGCGTTCCTGAAGATCCAGGGTCTGTGACTTGAAGATGACCTGAGTTGTTCCCTCAACCGTCTGCACCTGGATATTCGGATCATCGGTGATCTCCTCCAGATCCGGAATCATCTTGCTGTCGATCTCGTCCAGGGTATATGTCTCGTTGAAAGTCACATTCGTGGAAGTTCCTCCCACGAAATCAAGGCTGTAATTCATGGCGCCTATGCCGCGGGCATGATTGATTCCCATAAACACAAAGCCGCTCAGACACAGGATGATCGAAACCGTAAAGAAGATCTTCCTCTTTCCGAGGAAATCAAAGGTTCTGCGCTTTTTGAGCAGTTTGCCGTATACTTTCTTATTCCGGATTCCTATCCCGTAGAAGGAGTAAATGATCAGCCTCGTCACTACAAGAGCGGTAAACATGGATACCACGATGCCGAGTGCCAGTGTCTGCGCAAAACCGCGGACAGATCCGCTTCCTCTCAGCCACAGCACCGCCGCTGCAATCAGTGTGGTGACATTCCCGTCAATGATGGCGGACATTGCCTTGTGGAATCCCGCATGAAGAGCCGCATGGACAGATTTTCCGTCTGACAGTTCTTCCTTTACACGGGCGAAGATAATTACATTTGCGTCCACCGCCATACCGATACCCAGGATGATACCCGCAATACCCGGAAGAGTAAGTGTAATATCAAACGCATTCAGCAGCACAAGCACCAGTTCTGTATAGATGATCAGCGCAAGGCTGGCTGCGAATCCCGGAAGCAGGTATACAAAGCACATGAACACACATACGATGGCCAGTCCGATGGCTCCGGCCAGAAGGCTCGTGCTCACCGCTTCTTCTCCGAGCTGGGCGCCGACCACCTCAGAGCTGATCTCTTCCAGCTCAATACTGAGTCCTCCGATACGGATTGTCGACGCCAGATTCTCAGCCGCCTCATAGGACTCCATGCCGGTGATTTCCGCCTGTCCGTTCTCGATCGCATCGTTGACACGGGGAACGCTGATCAGCTCACCGTCATAATAGATGGCAATGGATTCGCTGTTCTGGGCCGCTTCCTCAGTCGCGGCAGCAAAAGCTTCCGTTCCCTCGTCATTGAGAGTCAGCTCTACCGCATACTGGGCAGCCCCCGTAGTCTGATCCGAATAGGTTCCCGCAGAAGCGCTCTCCACCTCGGTTCCCGTCAGAACGATGGAGCCGTCCGCCTCAAGTTCATCGATGCTCTTGGTCAGCTCATATGCCGTTCCGTCGGCATTGACGGAATAGTTTGGGTTTCCGTCACTGTCGTTCTGCCGGATGAAATACAGATTTCCCGGCTGTCCCAGTTCTTCCAGAATCTGGTTGGCATCCTGTACGCCCGGTATCTCGATGCTGATACGGTTGTCGCCCTGCTGATAGGCCTGGGCCTCTGTACTGTACTCCTCCACACGTCTCTGAAGCTTATAGACCGTATCATCCATATCTTCCTGCGAAGGTGTCTCTCCCTTTGCCTGATAGGTGATGCTCACGCCGCCCTCAAGGTCAAGTCCCAGATTGATATTTCTCGCCGAACCCATTCCTTTCGAGTTCAGTCCGAAGAAGCTGGTGACTCCGAGGAGCACAATGACTGCAGCAACAAGGATCAGACTTAAGATTCCTCTGCTCTTCTTCATGTCTTACATTCCTTTCTTACTGGTCTGCCAAAGCAGCCTTTATCATGATCGCACATTCCACTCTCTTTCTCTCCATCTCGCAGCTCACCTCGTAGGTGTCGTTGATGGTATGGTGGAATTTGTAAGAGTTCGCCATGCATCCTCCGCTGCAGTAAAATCTGGCAAAGCACTTTCTGCAGCTTTCTTTTGAATAGACACTGCACCCGCGGAACTCCTCCGCAATCTCCGGTTTTGTGATCCCCTCATCTACATTTCCCATCAGGAACTCTTCCTGTCCAACGAACTGATGGCAGGGATAGAGATCTCCCCACGGCGTAACTGCGAGATATTCCGTTCCGGATCCGCATCCCGACAGGCGCTTCGACACGCACGGTCCGCCTTCCAGATCGATCATAAAGTGGAAGAATGTAAATCCTCTTCCGCTCTTTTCCCGCTCTATCATATATTTTGCAAGCTTGTCATATTCTTCAAAAATTACCGGCAGATCTTCCTTCCGGATGGCATACGGGTCCGTATCGTCCCCCACCACCGGCTCTATGGAGATCTGTTCAAATCCAAGATCCGCAAAATGCTTCACATCTTCGGAGAAATCCAGATTCTCCCTTGTGAATGTTCCCCGTATGTAATACTTCTGCTGGTTCCGGCTCTCGGCCAGCTTCTGAAACTTCGGAACGATCAGGTCATAGCTTCCCTTTCCGTTCCGGAACGGGCGCATCCTGTCATTGATTTCCTTCCTTCCGTCCAGGCTCAGGACCACATTGTCCATCTCCCGGTTTACAAATTCCTGCACCTCGTCATTCAGCAGTACGCCGTTGGTGGTCAGGGTAAAACGGAAATGTTTGTCATGAAGCTTCTCCTGCTCCCGCCCGTAAGCCACGAGATCCTTCACCACCTGCCAGTTCATAAGCGGTTCTCCGCCGAAGAAGTCCACCTCCAGATTTCTCCGGTTTCCCGAATTTGCAATCAGAAAATCCAGCGCCTTCTTTCCCACGTCATAGGACATCAGAGCCCTCCTGCCGTGATATTCGCCTTCCTCTGCGAAACAGTACTTGCAGGCAAGATTGCAGTCATGCGCAATGTGAAGACAGAGCGCCTTCACGACCGTCTTTCTCTGTTTGACCACATCTATGAAATCTTCGTAAATATCCTTGGCAAACAGCCTTCCCTGTTCTGTCAGCTCAATCACCGCTTCCAGAATGTCATTCAGATCCTCACGGGGATATTCCCCGCCCAGCTTCTCCTCAAGATATGCCGCCGTCTCCGGGGCTTTCAGCGTCTCCGGCGTATGCTCCTCATTGAGCTCCGCCAGCGCGCCGATCACGTCATATGCTTCCTGGTCCACCACGTGGACAGCGCCGCTGTTCACGTCAAGGACAATATTATAACCATTGTTCTGGTACTGATGTATCACCAGAGATACCTCTCTTTCGTTCTCAATAAGACTGCAGCCTGTCCCCGGTTCAGTTCCGGCGTTCTCCGCAGTCTGCTGTCTGACAGACAAGCGCAAGGCAGCGGCTTTCGACCGCTGCCCTGAACTCTGTTCTCTTTTTCATGATAACAGGATATGTCCCCTGTTATTTCTTCTGCTCACATGTCTGATTTCCTACAGTGCAGGATGTCTTGCATGCGGACTGACATGATGTCTGGCACTCGCCGCAGCCGCCTCTTTTCACTGTGTTGTTCAGAGTCTGTGTATTCAATGTTTTGATATGTTTCATGTCCTATCCTCCTGTTCTTCCGCGCTGTCCGCGCATTCTGCTCGTAACATTATAGCACATGCGGACATGTTTTGAAAGACCTTTTTTATGAAACCATTCCGCCGAGCATCCCCCCGCCGGCGCACAGCAGGAATGTGGTCAGAAGGTCCATCGCCTCTGACTGAAGCGAATGATATATCCCGAATGAGATCAGGATGAGAAGGGCAAAGTAAAGAATTCCCGCCAGCAGCCCCCACAGAAATTTCCTCAGTCCCGCAAGTTTTCCGATGACAAATCCCCCTGCGAACGAGGAGATCACATAGATCAGTATAATGCCTGCGTTTACGTTCTCTTCACTCAGCCCCAGCTTATAAAGAAGAAGTGTCAGTACCAGCAGCAGTATCCCGGTTATGATATACGAACACAGAAGCGCCTTCAGCATCCACACAGCCCTGCGCTCCACCTTCAGTTTTCCGCCTGCTTTTTTCTCCATTTCATGTCCCTCCTGCGATTTTACGGTCTCATAGTCCGCTGTCTCACATATCACAAAGTTTCTTCTGATATAAATTCTATGAACGCCCCCGCAGTTTTATGACTCAGAAACGGACAGTCTTTACCCCATCTGTCTTCCCAGAAAATCGGCCGCGCTCTGCGCCACTTTCTGTTCCAGCTCTCCGAACTTCTTCTTTGCGTCTTTGTTGAGCAGGAGGACCGATCCGATCACATCCCCCTCGCAGATAATCGGACAGATCGCCTCATCCCGGTATTCCCCCATTTCTGACGTAACCTTGATATATCCCGGTTCGCCGGCTCTCGCCACAAGCTGTCCCCGCTCCTGAAGAAGCTTCTCCGCATCCCGGCTGATGAACTGATCCTGCAGTTCCTTTTTCCCGCTTCCGGATGCCGCCACCACCTGATCCGTATCCGTGATGCACACGGTGCAGCCCATGGTCTGCGACAGGCTTTCCGCATAGAGTTTGGCCAGAGTACCGAGTTCTCCTATGGGAGAATATTTCTTCAGTATGATCTCCCCTTCCCTGTCTGTAAATATCTCGAGAGGATCTCCTTCCCGGATCCTCAGCGTTCTCCTGATTTCCTTCGGAATGACGACCCGGCCGAGGTCGTCGATCCGTCTTACAATGCCCGTTGCCTTCATATAAAAATTCCTCCGTCTTACAAGATTCTACATTCTTAAATCCTTCTGTCATTAAATGTAGTATCTGTAAAACGGAGGAAAATATTCGTCTCTCTTTTTCCGCAGATATTCTCTATTCCATTCCTCTGTATTCCTGCGCAATGTTCAGCACATGGTCGCCCATTCTCTCAAAATCCGTCAGAATCTCGGAGAACACAATCCCGCTCTGGGGCTTGCATTTTCCTTTTTTCAGCCGCTGCATCTGTTTCTTGAAATACTTGTCGCGCATGTCGTCTGTCTTCTGCTCCATGGCAACCGCCTGGCCAAGCACTTTTTCCACATTTCCGGCATCCACATCCTTTACATTGTCAAGAGATGCGATGCACTGCTTTTTCATCTCTGCAAGCTCTTCCAGAACATTGTCAGAAAACTTGAGATCCCACTTCTTCATATCGTCGGCATACTCGGCGATATTCACGGCATGATCACCGATCCTCTCCAGATTGCTGATGATGGCATAGTATCCGTTGATTTTTCTCGAATCATCCATGGACATCTCACTTGCCATCAGCGAGACCACATATTCTGAAATTCCCTTGTTGAGATAATCTATGTACTCTTCCCTCTCGGTCACTTTAGTCCGGGCTTTCTCATCGTATTTGATAAGCGTATCAAATGCATCCGAAATATTCTTTGAGACCATCTCCTGCATCCGCATCACTTCATCCCTCACCTGCGAAACAGCCACTGCACTGTGGCCGATTGCATAAGACGATTCAAACGGACGGATATATTTGAGTCTGAGCTCTTCGTCCTCTTCCTTTTTGCTGTCCGGAAGCACTTTTGTTGCAAACTCAGCCATATTCGTTCCGAACGGAAGAAGGATCAGAGTTGTCGCTATATTAAATATCGTGTGGGCATTCGCGATCTGTGCAACGGGATCTCCCGGTGTAAGTGATTCGATCAGACTTACATACGGTGTCGTCATACAGACAATGGTAAAGGTGAACGTCCCGATGATATTAAACATAAGATGAATGATCGTGGTACGCTTTGCATTGACCTTCATGCCGATGGAAGCCAGGACCGCCGTGATACAGGTTCCGATATTCTGTCCGAACAGAACATACACCGCACTGGAAAGCGGTACCAGACCTGTTGCCGCAAGCGCCTGAAGGATACCGACCGATGCCGACGAAGACTGAATGATGGCTGTAAATACCGCGCCGACCAGAATCCCGATCAGAGGATTGCTGAACTTCGTCATCAGATTGATAAACGCCTGGGAGTCCTGTAGCGGTTCCATCGCCGCTCCCATCATGTCCATTCCCATGAACAGGATACCCAGTCCGGCAAAAATACTGCTGATATGATGAACCTTCTCATTCTTTACAAACATCATAACCGCCACGCCGACAATGGCAAAAAGCGGTGCGATCGCTCCGATATCCAGGGCGATCAGCTGGCCGGTGATCGTTGTTCCGATATTGGCTCCCATGATGATCCACACTGCCTGTTTCAGCGTCATGAGCCCTGAATTCACGAAACCGACCACCATAACCGTTGTCGCAGATGAGGACTGGATCACCGCAGTGATAGCCGCTCCGACCAGAACACCTTTGACGCGGTTTGAAGTAAGTTTCTCAAGGATTGATTTCATCTTGTTCCCTGCGGCCGCCTCAAGACCTGTACTCATCATCTGCATTCCGTACAGGAACAGCGCAAGTCCGCCGAACAGCGAGAGGACGTCTGTTATACCCATTACTCTTTTCTCCTTTAGTGAAAGCTGTATTTAGTTTTAATACTTCCCGCGTTTTTTACGCGCTATTATTAAACTAACATGGGCCTGTCTGATGTGTCAATGCAGATTTTACATTTTCTTAATGTTTTCTTTACTTTTTATTTACGTACTTTTTACTTTTCGATGCAGTTCCCGTCATCTATTTCCTTATTGAAAACACCGCTTTATTCTGCTAAAATTTTAAAAGCGGGAAAAGAAAGGAAGTGGCGGTGAATATGAATTTAACAATACCGATCGAGACTTCCGCAAGACATATCCATATCACGGAAGAAGATTTTCATACCCTGTTCGGCCCCGGTGCAAAGCCGACTTTTTCAAAAGAACTGAGCCAGCCCGGACAGTATGCGTGCAAGGAGCGGCTTGCGGTGGTCGGACCAAAGGGGCGGTTTGAAAAAGTTGTCATACTGGGCCCCTGCCGGAAAGAGACACAGGTGGAGATTTCTGTAACCGACGCAAGACGTCTCGGAATCCCCAGCGTTATACGTCAGTCCGGTGATCTGGAAGGAACCCCGGGCTGTCTTCTCATCGGCCCGAAAGGGAAGGTTGAGCTTCAGCGCGGAGTTATTGTCGCCAAACGTCATATTCATATGACACCGGTAGACGCGATACGCGCTCACGTCAAGGACAATGACATCGTCTTTGTCATCACGACAAGCTACGAGCGCTCTCTGATCTTTTCCGATGTGGTAGTCAGAGTCAGCCCGTCCTATTCTCTGGCCATGCATGTTGACACAGATGAAGCGAACGCCTTCGCCAATGAAGACAATCCCACAGGGGTCATTCTCAAACTGTTCAACGGACATACCTACAGCCTTCAGACATGGGCGGAAGAACTTCAGGCGGGAATACACAGATAAAAACGTGGAATATTAATGATAATCAACAGGAGGTAACACGTCATGAGCAAGATTGAAGAAGTAAGAAGTGCAATGGTGGCGGCAATGAAAGCCGGGGACAAGGAGCGCAAAGCCGCTCTCTCTTTCCTTCTGTCCTCTCTTAAAAACAAGGCAATCGACAAGAGAGCGGATCTGACGGAAGAAGAAGAAAATCAGGTGATTTTAAAAGAGATCAAACAGCTCAAGGAGACCATCGACATGACTCCTGCCGACCGTACCGATCTCCTTGCCGAGACAGAGAAGCGGCTTGCCGTTCTTGAAGAATATGCCCCGAAGATGATGAGTGAAGAAGAAATCCGGGCCGTGATCAGCGAAGTGCTTTCCGGGCTCGGCATTGAGAAGCCTCTCGCGAAGGACAAAGGGCGTATCATGAAAGAACTGATGCCGAAGGTAAAAGGACGGGCGGACGGTAAGCTTGTCAATGAACTCGTAGCAGGATTCATACAGTAGAAGGAGCTTTATCTCATATGTTTATCCTGATCTTTGAGCAGCTGCTGAAGATGTTCTTCATCATGCTGCTCGCATTTGTATGTTATAAGATTAAACTTGTCAGCCAGGAAGGAAACCGGTCCGTATCCAATCTTCTTCTCCTGGTCGTAAATCCCTGCCTCATCCTGACCGTATATCAGGAAACCGGATATGATCCGGATCTGGTGAGAGGTCTTCTTCTGGCATTTGCGGCTGCGGCCGTCTCACATATTATCGGAATTTTCATTTCCACAGTGCTGATCCGCCCCGAAGGCAGAACGGACTACGGGATCGAGCGGTACAATGCCATGTACTCCAACTGCGGCTTCATCGGCATTCCTCTGATCAACAGTGTTCTCGGCAGCAGCGGTGTCTTCTATCTCACCGCCTACATGGTCGCGTTTAATCTTTTCTCCTGGACGCACGGGGTCATCCTCATGGAGAAGAAATGTTCTCTCCGCAATCTGAAAGAAGGCGTGCTCTCCCCGATGTTCCTCTCGACAGTCGCGGCCGTACTGCTGTTCTTCATCCGGTTCAGGATCCCGGGAGTACTTCTTGATTCTCTGAACTATATCGCCGACATGAATACTCCCCTGGCCATGATGGTTGCAGGATTTTCCGTGGCGCAGGCCGATCTTGGAAAAATGTTCCGCAATCTCAGAATCTATTATATCTCTTTCATTAAACTGATTCTGCTTCCGGTGATCATGACTGCCTTGCTTATGATCATGCGGCTTCCGTCCGATGTGGCCAGCACTGTTCTGATCGGAACCGCATGCCCCGCTGCCGCCACCGGAACGATGATGGCGATACGCTATAAGCAGAACTATACCTATTCTTCCGAAATTTTTGCTCTCACGACAGTCCTGTCCCTGGTCACAATTCCTGCAGTTGTCTTTCTCGCCGAAATTGTGCTATAATGTTCCGCGCAGGCGTCACGCCTGCTCAAGATTTTAACAGAAATGAGACTGGCAATATGAGAATACTGATCTTATCATGCAATACAGGCGAAGGACATAACTCGGCAGGACGCGCCCTGATGGAGTATGCCCGGTCCCGCGGAGATGAGGCTGATCTGATGGATATCATGATACTGGGCGGGAAGCGGGTCTCCCGTTTTGTGGGCGGAGGATATGTATCTGTGGTCAAGCATACCCCTGCATTCTTTTCCATGCTGTACAGGGTGGGAGGACTGGTCAGCTCAAACAGACATAAATCCCCGGTTTACTATGCCAATGCGCTTCTGGCCGGAAGGCTTCGGCGATATCTGGATGACAATCCTTACGACGTGATCGTAACCCCCCATCTTTTTCCGGCAGAGACACTGACTTACATGAAACGAAAACACATGCTCAGCCAGAAAGTGGTGGCTGTCGAAACAGATTACACCTGTATCCCTTTCTGGGAAGAAACCGAATGTGACTATTATATTGTTCCCCATGAATCTCTGATCGACGAATTCGCCGCAAAAGGAATTCCGCGGGAGAAACTTCTTCCATACGGCATCCCGGTCAGGCCTGCGTTTTCCAGGCCCTGCAGGAAAGCGGATGCCCGGGCGGTCTGCCGGATCCCGGAAGACGCCTCTGTCTACCTCATCATGAGCGGAAGTATGGGGTTCGGCAAGGTAAATCTTCTGGTAGCCGGCCTTCTCACCCATCTCGGCCCGAATGAATATATCATCGTGATCTGCGGAAACAATCTGCGTCTTCGCCGGATTCTTCATACCGCTTTCGGAAGGCATCCTCAGATACGCATTCTCGGCTATACCGATCACATCTCGGCATATATGGATGCCTGTGACGTGATCTTCACCAAACCGGGCGGACTGACCAGCACCGAGGCGGCTGTGAAAGGGATACCGATCATTCATACAAAGCCCATCCCGGGCTGTGAAGTGAAAAATCTGGAATTTTTCACCTCCCACGGCATGTCAGTGGCAGGGCGGAAGCTGAGCGATCAGATCAGTCTCGGACAGTCTCTGCTCCGCGACAGAGACCTGCAGGAAGAGATGCGCGGGAACCAGAAAAATACTCTTCCCCATAATGCCGCGGAAAACATCTGCGGTCTTCTGAAAAATCTCTGTGAAAAGCAGGACGGACAGAGCGGACGCTCTGTGCAGTGATATAACAGAAAGAAGTGATACTATGCAACAATATTATTTTTTCATCCTGCTCGGCTATCTCTCAGGCAGCATACTCTTTGCCCGTCTGATTCCGAAATACTGCTGCGGCATTGATATCTGCGCGCTGAGCCGCGACAAAAATCCCGGTGTATTCAACGCGTTCGAGCACGCCGGCCCGGGGATCGGCATCCTTGTTCTGTGCCTGGAACTGGCCAAAGGTTTCTTTCCGGTTCACTTTGCATTAAGTATACTGGATCCCGGTCAGAGGATGTTTGCACTTGTTCTGGCAGCTCCGGTATTCGGACATGCATTTCCTCTCTTTCATTTCAGAGAGGGCGGAAAGTCCATCGCGGTTTCCTTCGGATGTCTTCTGGGACTGTTTCCGGATCTCCGGCCGGTATTGACGCTTGCCATGTTCTATCTTCTCTTTTCACTGATAATAATCATCGAGCCCCATCTGGTGCGGAGTATCGTAACCTACGTATGTCTCAGTCTGGCATCCGTTCGGAATTTATCACTCCCCTCCATCGTGCTCGGTATTCTGCTCATTTCATTGATCGTCATAGTCAGACATATGCTGAAAGCAGAAAAAGAACCGGTCAGCATCCGCCTTCTCAGGCGGAACCGCTGACCGGTTCTGCTTCTCTGCTGCAGTCTCTGGAACCGAAGATTCCATTCACTGATCCCGCGATTCCCATTTCCGGTAAATTGCTTCCAGCGCATCCACTGTACCGTCAATCCCCAGCAGGCTGACATTGAACATCATGCTGTTGGCCTCGATGCTGCCCCATTCTCTTCCGGTTCTTGATTCATAATAGATCCGGCGCTCTCTGTCCGTTTTCTTGATCCTGTCAGCCGCTTTCTTCTCATCCAGATTATACAGCTTCATAATCCTGCGCACGCGGTCTTCCTTATATGCATATATGAACGCATTGATGCAGTTGGAATAATCGCCGAGCACATAATCCGCACATCTCCCCACGAAAATACCGGGTCCCTGCTCAGCCAGTTTCCGGATAATGGCCGACTGCCTCTCATATACCCGGTCCGTGAGCGGTCTGCCCGATTCGTCGCTGGTCACAAATGCACGGTACTCCACGCTTCCTGCCGCATAAGCTGACAGAAATCTTCCCAGAACCGTCTCATCCACCTTTGTCGCATCTTCATTGCTGATACGAAGTTCCTGCGCCGCCATATGGATCAGGTTATGGTCATAAAGCGGAATATCAAGTCTCTCCGAAAGGCGGTTTCCCACCTCGTGTCCGCCGCTGCCGAACTGTCTTCCGATGGTAATGATCGTATGTTTCATCATAGATACCACTCCTCTCTGCGAACCCCCGCATTTATATGCACCTATTATACCATTATTCACGCTGAAACGGACAGAAAATCGCAGTATTTTCACTTCTTTTTACTGACTATTCTGAAATACTCTCTTGATGTCACAAGATACATCACAATATAGAACAACGCAAAAATCAGATAGCAGACAGCTGTCACCATGATCAGGAACTTCTGGTCTGTCACTCCGAGGATTACGACCATCTTCGAAATCATCGGGAATGCAAACGCCGTATGGATTCCGGATACGATCAGAGGCAGGAAAAATACAGTAAGCACCTGGGAATTGATGCTCTGCTTCACTTCTTTCCGTGTCATGCCTACTTTCATCAGAATATCAAAACGGTCCTGATCCTCATATCCCTCCGAGATCTGTTTATAATACATGATCAGCACGGTGCCGAAAAGAAATACGATTCCCAGAAGCAGCCCCAGGAAGAACAGACCTCCGTTCAGCCCGTAAAAGCCTGCACGCTCAAACTCTCTGCTCTCCACGCTGGCCGGCGGACAGGAAGAATCCGGTTCATTCCGCAGACCGTCCGCCAGAGCTTCGATCTCATCTTTGATCTGTATCTGCTCCGATTCTCCGCAGTCTGCGTCAAACCCGAAGCACTTTTCTACCTGAGACATGTTATCGCCGTAGATCTCCGCTTCTCCCCGCTCGATCCCGCGAATCACAGATTCATCTTTCACGATCAGGAACACACCGGAAGAAATATTCGCCACATCTCCGCCCACAGAGATAAATTCCGGAACATTCTCCTTCACCTTCCATGTACCGCAGTTCTCAAGCGAAATCGTATCATATCCGTAGTTCATCTTTGTCGTGTACAGGAGCACCTCATCGCTGTCCAGCGTCTTTTCTTCTCCCATAAGGCGGTTATAGTCCTCCAGCGGGAAAATATACATCTGCCGGATGTCCTGCATAAGGTCTACCGCTTCGCTTCCGTATGCCTCTCCCGCGTCAAAATAGAACATATCCTCCGCCTGAAAAGCCGCCACACTCAGCATGGTGTACTCCATCACATTTTCCATATGAACCCCATGTGCCTCTGTGATACTGCTGATTCCGTCATACAATGCGTCCACGCTCTCTCCCTCCGCCGGATATGCATTTACCACAATATCCCTGGGATACCGCTGCCGCAGTCCTTCTTCTGTTCCGAGAAACAGACAGGATGTGGAAGATACCGTAACCAGAACCATGGTAGAAAGAATACAGATCGAGGCAAGCCCCGCGCCATTGCGTTTCATCCGGTATGTCATGGAAGAAAGAGAAACAAAATGTTTCGTCTTATAGTAATAGGATTTCTTCTTCTGAAGCATCCTGCACAGTGTCACCGAGCCTGCGATAAACAGAAGATATGTCGCGCCGATCACCAGAACCACCGCTCCGAAGAACATGGCGACTGCCGTAACCGGATCGTCAATGGTAACAGCGATCCGGTATGCGTATACCAGAAGAGCCAGTCCCAGCACTGCCAGGATCCAGTTGGCTTTCGGAGGCTTCTCTCCCACGTTCTCGCTTCTGAGCATCTCCACAGGACGGGACCGCAGAATAACTACAAGCATCCTCAGCATGACCAGGAAAAAGATTCCCGCAAAGAGGACTGCCGTGTCAGCCAGCGCATCCGGGTCTGCCGCGAATCCGAAATCCGCCATTCCTCCCAGTATCCGCGCCGCTGTCAGCTCCACCGCTTTTGACAGGAGCACCCCGCAGGCAAGACCCGACACCAGAGAAACTGCTGCAGTCAGAATGTTCTCCCACAGGAGGATTTTCACCAGATTACGCTTTCCCATTCCAAGAATATTGTAGAGACCGAATTCCTTCTGCCGCCTCCGGATCAGAAAAGAGTTCGTATAATACAGAAAGATCAGAGAGAACAGTCCGATCACAATCACGCCGAATCCCAGGACACTCTGCAGCGTCTCCGCTCCCGGAACTTTCCGGAACTCTTCGCTCCTGCACAGAAAGGAGACGATATAATACATCATGACCATACAGATACAGGTCAGAATATAGGGGTAATAGAGTTTCTTGTTTTTTGATATTCCCGTGGCCGCAAGCCTGATATACAGTCCTCTCTTCATCGTCTCTCACCACCTGTCGCAAGCATGGTCAGAGTGTCAGATATCCTCTGATAGAACTGTTCATCCGTCATATCTCCTCTGTACAGCTGATGGAACACCTCGCCGTCCTTGATAAAGAGCACTCGCCCCGCGCGGCTGGCCGCTTTTACGGAATGTGTAACCATGAGAATCGTCTGTCCCCTGCTGTTGATCTTCGCAAACAGGGCCAGCAGTTCGTCCGTGGACCGGGAGTCCAGAGCGCCTGTAGGCTCATCGGCAAGCAGAATCCGGGGATCCGTTATAAGCGCCCGGGCCGCAGCAGCTCTCTGCTTCTGTCCTCCGGACACTTCATAGGGATATTTGTCGAGCAGACTCTCGATTCCCAGTTCTCTGGCAATGGGAAGAAGCTTCTGCGGCATTGCCTTATAGGAAAGCCCTTTAAGAACCAGGGGAAGCAGTATATTGTCTCTGATGTTAAATGTGTCCAGCAGATTGAACTCCTGAAACACGAATCCCAGATTATCCCTGCGAAACTCCGAAATATCTTTGTCCTTTACCGATGACAGAGGTTTTCCGTCCAGATACACCTCTCCTTCCGTAGGTTTGTCCAGCGCCGCCATGATATTGAGGAGCGTGGTTTTCCCGAGCCGCTCTCTCCCATGATCGCTACATATTCACCTTCTTCTACAGAAAATGTCACCCGGGAGAGTGCCTGTACCTGATTCCCTCCAAACCGTGGTCTGTATATCTTTTTCAGATTTCTCACTTCTAAAACAGTCATTTCCATGACCTCCTTTTGATTTGTTACCGAGTGCTCCTCCTGAGCTCTCTTTCCGAAAATCAGTATAACAGGGACAGCCGGAATGCCGACATCGAATCCTGTGACATTCCGGCCGTCCCATGTGACATTTCTGTAATGTCTGACGCGCCCCGCGGTTTTCATATCCCTGGATCAGCAGCATATCCTCTCCCGTCATTATGCAGCGCCTACTCCGTACGGAGAGGATAAGACCTGAGATCTATCGTGAATCTGCTCCCTTTTCCGGGCTCTGACGCCACCGTAAGTCTGTGTCCCAGCCGGTCTGCTGTCATTCTGCACAGATAAAGCCCGATTCCGGTGGACTTTTTATCCAGTCTTCCGTTATACCCTGTATATCCTTTCTCAAAAATACGCGGCAGATCTTCCGAAGCTATGCCGATTCCGGTGTCCGCAACCGCCATTTTCTTCTGTCCGTCCACTGAGATGGTCACGGTTCCCTCTGCCGTATACTTGACCGCATTGGACAGAAGCTGCTCAATAATAAAAGACAGCCATTTTTCATCCGTCAGCACCCGCTCGTCCGTTCCGTCATATACGAGCCGGATCCTTTTGCGGATAAACTGACCGGCATATTTTCGGATTGCTTTCCGGATAATTCCATCCAGCGCATATTCCTGTATGACCAGGTCCGAACCTCCTCCCCCCAGTCTCACATAGCTCAGCGCCATGTCCGCATACTGCTCCACCCGAAAAAGTTCAGCGCGGAGTTCCCGGTTCTCCGCGGTATCGTCCTGCTGAAGCAGAACATTCATGACGGCAATCGGGGCCTTGATCTGATGAACCCACATGGCATAATAATCTTCCATATCTTTGCGGGCCTCTTCCTGTGTCTCTTTTTCTCTGCGGAGTGCCGTCTGCAGGCCGCGTATAATCTCCTGGTAATCCTCCTCCGCCCTGTTTTCCGGGACCGGCAGGCTGTCACTTTCCACATCCGCCGCCCCGTACAGGGCCTCCAGTTCCCTGTGTTTTCTTTTCTCCCGCAGAAATTTCCGCAGGAAAAATCCCGCCGTAACTACCGTACAAAGAAGCAGAGGATAACCGATTACCCGCATATCGATGCCGTACAGTGCAAAAACCGCACCGAATATTGCCGTACAGGCAAGTCCCCACAGAATACAGCTTCTTCTGCTGTAAATATATTTCAGTAAATCTTTCATTTATCTGATGCCCTGCTCCTTCTCAATGATGTAGCCTTCTCCCACTTTTGTAGTTATAAAATCCTTCAGGCCGGAACTCTCCAGTTTCTTCCTGAGACGCGCGATGTTGACCGTGAGAGTATTCTCCTCAATATAATCATCTGTTTCCCAGAGTTTTGTCATAAGCGTGTCCCTGCTCACAAGCCGGCCTTTGTTCTCCATCAGTGTCTGCAGAATCCGGAACTCATTTCTGGTCAGACTGATCTTCTTCCCCTCATATGTCAGACAGGTATCATACAGATTCAGCATTGCTCCCCTGTGCTCCAGGATGGGGACTTTGCCGGACAGATCGTAGGTCCTCCGAAGAACCGCCTGTGTCTTCGCCGTCAGAACTCCCAGGTCAAAAGGTTTTGCGATAAAATCATCTCCGCCCATATTCACCGCCATGATAATATTCATATTGTCCGCCGCGGAAGAGATAAATATGACCGGGACATCCGATACTTTGCGGATCTCACTGCACCAGTGGTAGCCGTTGTAAAACGGAAGTGTAATGTCCATAAGCACCAGATGCGGATCATATTCCGCAAAAGTCTTCATCACACCGCGGAAATCCTGCACATACTCCGCTTCATTCCCCCACGCTGTCATTTCCTTCTGTATCGCCCGGGCCATCGCCAGGTCGTCCTCTATAATCAGTATCCTGTACATGCTGCAGACCTCCTAAAAAATCGCCTATACTCTGAAAAGAGTATAGACGATTTTCTTTCTCTGCACAACCGCAGGTCTCAATTTTCTCTTGTACATTTTCCTCATGGTTCCGGTCCGCGTCAAAGGGCCGGGGATTATACCGTCTCCGGAGAGATCACTCTCTGAATGTGAATGGCCAGGAACCCGATCTCCTCTTTTCCGACCGGTTTTTTCAGCTCCTTTTCCATAAACCGGCACACAGCGCGGGCCGTCTCTCCGGTCTTCGGGTAATTTGTAAAAATAAAATCATTAAAGTCCACATTCGTGGTCTCGCCGCGGCGTGTTCGGGCAATCATATAATACAGATGACTCATCAGACGGGTATAGGCCAGGGAGTCTTTTGGCAGCTTCTGGCCGAAAGCCTCCTCGATCATCTCGATCCCCTCATTGATAATCCGGGTCGTATCAAGAGCCACAGACACCTGTTCATCGGAGAGCCCCGCATGTATATGAAGCGTGATGAATCCCACCTCATCATCTGTGATCTCACATCCTGTCATCTCCCGTATAATATCTCTGCCTTTAAGCGCCACAGAATACTCTCCGGAGAACAGAACCCGGATATCGGGAGTGAAGGGATTCGCCATCTGGCGGTTTTCTCTGGCCCGCTTCGCTGCAAGTGCGATATGATCTGCCATGGGAAGAAGAATCTCGTGATTCACCTCATGAAAAACTTTCTCAGCCTCTTCAATTATCCGGCCCGCCACCTCGATGAACTCGGGGCTGATCCCGTTGACTACTTTAAGCACGGACTGGTTCTTCTGTCTGGTGACGAGAGAATATACTTTCGCCCCTTTTATGTCAGCCAGCTTTTCTGTTGGCCTTTTCCCGAACCCTACTCCGTTTCCGAGGAAGATCAGCTCCCTCTTCGCCCGTTCGTCATATACAAGCAGTCCGTTATTATTCAGCACTTTGATGATCCGATACATCCTTCCCTGCCCCCCTGGTTTCTGTCTGTCTTTCATCGCTGCGGGGCATCGGATTCTGTTCGTCTCCCCGGTGCCCCGTCCGTTCCATTTCAGAAGCCTGCGATCTCCGCAACTTCATCCAGCTCTGCAACTCTTCCGGATTTTGTAAGACGGATCTCCTCTCCTTCCTGGAGACTTGTAAATACGATGATGCACTCATCTGATTTTGCATGTTCTCTGATATATTTTATATCAAACCCTATGAGCTTGTCACCCTTTTTCACCTGATCACCGTCTTTTACGAATGCCTCGAAGCCTTCTCCGTTCAGGTTGACCGTATCCACTCCGATGTGGATCAGGTATTCTGTCCCATCGCTGCCTTTAAGACCTACCGCGTGCTTTGACGGAAATACGAACGAAACTTCCGCGTCCTCCGGGGCATAAGTCATCCCTTCTGCCGGTCTTATAATATACCCATCACCCATCATCTTCCCTGCAAATGCTTCGTCAGATGCCTCGGTGATCGGCGCCGCTTCCCCGGATACAGGAGCACAGAGCACCTTCTTCACCTTCAATTCCCCGGATGCCGCCCCGGCATCTGTTGCATCATCCTTTCCCGAAGCCGGCTCTGAAGACGCCTCGGCCGGTTCAGATTCAGAGATATATTCCTCGTTCGGAGCAGTTTCCAGATAATCCTCCAGATTGGATTTGACAACAGATACAGAAGGCCCGTAGATGATCTGGATTCCCTGGCCTTTTCTGATTATTCCCGAGGGAGAGGTGGCTTTGAGTATTGCTTCGTTTACGAGTTCCGGCTTTACGACGGTACAGCGCAGTCTTGTCGCACAGCAGTCCACATCTGAAATGTTTTTCTTTCCGCCAAGTCCCTGTGTGATAAGAACACTTCTCTCGTCTCCGGCAGACGCCGCCGCGCCGTCTCCTGTCTGTCCCTGTTTTGCCTTATAGTCAGCCTTTGTATAAAGCTTTGTCTCCGCATCGTCATCCTCCCGTCCCGGTGTTTTCAGGTTCATTTTCTTAATGAGCACCGTGAAGATCACGTAATACAGAATAAAGTAAATAATTCCTACCGGAATGATCCGAAGCCAGCTGGTCTTTGCATTTCCCTGAAGAATGCCGAAGAGGAACAGATCCAGAAAACCGCCTGAGAATGTAAGTCCCACCGCAATATTCAGTATGTGTGCGATCATGTATGCCGCTCCGGCCAGAATTACCTGTACAACAAACAGGATGGGCGCAACGAAGAGGAAGGAGAACTCAAGAGGTTCTGTGATTCCTGTCAGCATGCACGCCAGCGCCGCCGAGAGCAGGAGACCTCCGGCCTGTTTCTTCTTCTCCGGCTTCGCGCACCGGTACATGGCAAGCGCCGCTCCCGGAAGTCCGAAGATCATGAAGATAAACTCACCGGAAAAGTACCTTGTCGCATCCGCGCTGAAATGTACTGTGGTCGGATCGGCAAGCTGTGCGAAGAAGATATTCTGTCCTCCCTCCACAATCTGTCCTGCCACTTCCATGGTACCGCCCACTGCTGTCTGCCAGAACGGAAGGTAGAAGACATGATGCAGGCCGAATGGAATCAGCGCACGTTTGATAATACCGAAGATCAGGGTTCCCAGGTATCCTGTGCCTGTGACAAGTCCTCCCAGAGCGTAGATTCCGTTCTGTACGACCGGCCATATAAAGTACATCAGAATACCGACGCCTACGTATGTAATGGTTGAAACGATCGGCACAAACCTTGATCCCCCGAAAAATGACAGCGCGTTCGGAAGTTGAATCTTATAAAATCTGTTATGCAGTGCCGCGACGCCGAGACCTACGATTATACCGCCGAACACGCCCATCTGAAGCGTCTGGATGCCGCACACGCTCACAATGGTTCCGCTCAGCACATCCTCGGCTATTGTTCCGTCGGCGAGAATCTCTCCCCGCACGGTCAGCATGCCGCTGATCGTCGCATTCATGACAAAGAATGAGATCATTGCCGCAAGAGCCGCAACCTCCTTCTCCTTCTTCGCCATACCGATCGCTACACCTACCGCAAATATAATCGGCAGGTTGTCAAAGATAATATTTCCCGCCCGGCTCATGATCGTGAGCAGAGCGTTCAGTATGGTCCCCTCACCGAGTATTGCCTGCAGACCGTACGTCTCGATGGTTGTCGCGTTTGTAAAAGAACTTCCGATTCCCAGAAGCAGGCCTGCTACCGGGAGGATTGCGATGGGGAGCATAAAGCTCCGTCCGACTCTCTGCAAAACGCCAAAAATTTTGTCTTTCATGTGTCTTTCCTCCTTCTTGAACTCTCATTCTGAATACTGCGATACATGCCTGCTTCGCACCTCGGCTCCGCTTCGCTTCGTCTCGGTCGCGGGCTTGCGCCTCCGGACTGGTGCATCCTGCATTCGTTTCAAGCCCTGCTGCGCACCTCGACTCCGCTCCGCTTCGTCTCGGTCGCGGGCTTGCGCCTCCGGACTGGTGCATCCTGCATTCGCTTCAAGCCCTGCTGCGCACCTCGACTCCGCTCCGCTTCGTCTCGGTCGCGGGCTTGCGCCCAATACCTGTCCGAAGAGCCGTTTCGGAAAGCCAGCTTTCCACACGGCTTTTCGGACAGGTGCAGGGCTTGAAGCTTGTACGCAAAAAAAGCATAAACTAAACCTTTTCCCCACTTATAAAGTGGAACCAAAGGATAGTTTATGCCTGCCTTACAGTAACACACTATCGCGTATTCATTTTCCACGTCTAGTATAAACAAAATCGTGCCGAATAGTCAACCCTGTAATTTTGACCAATTTACTGCGGAAATAACTGTGCAATCTGTCCAACTACTGTCAGTTCTTTCTCTTTCCATGCATCGTCTCATTCGTTTTCATTAGAATATGAAACGTGAATAAGACGGTACACTAACCGAGAATCTGTATCGCGGCATCTCCGTCGCCGCTGATAGAGAATCCCGTTTTCTCATAAAACTCCGTTATCAGTTTCAGATACTGATCCGGCCCGGTATATCCCACCGGAGCCATATCATATCCCAGAGGCGCCTTGATCAGTGTTACCTGTCTCTTTTTTAACTGATCCAGTATCTCAAGCATGCACACCTTTCCGTATCCCTGTCCGCGAAGGGTGAGATCCGGAACATAGAAGTCCAGTATATCTGCTTTGAATTTACTCTCAAGGAAATACTGCAGATGAAAGACCTGTACACCTTTCTCAAATACATCCACATTTTCTCCCTTATAGTGAAATTCCAGAATATGCGCACTTTTATCAGACAGAGTGACACCTCTGAAATAATCTTTTCTAATATACAATACTATTGCCATGATCGTTTCTTCCTAATTCTTTGGTATTTCAACAGAGACTCCTCCTGTAATTATATCAATCCGGAACCGGAATGACAATGTCCAAAATATCACGGAAGGAGTTCCCTCACCATTCTGCCGTCATAAATCACAGAATCCACATGATCCGCTTCTATCTGATACAGTGCATGCGCGGCGAGATGCTCTGCCGCCTGCTCCAGATCCCGGATACCGCTTGTATCTGCATACAGGCTGACAACAGCTTCCAGTCCATCCTCGGTAAGCATACATTCCCGCTCCCTCATGCCGATCCTTTTCATGACCTTCGGCAGCGCATACCGTGAGAAAATGATCTTCTTCTCCTCCGGTGTATAATCCGGAATCTCAATCACGGCAAACCGCGACATCAGCGGAGCGCTGATCTGATCCCGGTCATTTGCGGTAGCGATCGGATAGACCCCGGTGGTCGGGATCATGCATTCTATGTAATTGTCCGTAAACCCGAGGTTGTCCAGCAGAGTCAGAAGGACGTCCGCCGGATTTCCGTTTCCTTTCCCCGAAGCCGCCTTATCCAGCTCGTTGATGATAAAGACCAGGCTGGACTCACCGGCCATGGAGAAAGCCTCCATGATGATGCCCGGTTTGGCATTGGCATAGATTCTTGAACTTCCGGTGAGCTGCTCCGGATCATTAATCGAGCTCATGTCAAGAGTAGTCCACGGCAGTTTCAGGATCCTGGCCACCGCATAGGCGATCTGGGATTTTCCCGTTCCCGCCGGTCCGATCAGCAGCAGTCCGTATGCCGGCAGCGTATGAGTCCTGTTGATCTGGATAATCGTCTCTATAATTCTCTGTTTCACCCGCTCCATGCCATAGAGTTCTTCATCCAGTATCCTGCGAGCCTCATTCACATCAATAGACTCAAAATAATTGCTTTTCCACTGAATATTCATCATGATAGACAGCGCGCGCTGCGCATGTCTCCGCTCTTCCGCCGATACTTCATGAGAACGTGCCACAGCAAGATTTCTTCTGGCCCAGAGACGGATATTATCCGGCAGAGTCCTTCCCGCACAGTTCATAAAATCCGTAATGCTCTGAATGCTGGTAAGCTTCATGCTGTCCCCGGTCTCTTCCTCATCCTCGTTTTCCGCCTCCTCCGCCGGCGCGTCGCTGGAGAGAAGCCTCTCGATCATAAACTGAAGGAAGCCGTCTTCCGCAGAGAGCTTTTTTCCTCCGCCGAAAGCAATCTCACGTATCTTGTACACCGCATATCCGTCTTCACGGACAGCGCCTGAAAGGCATACATTGATATGGTTCTCTCCGAGCCATTTCAGAAGACTCACAAACCGCGCGTCAATCTGCAGGATATCCGTGCTGACTACTCCGTTGTCTCCTTCCGCCTCAAAAGCCGTTCTTTTCACCGGATTGGTAAACACGCCGCGGGCATGATGCTTCAGTTCTTTTCCCCGACTGTCCAGGACAAGGATAGGATGCTCCGGGGTTGCCGAAGATACATTGCTGCGGAATACCGAATAAGTGCACACCGGATCCTTTGTCTGATCCTCTGAATTATTAAAATCAAATACTGGCATATGAATTCCTCCCTCTGTCTGCCGTTTTATCTGCTCTTTATCGCTCCGTTGTCACACCGGTTTCCCCAGGAATCGATCAGCTCCCCGTCTCTGTACACACAGATGATCTCACAGTGGTTCGCGCATTTCCCGCAGGTGACTTCTCTTGTCCGGAACTCCATGTCCGCCACATCAAACGAGAATTCTCCTTCTTTCTGGCTTTCCTTTGCCAGTACCGCAATACCGAAAGCGCCCATAAGATGCCCGTTTTCATCTACGAGTACCGGCATTCCCAGTTCTTCCTCAAACATCCGGACCACACCCGCATTCTTGCTGACTCCGCCCTGAAAGACAACCGGCGGAACGATCTTCTTTCCTTTCGCCACATTGTTCAGGTAATTTCCTGCAACCGCTTTGCACAGCCCTGCGATGATTTCTTCCTTGGGACATCCCACCTGCAGCTTATGTACCAGATCAGATTCTGCAAACACGGTACATCTGGCTGCAATCGGAGCCGCTTTTGCTGCCCTGAGTGCAATCTCCCCGAATTCTTCCACCTCGACTCCCAGCCTGTGAGCCTGACTTGACAGAAATGCCCCCGTTCCCGCGGCGCAGAGCGTATTCATCGCATAGTCCACCGCGACTCCGTTCTCAACACAGATAATCTTGGAGTCCTGTCCGCCGATCTCCAGGATAGTGCGCACATCCGGATGAAGCGTCGTTGTACCTACGGCATGTGCTGTGATCTCGTTTTTTACCATCTTTGCGCCGATCATGCTCCCGACCAGTTTTCTGGCGCTTCCCGTTGTTCCGGAAGATACGATCCTGTACCTTTCCGGATCAAACTGTTCTTTCAGAGAGAGCAGCACTTTTTTTGTCGCTTCCGTAGGATTTCCCTCCGTCCAGAGATAGCATTCCGCCAGAATTTTATTGTTTTCATCTATAATAACGCCTTTTGTCGATATGGAACCGATGTCGATCCCAAGATAAGCTTTCCTCTTCATTACTGCAATACCTTCTTCTTTCTCTCAAGCATATCGTAAAATGCCTCAAGTCTCGTATCCAGTCCTGTATCGCTGTCCTGCATATCATAACTGAGATAGAGCACGGGGATATGATAATCCCTGCTTATGTTCTGGAGCACCGGGATCGCATCCAGCTCCGGAGTGCATCCGAAGGACTTTACATGGATGATCCCGTCAAATCCGCGTTTCGCATAATCCAGCGCCGAATTGATCGTCCATGTGGTCGTGGGTCCCATACTGTACCGCGCATATTCACTTATTTTCGGAAGCATGGTGGAAGCTTTGGCTCTGAAATGACAGTTGGTGACATTCATAAAACGGTGAACCGAGGCCCCCAGACGGATCAGTTTCTCCTGAAGGTACTGATTCGAATGCTCGTCCATAACAGTATAATATTCCCCCACGACGCCGATGCGCACCGGATTCTCGGGAATTCTCTGTGCCAGACCGCTCATGGCCTGTCTGGCTTTCTGATAAGCTGCTCTTATCTCGTTTTTATTCTCAGCCATCTGCATTTCCAGAAGGAACTGGCGGTAAACCTTTTTATAACTCCCCTCCTCAGCCTCGAATCCCGCATTTTTAAAATAGGCGGCCTCGATCTCGTCAATATATTCCGCCATTTTCACACCTTCATATACGCCCGTGACGAATTTTGCCGGATTCAGTTTCGGATTGATATGTTTCGCAAGCCGGAGCCACTCCTTCTTCTTTCCTCCCATATACTCCGCCAGATTGATAAATTCACACCGGTATCCCAGTTCACGGAGAATCTCTTTCTGCAGCTCCCCGTAGTAATCCAGCCTGCAAAGCCCGCCTGTCTCAACCAGGATGTCTGCTCCGGCCTCCACGGCTTCAATCAGACTTCCGAGAGTGTGCTTGAATGGCGCGCAGGCATAGTCCGGACTGTATCTGCTTCCGAGATCAGCGGTTTCTTTCGTTGCCGGAGGGAGCAGCACAAATCCGGCTTCCAATCCCTGTTCCACAATGTACCGTATGGCGTAGTCATAATGATTAAATCTGGGGAACGCCACTTTTTTTCTGTCGTCAATTCTGATTTCCATAGCCGCCTGCCTTCTGATATCTGATAATGTCTATAAAGCTTTCCATCCGCGTCTCAAGCCCCGCCGTGCCGCTCTGGGCGTCCAGCGTAAGATTCAGCACCGGAACATCCTTCAGCCTCCTCACAAGCATGTCGTTGACAAGGGAATCCGGACCGCACGGATAGGCGCTTACTATCACAATGCCGTCCACTTTTTTCTTCATCAGCATCGTGGCTCCGGTCATCTCCCGGTTGATGATCCACGGCATAATCCGGGAGAACTCATAACTTCTTTTCAGGGCATTCTCCCTGTTCACATAATCCGTATACAGGGCCACCGCCCCGAGATTCTCCAGAATCCGTACGAGCTCACCGCCCATGTATGCATCGTGCAGTACATATGGATGTCCGGCCAGAAGCACTCTGGTCTTTTCGCTCTCAAGAAGTTTAAGCTGCGCTTTTTCCCTGTTCTTCTGCCGGGTTTCCTGATGTTTCTTTGCCGAAGAATACGCCTTTTTCACCTGTTTTTTTGTCTTTCCGAGGCTCAGTCCGAGTTCAAGATATACTTTCTCTTCCGTTGTCCGGTTATACCAGTCATAGCTGACTGTCAGGATGTTTACCTGTTCATCTCTGAAAATGTTTCTGACCAGGTCCGGAAGCGCCTCGTATCTCGTGCACATCTTCTCAGTCGTACGGTACCCGCCGGTACGGGGAACGAAGATGGTATCGCATTTCCCGATCAGCTCCATAACATGCCCGAGATACATTTTAAAAGGCAGGCATGTCTCATCGATCGCCCTCCCGGTTCCTTTTTCCAGTATCCGCCGGTCACTTTCCGGGCTGAAAATACATTCATATCCGAGTCCCTCAAAAAACTCCTTCCAGAGCATGCCGCTCCGGTATGCCATCAGTCCACGCGGAATTCCTATCTTCTGTATTCTCTCCACGTCTTTCTCTCCTTTTTCAGGTCGTTTTTTCATAGAAAAAAGGAATGGACAGTACTGCTGCACTGTCCTGCATTCCTTACTGTTCCGGCCCGGTCTGCTGCTCCGCGGGACTGCTGTTCCTGCGCGCGACCTGAAGCTGTACGTTGACTCCGAGAGGATTGATCACAACTCCTTTTACTTCAGGTGCAAGGATCTCCGGAATCTTTTCAGCCTTCACGACCATAGGCTTTAACTTTTTTTCTCTGTTAAACTTCTGAAATTCTATCACATCTGTAAATACCGGCTGATAAATCATCCCGTTCTTCTGTTTGAGAACAGGTACTTTATTATCTTCCTCCATTCCGAACAGGAATACTCCGTCTCTGTAGTGGGCAAGCAGCTCTTCCTGAAGTTCCTTCAGCTCATCCGTCAGCTCCGGTTTCTCCTGTCTTCTCATCTCCTGCATAAAATACATGGCGGTCAGATAAAGTGCCGGATTTTCAATAAGCTTCTTTCCTTCCGGAAGCTTATCTGCATTGGGTCTTGTTACAAGCTCAGCGAGCTGAACACTGATCTCTGTGTCCGTTCCCCGATTGACCATCAGGCAGTTCACTCCCTTTGGGTAAAGGCTGGAGTAAAATGCCAGCAGCTGCTTTTCCTCAATCTTTGCCACCACTGTCCGGTACCGCTGTTCCGCCAGATGTTCTGCTTCTGACTTTGCATCCTCAGAGCGGTAAAACAACAGCACTTCATCATCAAAAGTAACAGGATCACAGACTACAAACGGCTGTTTTGTCGCTCCTGACATGATGACATACAGTTCTCCCGGATTCCTCAGCGCTGTCAGTGTCTCTTTCTTCGTAACAGCTGTATTTTTCTTTTCTTCACTCATAGTAAAATTCCTTTCCTGCAGTCTCTCTCCTGCTCATAAATGCCGCCTCTGCATGCATCCGTACCTTTACAGGAACAGATCAGCAAGATACGGGATAAAAATAATGCAGCCGATGATCACGGCAGCCAGAGAGGCAAAAAGCACCGCGCCCGCCGCGGTATCCTTTGCTATCTTTGCGAGAGGTTTCCGCTCCTCAGTGACCAGATCCACCGCAGCTTCCACTGCGGTATTGACCAGCTCAAGCGAGATGACCAGGGCAAACAGAAGGAGACAGATGCACCACTCCACTGCACTCAGTCCCAGGAAAGTGCCTGCCGCAGTGACCAGTATCACCGCCAGACAGTGAATCTTCATATTCCGCTCCTTCAGGATCCCCGTACGGATCCCCTCGAACGCATATCCAAAACTTCTGGTTATCGGATCTTTTCTGTTCTTTTTCATATCGTCCTCCCCGGAAAGTTTCTCCCGATATCAGCCGCATTACAGCAATCCATTCAAATACGCGCCGGCATATCAGGATGTCTCCCGCAGTATGCCGGCGCCATTATTATAGCATATCTCTTTTCGCTAAAAAAGTCCGGAATTCAATTTTTTAATTCACGCATTTGCTTCTGTCCGGAGACGGCTGCTCCTGCTTTTCCAGCGCCGCCGCCATTTTCTTCACATATTCCGCCACATGCGGCACGCACTCTCTTCCGTACTGTCCGCACAGTTTCACGATGGCGCTGCCCACGATCACGCCGTCCGCGGTAGCCCCGATCTTCGAAGCCTGTTCCGGCGTAGAAATTCCGAATCCGACTGCGCATGGAATGTTTTTCGTTTCTTTTACCACACGCACCATTGCTCCCGTATCTGTGGTGATGCTGCTCCTCGTCCCGGTCACCCCCAGCGAAGACACACAGTAGACGAATCCGGACGCTTTTTCTGCGATCATCCGGATCCTCTCATGGGAAGTAGGCGCGATCAGAGAGATGAAATCCAGTCCATACTCCCTGCAGGGTCCGTCAAACTCTTCCTTCTCCTCAAACGGCACGTCCGGAAGGATCAGTCCGTCGATTCCGGCCTCCGCCGCCTGTCTCGCAAAATGTCCGATTCCCCGTGAGAAGACCACATTGGCATAGGTCATAAACACCAGCGGGATCTGGGTCTTCTGCCGGATCCGTTTCACCATGTCAAAGATCTTATCCGTAGTCACCCCGCCCGTGAGCGCTCTCAGACTTGCTTCCTGGATGACCGGTCCCTCGGCCGTCGGATCGGAAAATGGAATTCCCAGCTCGATCAGTGCGGCTCCCGCTTCTTCCATGGCGTAAACAAGCTTCTCCGTCGTCTCAAGGTCCGGATCCCCGCAGGTGATGAATGGAATGAATGCTTTTTTCTCCTGAAATGCCTGTTGTATCCTACTCATGAATATCCTCCCCTCTGTATCTTGCAATCGCGGCGCAGTCCTTGTCGCCCCGGCCGGAAATGTTGATCACCATAATCTGATCTTTTCCCATCTCCGGCGCCAGTTTCCTTGCATAGGCCACCGCGTGGGCGCTCTCGATGGCGGGAATGATCCCCTCTGTCCTGGACAGATATTCAAAAGCGTCAACCGCCTCGTCGTCAGTTACGGCCACATATTCCGCTCTTCCCTTATCATACAGGTATGCATGCTCCGGTCCCACGCCGGGATAATCAAGCCCTGCGGAGATGGAATATACGGGGGCGATCTGCCCGTACTCATCCTGACAGAAATAAGATTTCATGCCGTGGAAGATTCCCAGCTTCCCGGTGGCGATAGTGGCCGCGGTCTCCGCCGTGTCGACGCCGCGCCCCGCCGCCTCACAGCCGATCAGGCGGACACTCTCATCTCCGATAAAATGATAGAATGCTCCTATGGCGTTGGATCCTCCGCCAACGCAGGCAAGAACTGCATCCGGCAGGCGTCCTTCTTTCTCCAAGAGCTGTTCCCTGATCTCTCTGGAAATGACGGACTGAAAGTCCCGGACGATCTCCGGGAAGGGATGCGGTCCCATACAGGACCCGAGCACATAGTGCGTGTCATCGATCCGTCTGGTCCACTCCCTCATTGTCTCAGACACCGCGTCCTTGAGAGTCGCCGTTCCAGATGTAACCGCATGAACTTTTGCGCCAAGAAGACGCATCCGGTAAACATTGAGAGCCTGACGTTTTGTGTCCTCCTCTCCCATGAACACTTCGCACTCCATTCCCATCAGCGCTGCTGCCGTAGCCGTTGCCACACCGTGCTGCCCGGCTCCGGTCTCTGCGATAACTCTTGTCTTTCCCATCTTCTTCGCCAGAAGGATCTGTCCCAGGACATTGTTGATTTTGTGAGCTCCTGTGTGATTCAGATCTTCCCGCTTCAGGTAGATCTTCGCTCCGCCCAGGTCTTCTGTCATTCTCCGGGCAAAATACAGGCGGGACGGTCTTCCCGCATATTCATTTAACAGTTCCGTCAGTTCTGCGTTAAACTGCGGATCCTTTTTATAGAATTCATAGGCTTCCTCAAGCTCTGTCACCGCATTCATCAATGTCTCGGGGATATACTGTCCGCCGTGAATGCCATATCTTCCTTTCTTCATCTCTCCATACTCCTTACCGCAGCCACTGCTGCCAATATTTTCTCTCTGTCCTTTCTTCCGCCCGTCTCTACCGCACTGCTCAGATCCACGCCGTATGGCCTGTATCTTTGAACCGCCTCCGGGATATTTTCCGGATTCAGTCCTCCCGCCAGAAAGAACGGTTTCTCTGCTTTTCCGCTGCAGTCTTCCAGCAGCCTCCAGTCAAAAGTCTCTCCCGTCCCCCCTTTTCCGTGGTCCAGAAGCACCATATCCGCGCTGCTTGCAAATGCTCTCTCCACGTCCTTCCTGCTTTCCACCGAAAAAGCCTTAATAATCTTCCCTCCGGACCTCTCTCTGAGTCTCCTGATATACGCCTCGTCCTCCTGCCCGTGAAGCTGCGCCGCAGAGATCACGCCGTCCTGCAGAAGCCGGGCCGGAAGTTCTGCCTCTGCATTGACAAATACGCCAATAGCCTTAACCGCACCTGAAAGCCGTCTCCGCAGGCAGTACAGTATCTCAACAGAAACATTTCTCCGGCTTGACGGCACGCCGATAACAAAACCGCAGTAATCGGGGCAGGCCTCATTGACATAATCAATATCTTCCGGGCGGCTCAGACCGCAGATCTTAATCTTTGTCACAGCTTTGCCTCCTTCACGACAGCTTTTTTCAGGCTCTCAAGCGCCTCCCTCCTGTCCGGTGCGCGCATCAGCATCTCACCGATCAGCACTGCGTCCGTGCCGTTCTCATAAAGCGCCCGCATATCCTCCGGTCCGCGGATGCCGCTTTCGGATACGAACACGGTATCCGGTCCGACCAGCTTCCGAAGTTCCATGCTGCGGCCGATATCCACGGTAAAATCTTTCAGGTTCCGGTTGTTCACCCCGATAATCCGGGCGCCTGCATCTTTCGCACGCTCAATTTCCTCCGCGCTGTGCGCTTCCACCAGAGCCGCCATGCCAAGCTCTGCGGCAAGCTGATGATAAGCCCTCAGTTCTCCGTCATCCAGCACCGCACAGATCAGAAGCACTGCTGACGCTCCCATGGCCTTTGCCTGATATACCATATACTCGTCACAGGTAAAGTCCTTGCGCAGCACCGGGATATGCACCCTGCGTGCGATCTCCTCCAGGTACCGGTCACTCCCCTTGAACCAGTAAGGTTCGGTCAGGCAGGAAATAGCCGCCGCCCCCGCCGTTTCATAGTCCTCTGCAATTTCGAGATATGGGAACTCCGGGGCGATCAGCCCTTTGGAGGGCGACGCCTTCTTTACTTCACAGATAAAAGAAAGTCCTTTCCTTCTCAGTGCCCGTTCAAACTCCGGCAGGCTTTCCTTCTCTCCCCGGTCTGCCGCTTCCGCCCAGTCTCTCATCTCCTCCGGCGGAATCTCTCTCTTTTCTTCCCGTATTCTCTCTTTGGTTCTCTCTACAATCGTATCCAGAATATTCATTTTCTGCTCTCCTCGACAAACTGCTCCAGTTTCTTCAATGCCCTGCCATCGTCAATTATCTGTTCTGCCATACGCACGCCCTCTTCCATGGACTGTGCCTTTCCGGCGATATAGATCGCGGCACCTGCATTCAGACACACCGCGCAGCGTTTTCCCCCGCGCTCCTCTCCTCTGAGAATCTCCTTTGTGATCTCCGCGTTTTCCTCCGGCGTTCCTCCCACCAGTTCTTCCTTGGAGCAGCGTGTGTAGCCGAACTGTTCCGGTGTGATCTCATAGGACTGGAACCATCCGTCCCGGATCTCACATACAGAGGTGGGAGCGCTCATGGAGATTTCATCCAGCTTATCCTGTCCGTAGACCACCATGCCCCGTACGACTCCGAGTTTTGCCATGACCTGAGCCAGCGGCTCCACAAGTTCCTGCTCGTAAACGCCCATCAGCTCCATATTGGCCCCGGCCGGATTGGACAGCGGACCCAGGATATTGAATACGGTCCGGATTCCCAGTTCTTTCCGGATCGGCGCCACATATTTCATCGCGATATGATAGTTCTGCGCAAAGAGGAAACAGATCTGTATCTCTTTTAACAGCTCGGCGCTCCTCTCCGGCGGAAGATCAATCTTCACGCCCAGCGCCTCCAGCACATCCGCAGCTCCGGATTTGGACGATGCAGCCCGGTTGCCGTGCTTTGCCACCGGTACCCCTGCAGCCGCAATTACCATCGCTGAAGTGGTGGAAATATTAAAAGAATTCGCTCCGTCTCCCCCGGTTCCCACAATCTCCAGCACATCCATATTGTGGAGAAGCTTGATGCAGTGTGCGCGCATCCCGGCCGCAGATGCGGTAATTTCGTCGATGGTCTCTCCTTTCATGGAAAGCGCAGTGAGGTAGGATGATTTCTGCACATCTGTGGCCTGCCCCTCCATGATCTCATTCATGACCTGCTCTGCCTCTTCGTAAGTAAGATCCTGTTTCTGTGAAAGTTTGATAATTGCCTCTCTGATCATAATATTCTGCCTCCTGTTTTTTGGATTGATTTCATGATTATAATTCTGATTCCGGCGTCCCGTTCCCGCATCGGCTCTGCCCTGTCGTGACTGAGCGGACAAAATTTTCTATCATCCTGTGTCCCTCCGGCGTCATCACCGATTCCGGATGAAACTGAATTCCGTATACCGGATACTGTCTGTGTTCTATCGCCATAACCTCTCCGTCCTCGGACCATGCCGTCACCCGGATCTCCTCCGGAATGGTGTCCGCCCGGACCGCCAGAGAATGATATCTGGCCACCCGGATCGGTTCTCTGAGTCCTTCAAAAAGTACACTCTCCTGTACATCCGTCAGAATAGATGTCTTCCCGTGCATCAGCCTGCCCGCATGAATCACCTCGGCTCCGAACGCCTCGGCAATTGCCTGATGTCCCAGGCAGACGCCCAACAAGGGAATCTTCCCTGCTGCCTTGCGGATCAGTTCTTCGCAGATTCCTGCATCCGCCGGCTTTCCGGGGCCCGGCGAGATGACCACTGCATCCGGTCTCATCTCCAGTACCTCCTCCGGTGTAATCCGGTCGTTTCTTACGGTCTTTACCTGCTGTCCCGTTTCCGCTATAAACTGATAAAGATTATATACAAAACTGTCATAATTATCGATCAATAAAATCATCTGAGCCCTCCCTGTGCAGTCCTGACGGCCTGGAGCACCGCTCCCGCTTTATTCAGGCATTCTTCAAATTCTTTCTCAGGGATGCTGTCTGCCACAATCCCTGCCCCGGACTGGACGCACACACGCCCGTTCTTTTTCCATGCAAGCCGTATGGAAATGCAGGTATCCACATTTCCGGTGAAATCCAGGTATCCGACAGCCCCTCCGTAGATGCCCCGCTTCTGTTCCTCCAGCTCCGCTATGATCTGACACGCCCGGATTTTAGGAGCTCCCGACAGTGTTCCTGCCGGAAGAACCGCGTCCACCACATCCACACTGTCCCGGTCCCCCCGGATCTGCCCCGCCACCGTCGAACCGATGTGCATCACATGAGAAAATCTCTCGATTCCCAGATATTTTTCCACCCGGACCGTGCCCGGCCGGCTGATTTTTCCAATATCATTTCTCCCGAGATCCACCAGCATATTATGCTCCGAGAGCTCTTTCTCATCACTTAAAAGTTCCTCTTCCAGCGCCAGATCTTCCTCTTTTGTCTTTCCTCTGGGCCTTGTTCCTGCCAGAGGAAATGTGAGCACTCTGCCGTCCACCATCTTTGCCAGGGTCTCCGGAGACGCTCCGGCAACCTCGATGTCGTCGCTGGAAAAATAGAACATATACGGGGAAGGATTCATGGTCCTTAGCACCCGGTACGTGTCAAACAGGCTTCCCTCTGCCTTCGCTGTCATGGGATTGGAAAGCACAACCTGGAAAATATCTCCTTCCCGGATGTACTCCTTCGCCCGCTCTACCATCTGTGTATATTCTTCCCGTCCTTTTGCCGGATGGAACTCTTCCTTCAGCACGAGAGGGCGGAAATCCGCTTTTGCCTGGCTTCGGATCAGACGTTCCATGTCATCCAGCTCCGCTTCTGCTCTGTGACAGTTATTTTCCAGATCTCCTGTCAGGCTGACTCCCGTGATCAGGATCAGTTTCTGCCTGTAATTGTCAAACACAATCACCTTATTGAAGAGCATCAGGTCCACATCCCGGAACTCCTGCCCCTCTCCGGATGAGAGCACCCTCTTCAGCGAAGGCTCCACATATTTGATATAGTCATATGAGAAATATCCGACCAGCCCTCCGGTAAAAGGCGGAAGCCCCTCCACCGCAGGCGTGCGGTAATCCTCCAGAATCTTCCGGAACACATTTCCCGGATGCTCAACAGGAAAGGTTCGGCTTTTCTTCTCTTCTTCCTCTTTGCCTTCCGTGACAGTCATGATTCCGTCCGTACAGGTAATCTCCATGTCCGGATCATATCCGAGAAAAGAAAATCTCCCCCACCGCTGTCTGTCCTCCGCACTCTCCAGCAGATAACAGTGTCTGCTGGCCGCCCGCAGGGACCGCATTACTTCCACAGGGGTGAATGCATCTGCATAGAGTTCCCTGCTGACAGGATATCTTCTATACTTTCCTTCCTGTGCACAGGTCATGATCTGTTTCAGTGTCTTCTCTTCCATAAGCGCCTCCTTCTTGCTGCTGATTTCTGCCGGCACTTTTTCCGGTGCACATCAGACTTTTGGACAAAAGAAAAGTCCCTGACAGAATGATTGATTCTGTCAAGGACGGTAATTCTATAGAATCTCCGCGGTGCCACCTTGATTCACGGGTCTTTCCCTGTGCTCTCTGCGGGATACCAGCATATCCCCGGCAACTGACGTATGCCCACACGTCGCAGAATACTCAGACTTAAAATCCTTTGACTGCGCCCTCCGCGGTCCATTTGGCAGACTGCATCTCGACCCGGCTCTCACCTTCCCGGACTCTCTGTGCGCGCATGACTGCTTTGATCTCCGCTTCAACGGTTTAAAGCAATATTTTGTTTTTTGAATTTTATCACCTGTTGTTCATTATGTCAAGAAAATTCAGAAAATGGTACTCAAAGGGGCCTGACCCCCATGCGTACCATTTTCTGAATATTCTGTCACTTTCTCGACAGCATATGCTTTATAAACACATACATCACGATAACGAATGCCAGTATATACCCGAATGCTCCAAGCGCGGGTATACCGAATATCTTCGGCGTCATATCGGTTGTGCAGATAATGCTCGAACTGATCAGAAGAGCCATAACCCACAGGCCCATTACGATATTGCGTACAAGTCTTCTGAGAAGCTGGGCGAGATCATTGGTGGCCTGCAGATTCAGGGTGATCTTTGCCTCTCCGAGCAGATATTCATGCATCATGTCCGCCACCAGAGAGGGAATGTCCAGCGCTTTTCGAAGTGACTTTACAATACTCTTCCCACTGCTTTTCAGTTCTTTTTTGAAATTAAATTCCCTGAACAGATTTCCCGCCATATGGGATGTGGCAATCTCGACCATATTGATATCCGGAGCGATATCGGCAAGTACTCCCTCCATATGGGTAAGCCCGCGTGCCAGCATGGTCAGTCCATGAGGCATCTTGATCTTGTTGTCTTTCATCACATCCATAAGATCTGACATGACTTCCGCGATATTGATATTCCCGATCCCGGTGTTTCCATACTTTGTAAGCAGCGCGCTGATCCCGTCATACAGCCGGTGCTGATCCGGTTTCTCCTTAAACTCTCCGATCGCCATGACCGCATTCAGGATCATCCCCACATCGTTCAGTGCGATTCCCTGCACTGCTTTTCCGATCATCTCACGGTCATGCTCAGTCAGTCTTCCCATCATTCCCATGTCGATCCAGATGATCTTTCCCTCCCGGATCTTTACATTTCCGGAATGAGGATCCGCATGAAAAAATCCGTCGTCCATGACCTGTTTGATATAGTTGTCCACCAGTTTGGTTCCGATCTCCCGGAGATCATACCCGTTTTCCAGAAGCTGTTCCTTGTCATCAATCCCGCACCCGTCAATGTATTCCATAACCAGAACATGCACTGTGGTAAACTGCTGATAGAGTATCGGCGTTCCGACATAGTTCACATCTTTGTTCCTGCGGGCAAACTCTTCCATGTTCGACGCCTCGGTCAGAAAGTTCATCTCGTCTCTTGTGACAGACCACATCTCATCCAGCACAAGATCAAGATCAGCCATTCCTTTTATGCTGACCGGGGGGAGAAGTTTGACCGCCTTATGAAGAAGCGCGATGTCCCTCGCCATAGTCTCATAGATTCCTTTTCGCTGTACCTTTACGACCACGTCTTCACCTGTGCGCAGAACAGCTCTGTGAACCTGGGCAATAGAAGCAGAGCCCTGCGGCTCCGGATCGATCTCGGAAAAAACTCTCTTCCACGAACGGCCGTAGGACTCTTCTATTACCTCTATGACTTCCTCGAACGGCATCGGAGTTACCTCCGAGCGCAGCTTCATCAGTTCATCGCAGTAACGTTTCGGAAGTATATCCGAATGCATTGACATAATCTGCCCCAGCTTGATGAATGTGGGCCCGAGATCTTCAATAATCATCCGCAGTTTCTTGGGCGTTACACCTCGGGTGATATTGTGCTTTCTTAAAACTGCGGTGATCTCCCTGAGCCTTGAATTGTATTCGATAGGTTCTATACTACTCATCCGCGCCTGTGTTCTCCCGGTCATTTTCCTGCTCTTCACTGCCCTGCTTTCCAGCCTCGGTGTTCTCTTCCATCCTGCTGATCTGTTCTTTCAGCGCAGCGATCTGTTCCGGTGTCATTTTGTCAAGAAGCGTGCTGAGATCTTCCGGAGAAGTCGGTTTTACAGATACATTGACCTTTTCCTTTACAGTCTTCTTTATATTGTGTTTCAGCTCCTCATTGAGGACCTTTCCCTGCTCAACAGTAAGCTCCCCCTTCTCGACCATCTCATCAAGAAGATCTTTCGACTTTTCTGCTGTGACCGCAACAGCTCCGATCCCGGCAAGCAGGATTTTCTTAATATTATCTCCGAATTTCTCCATAGGTCATCTCTCCTTTTCTGTGCCTTTCTGCTATGTAGTATTTTTCCGGATTATTCTTCCGTCTCTTTCGTCCCGTATTTCTCCTTATAACGCTCAATACACTCCTCGATCACCTGAACCGCTCCGAGTGCTCCGTCAAACTCATTCACTGCGGTCTTCTTTCCTTCCAGATCCTTATATACGGTAAAGAAATGTCTGATCTCGTCAAATATATGTTTCGGAAGTTCTGAAATATCAGTGTAGGCTTCGTATGTGGGGTCAGCCCACGGGATAGCAATCACTTTTTCATCGCCTGCGCCGCCGTCTGTCATCTTCATCACTCCGATCGGATAGCATCTCACAAGCGTCAGCGGCTCCAGAGGCTCCGAGCACATGACAAGAACATCCAGCGGATCGCCGTCGTCTCCTAAAGTACGGGGAATAAATCCGTAATTCATCGGATAATGTGTCGAGGTATACAGCACCCTATCCAGGATAATAAGTCCTGTCTCTTTGTCAAGTTCATATTTTTTCTTGCTTCCCTTTGATATCTCGATCACGGAAATGAAATCCGTTGGAAATATCCTGTCCTCGCTTATATCATGCCATATATTTCCCATAATCTTCCTCCCTGTGATTTTGGTTTCTCTCAATCATAATTGTTTTACAGCTGTTCCCTGAAAATAGACTCCACCGCCGCACAGGCCGCCTCTTCGTCTTCCCCGGATACTTCCACAGTAATCTCCTCGCCGCACTTCACACCCAGAGCCATAAGCTGCATCAGCTTCTTTGCGTCAGCCTCTTTTTCTCCTTTCTTTATCAGAATATCGGACACATACTTCTGCGCCGTTTTCACAACCGTTCCGGCAGGTCTTGCATGGATTCCCGCCCTGTCGGCGATAACATACGTAAATGATTTCATAATGTTATCTCCTTTCTCCTTTTTTCGGAGCCCTCTCCGTAATATTATCTTTTATAATTTTACCTCTTATATGCGGTTACGTCCAGTATAAAATTCCGGATTACCCCAACGGATAAAAGCTCCGGGAACCGACCGCAGAACGATATGAAAAACGGTGCCGTCTGTCTGCATTCAGACGGCACCGTTTTCAAATCAGGTCGGTTTCCGAAGCTTTATATTTCATGGCAGTTTCTTTCCGTTTATCCGGCTATGCAGCATACCTTCTTCTGTATCTACATGATCTTCCGGAACAGGTCTTTCAGATCCTCTACACTTGCGTCTTTCGGATTACCCGGCGCACACGCATCCGCGTATGCGGATTCAGCGAGGAACTGAAGGTCTTCTTCTTTGACCGCTTCCAGTTTTGTTGGAATTCCGACATCTGAGGAGAGCTGACGCACTGCATCGACTGCCGCTTTTCTGTACTCCTCAACAGACATGTCATCTACCCCTTTTACGCCCATTGCCCTTGCGATCTCCCGGTACTTCTCACCTGTGCAGTCTGCATTGTACTCCATCACAATCGGAAGCATCATCGCACATGCGACTCCGTGCGGAGTGTCATACACCGCGCCCAGCGTATGGGCCATGGAGTGCGCGATCCCGAGACCTACATTGGAGAATCCCATCCCCGCAATATACTGTCCCAGAGCCATTCCGTCACGCCCCTCTTTTTCATTTGCAACAGCGCCTCTCAATGATCTGGAGATGATCTCAATCGCTTTGAGATGGAACATGTCCGTCATCTCCCAGGCCGCCTTTGTAGTGTATCCCTCGATCGCATGAGTCAGCGCGTCCATTCCCGTGGAAGCGGTCAGCCCCTTCGGCATGGAAGCCATCATATCCGGATCCACCACTGCGATGACCGGCATATCATGCGGGTCAACACACACAAATTTTCTCTTTTTCTCCACATCCGTGATCACGTAATTAATCGTAACCTCCGCTGCCGTTCCCGCCGTAGTCGGAACCGCGATAATCGGGACGCACGGATTCTTTGTGGGGGCCGTTCCTTCAAGACTTCTTACATCTTCGAACTCCGGATTCGCGATAATGATTCCGATCGCTTTGGCCGTATCCATGGAAGATCCTCCTCCGATGGCAATAATGTAATCAGCGTCGGCATTTCTGAACGCCTGTACACCGTGCTGTACGTTCTCAATCGTAGGATTCGCCTTGATATCGGAATAGATTTCGTAAGCCAGTCCCGCATTGTCAAGCACATCTGTCACTTTTGCAGTGACTCCGAACTTGATGAGATCCGGGTCGGAGCATACGAACGCTTTTTTGAATGCTCTCGCCTTAGCCTCTGCCGCGATCTCCTGAATCGCTCCTGCTCCGTGATAAGATGTCTCATTCAGCATGATTCTGTTTGCCATTGTCATCAATCTCCTTTTCTCTGTCGATTCTGCCGGTATGGCCCGGCTGTTTCTGTTTACATTTTAACAATCGCCGGGAGAAATAAAAAGTTACAAAAAGGGCAATCTGTCACATTATATACAGATTGCTCCTCCCATATTGCTTTATGCCGCTTTTTCAGAATTCACAGAAGCTCCAGTTGCCTGAAGACGCGCTCCAGCTCTGCGGGCATCGCATCCACAAGAGCTGAGGCGATCTGTTCCGGAGTTCCTTTTATCTGTCCCAGTACCCACTGCACAGTCATATAGATGGAGCCCTGACAGTACATTTCCAGCAGAAATCTCAGCTGGTCCGACAGCTTTTTCCCTGTCTTCTCCTCGATCCGGTCAGTATAGAATTCCAAAATCAGACGAAAATCATGCTCCCTCAGACTGTTCTGGTCATCTGTTTTAAACGCCGCTCTGAAAAAAAGCTTCTCGTCTTCTATGTAATGGAACTTATTAACCAGCCCTTCGTAGACTGTTCGTCCCTCTCCCATATGTTCGAAGGATTCCAGAAGAATCTTGTCAAAATACCAGTTGATCAGATCATATTTGTCCCGGAAATTGCGGTAGAATGTCTGTCGTGTCGTACCGCATTCTTCCGTGATTTCCCTTACTGTGATCTTCTCGACAGGAGACCGCTTCATACAGTGTTTCATCGCTTCAGCAAGGCGGTACTTCATTTTTTCATGAATTTTCTCCATATCTGCCAATCTCCTCCAATACGATTTCAGCATGGTAATATCATATCACAACCATCCCTGGATTTCTTTTATTTTTTCAAAAATATCCTTTTTCCATATAACGCAGAAAATGCAGGGGCCGCAGGATTTCTCCCGCTGTCTCTGCATTCTCTCGCCGGCTTTTTCTGCCCTTTCCATATGTTCGCACGTTCACTTCGTTTTACCGATTCTGAACATCAGCCGCAGATCCGAGGGTAACGCTCATTGTCTGCTCCTGATATCCTCCGTTGTCAGACCGCTGTACGATTACGTCAACCTTCTCGCCCGCCGCGTAGTACTGAAGCACCTGCTGAAGCTGCTCCATACTGCTGATGCTGCGTCCGTCCAGTTCTGTGATCACGTCGCCCTTCTGCATTCCCGCCTCGGCTGCAGGCCCGTCCTCAACGACATCCACTACTACCACGCCCGAGGGGACCCCATAAAGCTCTGATACCTCGGCGCTCACATCTGATCCCTGAATTCCCAGATACGACGCCTGGTCTGCATCTACCTTTTCTCTTGTCTCCAGATTCATCATTTCCTGCAGACTGCTCTGAGCCTTGTCGATCGGAATTGCAAAGCCGATATTATCTACACTTGCTCCGGACGAAGTGTTAGAACTCTTTGCCTCATTGATTCCTATCAGCTCGCCCTGCATATTCAGCAGTGCGCCGCCGCTGTTTCCAGAGTTGATTGCCGCATCTGTCTGGATCAGTCCTGTTGAATTAATCGTTGTTCCGTCTTCATAGGTAAGAGTAAGATCACGATCCAGAGCGCTCACATAGCCGCTCGTTACAGACTGCCCGTATCCAAGTGCATTGCCGATGGCCACTACCTGATCACCAAGCTGAAGTTCATCCGAGTCACCGACTGTAGCGATTTTTATCTGATTCATCGTATCGTCCGGAATATCGGACAGTTTTACGGAAACAACCGCCAGATCATTATCGACATCCGTACCCTTTACCTCAGCCTCCACACTCTCCTCGTCTATAAAACCAACGGAAAGACTGTTTGCTCCTTCTACCACATGATAATTTGTCGCGATCAGAAGCTCCGTATCATTTTCGCCTACAATGACACCGGTTCCTGCTCCTTCTACTTCATACTGCTGTGTGCCTCCGAAAAAGTTTCTCATCTCCTCCACAGACATGGTAGATATCGTTACCAGAGAAGGCATTGCATTCTGAGCGACTTCTGCCACTGTCCCCTGAGAATCCGACGATGAAGCGGCCGATCCCGAGCTGTCCGTCGCCTGAGTCTGGGCGAGCTGCAGATTCGATCTGCCTATCCCTGTCACACGTTCAGCCGCTGCATCAACACCGAACATAGTGCCTCCTGCCACCAGTCCGAAAACAAGCCCCATCGCTATGACGGATGCCCATTTCCTGCCTGTTGTCATTGGCTTTTTTTCTTTTGACTTTCTCTGTTTTTTCTGTGACGGTCCCTCCGGAACCGGCTGCCCTTCTATATCGTTATTACTATAATTGTTGTAATATTCTTCACCCATAATTCTCTGCCTCTTTTCTTTCTGTCGGACCCTTTGAAGATCCATTTCTTTTTTACACTTCAAAAGATAGAAGGAAATTGTGACAGAATTATGAAAAAAATAATATAAAACTGTGATTCTTGCATCAGAGTTTTACTTTCTCTGAATCGTCAGCCGGTACTTCTCCCTGTCATCTTTTATATCATACTCTTCTCCGTCATCCGGGGGTTCAAAGAGGATCCTCATCACAGGGGCACTGCTCCCGATGTCTTCTTTATGCAGGTATACCCTGATGTCCAGGCTGGACGGCCACCCTTCCAGATCTGTTGAAAAACGCAGAGAACGAAATTCATTTTCCCGGCACATATCTATCACTTCTTCCGCAAACTCCCCCTCATCATCAATTTCTCCGCTGTTTGCCACTACAGTGAGACGGCATTCTCCTCCTTCACAGACACTGCTTACCGCATCAGGAATTCCCGAATTGTCATATTTACGGTATCCGTATCGCTCTGTCAGAAACAGGAATACTGACACACAGACCGCACCTGTTGCCGCAGCCGTCAGAACAGCTGTCTTCAATCTGTTGCTTTTTATCATCTATGCCTCTTTTTGTATCACTTTTACAACCGATTATACAGCTCCGCATATATAAAATCAATAAAGATGGTGCAAAAAATGAGACAAATATATTCAGCAGAAAGGATGGAGGATATGCCGAAACCACGATCACAGACAGGGGAAAAGAATCTGATCAGCAAAAATCTGATCGAGCTGCGTAAGAAGAACAATTTTTCACAGAGACTTCTTGCCTATCAGCTGCAGTTGAAAGGATATGATATAGACAAGAATGTTATTACAAGAATTGAGACCAATAAAAGATATGTCACGGATATTGAGTTAAAAGCACTCTGTGAAGTGCTCGATGTAACTTACGATGAACTCATCGACGGGAGGAAATCCTGATTTTTCTGTTTGCAGTCCTGTTTTCACAGTTTCCTAATATAATATTAGAAGAAGATGCAAGCATTTCCTCCCCCACAAAAGGGACCGCTCTGTCAGTCAATCCCACCACATTGCAGTGGAAGATTGACGAACTGGGTGTATCGGGGAATGAAGGAGCCTCCCTGGAGTTCTATCTCAGGCATACGGCCCAGGATTCCGGCACAAAGAAAGTGAATCAGTCGATCACCTATTCAGATACGGAGGGCAACGCTGTCACCTTCCCCGATCCTTCCGTCACAGTAGACTGCGGCGTCGTCATCACGCCGGAGCCCTGTCCGGTTCCTATCAATTTCACTGCAGACGGATGCGAGGATTTCCTGACTGTAGATCTCGGCGACACTTATCTCGAATCCACCGGGCGTATCGTGGAGCTCAGCGTAACGATCAAAAATGTCTGCCCGAACAGGCGCACTGCTCTGGGCATTATCCTGACCGAGACCGACTGCAGCGGAAAAGAGCATACACGGGGCATCAAAGCGATCACGGTCCCGGCACACAGCTCCTCCGGCTGCCGCGATATCCTGGTAAAATGCATCCGTTTCGTCCTGCCTGACAACCTCAGTATTACCTGCAGCTCGGGCACAGGAATGTGCGGTGCAAGGAATCTGAAGGCACGGGTTATCGCTCACAACATTGATTCGGAGTATAACTGCTGCGGCACAATCAGACCGGTCTGATTGTCAGAATCCCAATTCATCTTAAAGTATACGCTCTTCGGGCTCGGACAGGGGAAATTCCCCGGTCCGACGCAGTACCGCAGTCAGCGCACATAAAAAATCCCGTCTCGATATGAGACGGGATTTTCTGTATTCCATATGCCTGAAAACATATAAGCTCTGATCAATTCAGAACAGATGATCCGGCAATTACGCGTTCTTCTGAGCGATTGCTGCCTGTGCTGCTGCCAGTCTTGCAACCGGTACACGGAACGGTGAGCAGGATACATAGTCAAGTCCGATGCTGTTGCAGAACTCTACAGAGCTCGGATCTCCGCCGTGCTCGCCGCAGATACCAACGTGCAGGTTCGGATTAACCGGTTTTCCTAACTCGATAGCCATCTTCATCAGCTTGCCAACGCCTGTCTGATCCAGTTTTGCGAACGGATCGTTCTCAAAGATCTTAGCGTCATAGTAAGCGTTGAGGAACTTACCAGCGTCATCACGGGAGAATCCGTATGTCATCTGTGTAAGGTCGTTTGTACCGAAGCAGAAGAAGTCAGCCTCTTTTGCGATCTCGTCAGCTG